>JAISVI010000141.1 GCA_031271665.1 Oscillospiraceae bacterium
AGTTCGTAAAGCCTTCGCTTTATACGGTACACGTCGCGGGCGGTATGCGCGTATACCTGTTCGTCCTGGGTTTCAAAAAAGAGGATGTGTTCGGCCGGCAGATAGTATTCCACGCCGTCCCTGTAAAGCACAAGCCTTGACGGTTGCTCGGAATGTTCAAGTACGCGGCGCTGAATTGAAAGCACCTCTTCGTCCGCGCGGGCGCAGCGTATCACGACTTCCGGCTCGGTAAGGTTTTCGTCAATTTCAATTTTAAGCTTCAAGGCTTTCCCCCTTCCCCGCCCCTCTGTACTCATTATACCATGGGCTTGCCCGTTTTGAAAGCGACGTACGGCAAGCGGCATGTTCGGTTCGGTAAGCGGCTTTTTTTGCGCGTTAAAACGCCAAACTGCGAATGTGATTGATTAGTCATTGTAAAATATATCCGGCGCTCTTAAGTAACTATATGTCATTTATATTAAAGATACCCGTGTCCGCGTACGATAATAGATGAAGGAGACCCCTGTACGGACGCAGGAGGCGCGGGGCCTTGATATCCCCACAATATTGAAAACGGAGGGAACCGAAATGGCAGTCACAGGTGTTAACCCGACAGCGAACACAGCGTATACCCCACCCGTTGGCACGGCGTCCAACGCCGCCGCCGCCCAGATTGCAAGCGGCAGTACCCAGAACACCGCTGCGGCAGAAACCGATACCTTTGTAAAAAGCGCCGAGAGCGCAAGCAGCGACACAAGTAAAATCTACAAGCGCGACACCGCGAAACTTGCCGAGCTTCGCGCGGCGGACAAGGCGTATCTCGACAATCTCCAA
Source organism: Oscillospiraceae bacterium (assembly GCA_031271665.1). Classification (GTDB taxonomy): domain Bacteria; phylum Bacillota; class Clostridia; order Oscillospirales; family UBA929; genus WRLJ01. The sequence goes on from JAISVI010000141.1 coordinate 814, forward strand.
AACTTGGTAAGCGAGCTTGTCAACCAAGTGGGCAAGAACCAAAGCGCCAACGGCGCGAATTCTTGGTACGGCAGCAAGGCCGGACGCCTTGACCCCAACAATGTTGACAGCTATTGGGATGTGCTTGTCGATAACGGCGACGGCACGTTCTCGTTCCATCCCGACCTTTCCGTTGACGCGCAGAACGCCCTTATCGCCAAGGCGAAAGAGGACATCAGCGAGGACGGCTATTACGGCGTTAAGCAAACGTCAACGCGCATTCTTGACTATGCCAAGGCCATCACCGGCGGCGACCCCTCTAAGATCGGTGAGATGCGCAAAATGGCGCAGGCCGCGTTTGACGACGTCGCGAAGATCATGGGCGGAAAGCTTCCGCAGATAAGTCAGGATACATACGATGCCGTTATGAAGGGCTTCGACGAATGGGAAGCCTCGGTATCGACCGGCACAGCGGAATAATTGTTCTTAACAAAAAGCCTCGCCCCTAAGGGCGGGGCTTTTTTGACGCAGACAAAGTGATTCAGATGGCGTGCCGGGGGCGTCGCGCCCTACAAACGTTGCAACGGCTGTGCAGGGGACGCCCAATGGGGGCGTCCCCTACAGTGGGTTATCTGACGCGCCCCTATCCGTAAGCCTTTACAAGCTTCGCCCTTTGAAGCGCGAAGACCACGCCGGGTATAAGCACAATCTGGATAATGATGCCCGGCAGAGCCGTTACGAACATGCTTGTCATCCAGATTTGCATAGAGTAATCCCCCGCTTGGAAAACAAGCGCGTTCATCGCGCCGTAAATCACCCGTCCCGCCAGCATCGCGCATATCAGCGGAACAAGCGTGTTTAAGTACGTGTTCTTCGTCTTGATAAAGCGCGCGAGCAGCGCCGAAACAAGCCCGTAGACGGCAAGCTCGCAAATCATGGACGGCAGAATCGCCATCGGCGGCTTACCGGTCATCAAGTGCGACAGCACCGGCGTCACCGCGCCGCAGGCAAGTCCGTAGGGAACGCCGCAGATGATTCCGCAAAGCAGAACCGGCAAGTGCATGGGAAGCAAAACTTTCCCCATTTCCGGCGCGAAGGGAAGCGGCAGGACAACTCCGATTGCGATAAGAATCGCCGTGTAAACAAGCCTTTTTGTGTGTGACATTTTGTGAACCCCTCCGAACAATAAAAATAAGCCACAGGCCACAGCCGCGCTTTGCGCGGTCATAAAGCCTTCGTGGCTTAACTTAAACGCTTGTTTCTAATCCCTGCCCGCCTTCATGGCAAGCGATGCGCATTCCGCTGCACGGATATTATACCATAGGCGCATCGCGCCGATTCGCGAACGCGAAATGGTATATCTTAAGAAGATAATATCCGCTACACGGATATTATACTTTATCCCCGACTTGCCTGTCAACCGTCATTTTCCAAAAATCCGGCGATGTACCGCGCCGCCGCCTCTATCAAATCGGCAATCGGCGCGTCTGAAACGCCGACGATGTGGTTGTTGCAGCGGTTTATCGGCAGAAGCACCTTTTGCGCCGCGCTTTGCCCCACCGCAACGGCCATAGCGGGCGTCACCTCGCCCAGAAGCGAGTCCGCCGAAATAATACCGACAGGGCCGACGACAATGTCCGCGTCGCGGCAGTTTACGCAGACGGGGTTTTCCCCTGTCGCGCCAAAGTCCGCGCCGGAGCGCAGCATTGCGGCGGCGGCGATGCTGTTTGTTCCGATGCCGTATATTCGGAACTCACCGGGCAGCGTTTTTATGCGGCTTGTAAGCAGCGCGCCTATTTTTCCGCCCTGCCCGTCAATTACAACGATTTTCTTCACTTTGACTGTTCCCCCAAATCTCCGAAAAAGTCATAGTGCGTGTTTTCCTGTGAAAGCGTACCCGCGTTTATAAGCACAAGCACGGCGTCCGGCGCGTATTGCGCGTAATAGCTTGCGAAATCCCCGTCATAGTAGCGCATGTCCAGTTCGTCGCACCGGCTTATCGCAAGCGGCAGAAACGCGAAAGGCACGTTGGAAAAGGAATCCCCGATTGACAGAAGCTTTATGTCCGCCCCCGCATCCGGGTTCGTATAGCGCTTAAACGCTTGGTCGCCGTTGCCGTAAATGCTGTATGGGCCGTAGTTAAAGTAATCCTTTTGCGCAACCGCCCCGCCAAGCGCGACATTGTCAAAACTGCCCCGCTTCATAACCGTGTCCGGCACGTTTGAGTACGTCAAATCCGTCTTAAACTTGGGGGTTATAAGCGTAAAGTCGTCAAGGCCGGAGTACAAATATCCCGTCCGTATGCCGGAAGAGCCGACAAACCAGTCTTCATAAACCGTCTGGTTATACTCGCCGATATCCGTAAGCTTTGGGTCGGCGGGTTCTATTACGCCCATTTCCTCAAAGCGCTTTATGATTTTGGCATACGCCCAGAACCCCGTTTCGGGCTTCCAGTGGTGGTCGGCCACGAAAAACGCGTCTTCCCAGCTTATGCCGTCGTTTATAAGCTCGTCGCGCAAATCAAGCACGCTTACGCCATTCGCGCGAAGCCGGCTTGCCATCTCGTCCGCGTCCTGATTGGAGTATTCGGCGTACCCGGCGGGCAGTATATCCCGGTTCTTAGGGTTTTGGTTCGGCGCGATAACAAAAAGGAAGTGCTTGCCGCGCGCCTTCTGCTTCTCGGAAAGCTTTGTCATCTGAAGCACGTCAAGCGAGAAATCCGTTTTTTCGTAAAGATAGGAAAGATGCCCGTTATCAAGCTTCACACGCTCGTTGACGTACCTCTGCCCCATAAGCCGCGCCATAAGGCCGTTAAGGTTTATATAGGTAGCCTTGTTCTTTGGAAGCGCGCCTTGAAACTCAAGCATTTCGCGGTATTCCTCGTCAACCGTGTCGCGCACTTCAAGAATGCCGCTTTTATCGCGGTAAAGCGTACCTGCACTGTCAACGGTGCGCGGCAGCATAACCGCCGCGATATAGAATATAAACACAAGGAAAAGAACGGCCATAACCTTCTGATACGTTATCTTTCCGATTCTTTCGCGCACTTTCTTCACACCCGCACCCCCTTAGAAGTTAAAGTAAATGAACGGGTTGTGCGCCCCGATAACAAGGAACGACACCGCCCATACAAAGCAGAACATATACGCCCCGACGGAAAGCGCGTTTACCGCCGCCCGCAGCCACTTTCTTTCACAGGTATCCAAACGCGCCCGTATGGCTTTGAAAATCCGCGTGGAGCAAAGAACCGCCGCAAGCAGGAAAAACCAGTATTCGCGGAAAGTAAGGATAACGCTGTCGTCGAAAAACGCGTTGCCGCCAAGCCCAAGCATGGTAAGGGCGTACCTTCCCGCCGCAAGCGTACCCGCCGCGCGGAAAAGCACCCAACCGCCAAGGACGCACAAAAGCGTGAACACCCTGTACACCGCGCGCGCTAACGCCGTTTTGAACTTTCCGGGGAAGCCCGTAAGCTTCTCAAACGCGATAAGCGCGAAATACATAAGCCCCCAAAGGACAAAGTTCCAACTCGCCCCGTGCCAAATCCCGGTCAAAAGCCATACCGCGAAAAGATTGAACACAAGGCGCGATTTTTTCTCCACCCGCGAACCGCCAAGCGGGAAATAAACATAGTCGCGAAACCACCGCCCAAGCGACATGTGCCACCGTCGCCAGAACTCGGTCACGGACTTTGATATATAGGGATAGTCGAAGTTTTCAAGGAAGCGGAATCCGAACATTTTCCCAAGCCCGACCGCCATATCCGAATAGCCGGAGAAGTCGAACAGTATCTGAAGGGAATACGCCACAGCCCCAATCCACGCGTACGTAACCGAGCGCTGGGCGTCCGGCGTCCCGAACGCCCTGTCCGCGATAAGCGCCATGTTATTGGCAAGAAGTATCTTCTTTGAGAACCCGATAAGAAACCGCTGGACGCCCGCGCTGAAAAGCCCGAAATCAACGGTTCTGTCGGTAATCTGCGCCTCTACGTCCTTATAGCGGACTATCGGCCCGGCGATAAGCTGTGGGAAGAACGCGATGTAAAGCCCCACGCGCCAAGGTTTGCGCTGTACCTTCACGTCGCCCCGGTATACGTCGATAACATAGGACATTGCCTGAAACGTGAAAAAGGAAATCCCGATGGGAAGCACGATATTGGCAAGAGGAATGTTAAACCCAATCCGGTTAAGGTTTCCGATGAAAAAGTCAAGGTATTTATACGCGAACATAAGGCCAAGGTTTCCCGCGACGCACACGGTCATTATAAATTTCAAAAGTCCCTTTCGCTTACGGAAAGTATCCGCCAAAAGAGCCGAAACGTAGTTAAAGAGTATCGAGCCAATCATCGCCAGAACGAATTTCGGTTCGCCCCAACCGTAGAAAAGCAGACTCATTATAAGCAAAAAGCCGTTCCTATAGGGCTTGTGCAGCAGGTAATACCCGGCCAAGGTGACGGGCAGGAAGAGAAACACGAATATATTGCTTGAAAACTCCACTAAAGCCGTCCCTCCCCTTGCCGTGAATGCTTGCCTTTCAACATCGCCGTACCTGTCGCGGCGGCGGCCGTTCCGGTGTTTATATCGATGTGACGCGCGTCCCCCTACAGACCCATTTGGTGTATATTGCAGTGGCACAGCGCTATGGCTAGCGCGTCGGCGGCGTCGTCGGGGCGCGGAAGCTTCTCAAGGCCGAGGATATGCCGCGTCATCTCCATAACCTGGCGTTTCTCCGCCTTTCCGTAGCCGACGACGGACTGCTTGACCTGCGTGGGTCTGTATACGAACACCGGCACCCCCGCCCGCGCCGCCGCGAGAAGGATTACCCCGCGCGCGTGCGCCACCGGAAGCCCCGTTGTGACGTTTTTGCCGAAATACAGTTCCTCTATCGCCATATGGTCGGGCTTGAATGCCGCGATAAGTTCGTTAACGTCCTCGAATATCACGCGCAGACGGTCTTCAAGCTTCCCGCCCGCCTTCGTCGTCACCGCGCCGTGGCGCAGATGGGCAAGTTTGCCCGGCCCGCCTGTCTGAAGTATCCCAAAGCCGACCGTGGCAAGACCGGGGTCTATTCCAAGAACGACCATTATCCGCCACCCGCGTCCGTTACGCGCGTTATCGCGTTCACAACGCACAGAAGCCCGGACTCGAAGGTAAGGCCGCCCTGTAAGAACGCGCGGTACGGCGCGCGCATGGGCGCGTCGCAGCTTAATTCTATGGACGCGCCTTGGATAAATGTCCCGGCGGCCATGACCACATCGCAGTCATAGCCGGGCATCGCCCAAGGTTCCGGGGTGACAAAACTGTCAACGGGCGAACTTGCCTGTATCCCGCGCGTAAACTCAAGAAGCTTTTCGCGGTTTCCGAACGCGACGCTTTGTATAATGTCGCCGCGCGCCTCGCCGGGCTTGGGCGAAACGTCAAAACCAAGCGAATACAGCGCGCGCGCGGCGAAGGCGGCGGTCTTAAGCGCCTGGCACACCGTATGCGGTGCCATGAAAAGCCCTTGGTAGAAAAGGCGGTTAAGCCCAAGCGACGCGCCGCACTCGCGGCCAATGCCGGGTACGGTAAGCGCCTCGCCCGCTTTGTCCACAAGCGCTTTTCTCCCCGCGACATAGCCTCCGGTAGGGGCAAGTCCGCCGCCGGGGTTCTTTATAAGCGACCCGGCGGTCAAGTCCGCGCCGACGGCGGGCGGTTCGCGCGTTTCGCAGAACTCGCCGTAGCAGTTGTCAACCACGGTGACAGTATTGGCGTCAACGGACTTTACAATCCGTATTATCTGCTCTATGCAGTCAATCGAAAGCGTTTGACGGTCGCTGTACCCGCGTGAGCGCTGGATAAGCACGGCGGGGTAATTTTTATTCTTCAGGCGGCGCTCTATGGCGGCGAAATCCGGCGCGCCCGCGCCGTCGCAGGGGACGTACTCGTACGGCATAACGCCGCGCAGGGTGTCGTACGGTTCACCCGCCAGGGAAAGATAGCCGCCCTGCGGACAGGCGGCGCGCAGCGCGCAGGCGATGGCGTGCGTACCGTTCACGAACTGCGCGCGCACAAGCGCGTCCTCCGCGCCGAACACGTCCGCCATAAGCGCGTCCAGAGTGTCGCGCCCCAAGTCGTTATAGCCGTAGCCCGTCGCGCTTTGGAAATGTCTGTCCGATATCCTGTGCCGCGCGAACGCGCCCATTACCCGCCGCGTGTTTTCAAGCGAAACGCGCTCAAAACGCTCAAACTCCGCCTCACAGCCTTTAAGCGCCGCCAAGGCCCAGGCGGGAAGCGCGCCCGCCGGGTCGTTAAAGGTCATAGACTTCCCCGGATTTTAAAAGTCTGTGTCCTTTCGCGGTAAGGGCGTCTATCGCCTTTTGGTTGTCGTCAACGCGCAGTATCACATACGCGTCCGCGTCCTTGCGCGTTATAAACGCGTAAAGGTACTCGACGATGATGTCCCTGTCGCGCATGACGCGCAGTATGTCGTTAAGCGCGCCGGGCGTGTCGGCAAGCCGTACGGCGATAACCTCGGTCTTGGTGACGGTTATACCCTCGCCTTTAAGCGCCTCGACGGCCTTCTCAGGTTGGTTGACGATAAGGCGCAGGATACCGAAATCGGTTGTGTCCGCGATGCAAAGCGCGCGGATGTCAACGCCGTTTTTCGCAAGAACCTCGGTGATATCGGACAAACGCCCCACGCGGTTCTCCACGAAAACGGAAATTTGAAAGATTTTCATATCAGCCATTATAATCGCCCCTTCTATCCAATATTTGTGATCATACATCAAAGCAACTAACAACACGGGTCAAAACCTTTTCGAGAATGTCGTTTGGAAGGTGTTCTATAAGCGTATACTGCCGGGCGTCAAGGTCAACGGCCTTAACCTGTTCGCAGAGAATATTGCCCGTCGTTTTTGTCCGGCTGTCCAACATAACATGAAGCGGAAACCCCCGAACCGACCTAGTGACTGGGGCAACATATACCATATTTGTTTTGGATATTGCAAAGTCATTGGAGATAACCACGGCGGGACGAAGTCCGCTTTGCTCATGTCCTACTGTCGGTGAGAGGTCAAGCCATATAATATCACCTTGCCTTACCATACCTCATCCCCCTGCGGTTTGCCCCAATCAATTTCCTCAGATATGAAATATCCCCCTTCATATCCTTCAAAAAGCTCCTGTATGGTTTCACGCCGACGTGCTGCGCGCAATGTGATTTCACCTTCTTTTGCCAAAACAATCTCGACATCCGTTCCCTCTTCAAGATTTGCCTGGGCAAGTACACTGCGTGGTATTCTTATGGCCGCAGAGTTCCCCCACCGTTTAATAGTAGTCGTCAATATGACCGCCTCCTCCCTTTGTATATACTATGATACAGTATATACAAAGGGAAATCAAGTGCTCGAAATCAAAAGCTTCGGTTGTCCTGAACGCGTTTTGATTTGCCTTCGCTGCGGGGCAGCGAACCCGGGCCTACCATGCGGATTTTCGCGGAAATGCTTAACGTTGACTGTATCTCGCGCGCGATTCTGCGCTCAAGCGCCTCTATAACGCGCACCTCGTCCGAGAAAAACTCTTCGGTCATCTCGACCTGTATTTCCATTGTGTCAAGGTTTCCCGCGCGGTCAACCACGATAAAGTAATGCGGCGCAACCTCGGCAATGCCAAGCAGAACGCTTTCCACCTGGCTTGGGAACACGTTTATGCCGCGTATTATAAGCATGTCGTCCGTGCGCCCCGTAAGCTTGCCCATACGCGCCGTTGTGCGCCCGCAGGCGCAGGCGTCGCGGCTTAACGTGCATATGTCGCGGGTGTTATAGCGCATAAGCGCCATCGCGTCCTTGGTAAGACAGGTGAAGACAAGTTCGCCCGGAACGCCGTCCGGCACGGGCTTCTTTGTGTCGGGATCGACGATTTCGGGATAGAAGTGATCCTCTTGTACGTGAAGCCCCATGCGGGCAGTGCATTCACAGCTTACGCCGGGTCCGGAAATCTCCGAAAGCCCGTAAATGTCGTACGCGTCCAGTCCAAGGCGCTTTTCTATCTCCACGCGCATGGCGTCCGTCCACGGTTCCGCGCCGAAAAGCCCGACCTTCAATTTAAGGCTGTCCTTAATGCCCGCCTCGCGCGCCGCGTCGCCAAGCTGCATTGCATAGGAAGGGGTGCATAAAAGCGCCGTAGAGCCGAAGTCCACCATAATCTGAAGCTGGCGCTTTGTGTTGCCCACGGACGCGGGTATCGTGGCCGCGCCAATGCGCTCGCCGCCGTAGTGTCCGCCAAGCCCGCCCGTGAAAAGCCCATAGCCGTACGCAACCTGGATGATGTCGCCCTTGCCAACGCCAAGCTGTGTCATACTGCGCGCCATACATTCCGTCCAGATATCAACGTCCTTCTGCGTATATCCAACGACCGTCTGCTTTCCGGTCGTGCCGCTTGAGGCGTGTATGCGCACAACATCCTCCATCGGCGCGGCGAACATGCCGAATGGGTACGCGTCCCGAAGGTCTGTTTTCTCGGTAAAAGGAAGAAGATGTAAGTCCTCGACGCCCCGTATGTCGCCCGGCTTTATGCCCGCCTTTTCCATCTTCGCGCGGTAAATCGGCACGCTGTACGCGCGCGCGACCGCCTCGCGCAGGCGGGCGGACTGAAGCTTGGTCATCTCTTCGCGCGGCATGGTTTCAATTTCTCTGTTCCAACAGGTCATACCGTTCACTCCCCTTTAAGTCTTTCTAATCAGGCTCTCTAAAAAGCTGACGGCCAGACAAGAAGGCCGCAATATTTATCTCCGCCGCCTTTGGCGGCAAGCTTTCCGCGATAGCCTGTATCCATTCGTTATCGTCAAATTCCAAAAACCGCGCCGCCGCGCCAAGCATCACGACGTTCGCCGCGCGCGGGCTTCCCGCGTCAAGCGCAAGCTGAAGCGCGTCCACCCACAGCCCCGGAAGCGTTTCCGCAACCGACGGATACTGCACCGCGCCCGTGATTACAGGCATCGGGGCGATTTTCTGCGTCGAGGCGACAAGCTTGCCGTCCGGCGCGAGGGTGTGAACCCAACGCAGCGCCTCTAGCTGCTCAAGCGCGATAAGCAGTCCGCACTCCCCGTCCGCGATAAGCGGGCTGTCAACGCGCCGCGCGGCCCTTACCGTAGTGATGACGCTTCCGCCGCGTTGGCTCATGCCGTGTACCTCGTTGACCTTTACGTCAAAGCCGCGCCGTATAAATAACTGCCCAAGCAGTTTTGAGGCAAGCAGCGACCCCTGACCGCCGACGCCGGCGATAAGGATATTATACGTCTTCATCAGCATATCACCTCCCCGCAGATTGCCCCGAAGGCGCATACCCCGGCGCAAAGCCCGCACCCGACGCAAAGCGGCGCGTCGATACACACGGCTTTTTCGCCCTTCGAGATTGCGGGACAGCCAAGGCGCATACACGCGCCGCAGTTCTTGCATTTTGCGGCATCCACCGTAAGCGGCGGCTTTTTGGGTACGCTTTTAAGAAGCGCGCACGGGCGGCGCACGACTATGACAGAGGGTTCGGGGGCGTTAAGCTCTTCGCGCAAAGTCTTTTCAAGCGCCTTCATATCCTGCGGGTCTGCCTCGGTGACCCGCCCCACGCCAATAGCGCGGCACAGGGCGGCAAGGTTAAGCACAGGCGCGGGTCTGTTCTGAAGCGTAAGCCCTGTGACCGGGTTTTGCTGATGCCCGGTCATTCCGGTAATGGAGTTATCCAGAATAAGCACCGTCGCGGGCGTCTGGTTATAGACGATGTTCAAAAGCCCGGTCATGCCCGAGTGCATAAAGGTCGAGTCGCCGATAACCGCCACGGTCTTTGACGCGGCTTCTGGCCGCGCCTTCAAAAAGCCGTGCAGACCGCTTACCGACGCGCCCATGCAAAGGCAGAAGTCCATACTGCCAAGCGGCGGCGCCGCGCCAAGCGTATAACAGCCGATGTCGCCCATAACGGTAAGTTTAAGCTTATTAAGCACGGCGAACGTCCCCCTGTGCGGACAGCCGGGGCAAAGCACCGGCGGACGGTTTGGGGTACTCCGCCTGGCGGGGGCGGCGCTTTCGCTTCCAAGCCAAGCGGCGCGAAGCTGTGCCGGTGTGTATTCGCCAAGCGGCGACAAGTCGGCCTTGCCGCGCACCTTGACGCCGTGCTTTTTGCAATGGGTTTCAATAAAGTCGTCAAGCTCTTCAATGACCCAGACTTCCTCAACCTCCGCCGCAAGTTTGCGGATGTCGTCTACGGGCAGGGGGTATACCATGCCAAGCTTCAGGTAACTGGCCTGCGGGCCGAAGGCTTCCCGCGCCGTCTGGTATGCTATTCCGGCGGCGATGACGCCGACCTTGCGCTCGCTGCCCCATATAAGCGTGTTCAGCGGCGTGGTTTCGCAATAGTCGCCAAGCTCGATCATACGGTTTTCCACACTTGCGTGGCGGACACGCGCCATCGCGGGCATCATAACGTGCTTCGCGGCGTTCTTCTCATACGGCCTTAGTTCCGGGCGGGACGGCTCGTCCCACTCGGCGGCGCTTCTGCTGTGGCTTACGCGCGTTGAAAGGCGCAGCAGAACGGGCGTGTCGAAGCGCTCGGAAAGCTCGAACGCGATTTTTGTGAACTCTTTGCATTCGCTTGAGTCGGCCGGCTCAAGCATCGGCAGTTTCGCGGCCATCGCGTAGTGGCGGCTGTCCTGCTCGTTCTGGGAAGAGTGCATCCCCGGGTCGTCGGCCACGGCGATTACAAGCCCGGCGTTCACGCCGATATAGCTTGCCGTAAACAGCGGGTCTGCCGCCACGTTAAGCCCGACGTGCTTCATTCCGGTAAAGGCGCGGGCGCCCGCCACAGCCGCCGCGACTGCGACCTCGGCCGCGACCTTCTCGTTCACCGCCCATTCGCAGCCGATTTCAGCATATTTGGCGGCGTATTCGGTGATCTCCGTACTTGGTGTGCCGGGATACGAGGACACAACGCGGCATCCGGCCTCGAACAGACCGCGCGCCACCGCCTCGTTGCCAAGAGCAAGCTGTTTCAATGTACAATTTCCCCTTTTTTATTTAAGCCAATTTTCAATCTGAATATCAGGAATACGAGCAAAGTGCTTTTCGTTGTTTGTTACCAAAATCAGATTATTGCTGATGGCAACCGCCGCGATTAAAATATCGAAGTCATCAATTAAACTGCCCGCCTTCTTCAGCATTGCCTTACTCTCCGCATAGATATTCATTGCCCGCCGGTCAAAGTCCAGCACAGTCACCCTGCTTTCAAGAAAGCGGACACGTTCAAGATTACTGCTTACATATTGCGAGTTGTATGCGCCGTACAGAAGTTCGGCTAAATTGAAGCAGGAAATCGCCAAATCCCCGGCGTCCGCAGACGCAACTTTGCTGACCACTTTGTCATTCTTGTTAAGGAGATATATACATATATTTGTGTCTAGGATATACTTCATAAAACGGTGTCCGCCTTCCTGGAAACACGGCTTCGCTCTATTTCCTCAATGACGGCTTCCGGCCCTCGTGAGTCTTCCCAAGGGCCAAGCACAGAGAAAACATCCAGAAGTCCGCCGCGCAACTCTCTGGAAGCCGCCTTGGCGGCGTCCAAGAAAACGACAACAACATCTGTTTCGTCAGGAACTGTCACAGCTTCGTTCAGAATAACTTGACCTTCCCTGAAAATGCCGTAAGCTGCCTGTTGCATAGCTGCCTCCTTTTTATTTCCTCATGTCGATAACCCTTTTCGCCTTGCCTTGGAAGCGTTCTATCGTCTGCGGGGCGACGAGGGACACTTTTACCGCAAGGCCGAGGGTCGAGCGCAGGCGCTCGGTTATCGCGTCGCGCAGGGCTTCAAGCATTCGGTAGTTTTCAAGCATAGCGCCGTCGGTAAGCTCGACTTGAATCTCAAGCGTGTCCATGCGCCCCTCGCGACGGACAAACAGAAGGTAGTGCGGGCCGATATGCTCGGCGGTAATCAAAACGCTTTCAATCTGGCTTGGGTAGACGTTGACGCCCTTTATTATAAGCATGTCGTCGCTTCTTCCAAGAACCGGGGCCATGCGGATATGGGTGCGCCCGCACGGGCAAGATTCCGGGATAAGGCGCGTTATGTCGCGCGTGCGGTAGCGGATAAGCGGAACGCACTCGCGCGTAAGGGTCGTGACGACGAGCTCGCCCTCTTCGCCAAGGGGCAGAACCTTGCCCGTATCGGGGTCGATGATTTCGGGATAGAAATGATCCTCGGCAAAGTGAAGGCCGTTACGTTCCACGCACTCGCCGGAGACGCCCGGGCCGGTAAGCTCGCAAAGGCCGTAGTTGTTTGTGGCGACGACGCCAAGGTTTGCCTCGATCGTGCGGCGCATCTCCGGCGTGCATCCCTCGCCGCCGAAAAGCCCGACGCGCAGTTTAAGGCGATCCTTAACGCCCTTCTCCGCCGCGACCTCAGACAGGTAAAGCGCATAGCTTGGCGTGGCGATAAGCACCGTAACGCCAAGGTCTTCCATCATCATAAGCTGGCGCTCGGTGTTCCCGCTTGAAAGCGGAAGCACCGTCGCGCCGATATGCTCAAGCCCCTGGTGAAGCCCGAAGCCCCCGGTGAAAAGCCCATAGCCGAAAGAAACCTGCGCCGTATCCCTCTCGGAAACGCCCACGGCACAGGCAAGACGCGCGATAAGATCCTTCCACATCGCCATATCCGCGCGGGTATAGCCGCTTATCGACGGCTTCCCCGTAGTGCCGGAGGTTCCCTGAAGGCGTATAACCTCGTCCCTCGGCACGGCGAAAAGACCGTACGGGTAGTTATCGATAAACATCCGTTTTACCGAGAACGGAAGATGCTGTATGTCCTCAAGTCGCGTAAGCGGCGCGCCGTCAAACCCTGCGCCGCATAGCAAATCGCGCTGTACCGGGGCGTTTTTCATTATATGGGCAAGTGTGCGGTTAAGCCGCGTAAGCTGCAGTTCCCTAAGCTGTTCGCGGGGCATAGTTTCCTCTTTTGGCTGCCACATCTGTTTTACGCCCCCGCTTCTTCCGGTTTGCCCGTGCCAAACGCGATATCAAGGGTTTTCTGGTCGTTCGGCTTTGTGAAAAGCGATACAAGCGGGGTCACGGCAAGGCTTACGCCCATTGCCACGACGCCGAACAGCGGCGAGTTCGCGCTTGCGGCCTGAAACGCCTTATATACGCCGGAAGCGGCGTCATAGTTCTGCGCGGTTGACACGACCGTCATAACAACGACCGTCAAGAAGCCGCCAAGCATTCCGCACCACGCGCCGGCTTTGCTTGTACGCTTTGAGCAAAGCCCCCACAGGAACGGCCCGATAAACGATCCGGCGATAATACCCCAAGAATACGACATAAGGGATACGATAATCGCGAAGTTAAATGTCGCGAATACAAAGCTTAACGCCACGAACACAAGGCACATAACGCGCGTAAGCGTCATTTGCCGTTTGGGGCTTATGTCGCGCTTCACGGACTGGATAAAGTCCACCGTCACCGCCGTTGAAGAGCTTAGGACGATGGAACTAAGCGTTGACATGGACGCGGACAGAAGCATAAGCAGTATCACCGACAAAAGGACACTTCCGAACACAGAGTCCTGAAACGCCTTCATAAGCATTTCGGGGATCACATAGTCGTACCCGCCCTCGGGCAGTTGGCCGCCCAAGATAAGACGTGAAACCGAGCCGACTGCGTACGCGCCGCAGCCGATAAGCGCCGCGAACACCGTTGAGATAACGGCGCCGCGCTTTATCGCGCTTTCGTCGCGTATCGCGTAGAATTTATGCACCATCTGCGGAAGGCCGAAAGTGCCGACGCTTGTAAGCAGTATGTTTGTAAGCAGAAAACCCCAACTGTCCCCGCCGAACGGGCTTGCAAGCGTAAGGTTCTTGCCCGGCTCGGAGATATTCGCAAGCTCTTTTATCGCGTTAATCGGGCCGCCGACGTCGCCGTGCGCGAATACGGCGAATACAAGCGCAATTATCCCGGCAATCATAATAATCCCCTGGATAAAGTCCGTCATAGCCACGGCGATATAGCCGCCAAGCACCAGATATACGCCCGTAAGCACCGCCACGATAAGCATACAAAGCACCGTAGAGCTTACCCCCGGGATAAGTTCGCCCGCGCCGGGGAACACCGAGCCGAAGAACGTGCCAAGCCCCTTATACACGGTGGCGGCATAGGGCATTAGGAATATGAAGATAAGAAGCGCCGCGAAAAGCTTCATAGCCTTCGCGCCGAAGCGCCCCTCGAAAAATTCTGGCATGGTGCGCGTACCCATATTGTGCGTCATACTGCGCACGCGCTTTGCAAGCACCTTCCACGCAAGCCAGCATCCGATTACCGCGTTGCCAAGGCCGATCCAGATTGCGCCCACGCCGATGTCCCAACCGTGCTTGCCCGCGTATCCGACAAAAATAACGGCGGAGAAATACGTCGTTCCGAAGGCGAACGCGCTCATCCACGCGCCGACGTTCCGGCCGCCAAGGACAAAGCCCTCAAGCGTCTTCGCCTTGCCGGCGCTTTTTATGCCGACAAACGCCATTACCGCCGCGAACACCACAAGAAACACAAGGGCGACAGTCTGAACCAATTCAATCACTCCATTATACAAGCGGATTTTTTAATGTATACTGTGCGCAACGTTCATCATAATATCAATGCTAAAGTCACTCCAAAACTCTCTCCAAGCCAACGGATTCGTGACGATGACAGCTATTAACACGATAACCCCAATGCCGATCAGAAGTCCTATCGCGCTTAGTATTACGCCGACTATCGCCAGCGTGTCCCTCTTTCCGTCCGTCTTACTTTTAACAAGACTTGCAATCCCAAGGCAAAGCCCCACTATGGGCGGTATAATCAGAAATGCGAACCCCATCAAAGAGGCAATTCCCAAAACAAGTGACGCCACACTTATCCCGTTCGACTTGGGCGCGGCGCTGTATCCCGGAGCATACGCGCCCGGGCCGTACGGCTGCGAGCCATATCCCCCCGGCCCATAGTTGTAATGCTGCCGCCCGTAGTTCGGCTGCTGAGAGCCAAAGCCGTACGGCGGCGGCCCGTAGTTCGGCGGCGGAGGAGGAGGCGTATAGCTGCCCGTCGCAGGGTCATAGTTTTGCGCGTTCGGCGCGGACCGATATCCCGTTTCCGGCGGTGTCTGCGCGTTAAAGCCATGATTCTGATTGTCCATTATACTGTTCCCCCTGTCTTCCGCGTCCTTAGGCGCGCGGGTATTTTCAGATCGAAGATCGCCGTAATTCAGACGGCGCGCCGAGGGCGTCGCGCCCTACAACGCCTCTCTGTCACACCGCGCAAATCCGTTGCGCGGGTATTATACCAAATAAATGGAGAATACGTCAACTTGCGGATTTTACGCTATTCTCGGCTACCCGCAAACTGATGACAAATTACAGAGCGGGATGCCGTTCGCGCCGTCCGAAAATTAGGGGTTTGTATATGTTTTGCAATATTCAGCGCAGGCGGCTTCAAGTTTCTTGAAATCACAGCAGTTCTTTACCATGACAGGGTCTTTGTTTTCCGTGACCGTGTTGTAAACAAACTTTGCCGTACGATAGATTGCCGATGAATTTCGCTTACAATAGTTTAGTTCCTTGTCCGTTTTCCCTCCAGCAATATGCTTTGGGGGCGGTTATACAACCGCCCCCAACATTACAAGTCGCGCTTACAGCGGCGAAGCACTGAGAATATACAAGTCGCGCTTATGGCGGCGAAGCGCCAGAACCAAGCGTGTAGCCTCGCTACACTGTTTATTATACTCCGAACTAACTAAAAGTCAATATAATTTTACGCCCCTCTCCGGCAGTCGCAGCGCTGTCTGCGGGAAGGGCGGACATTACGCCTCGCGCTTTTTCTCGGCGGGCAGACGGATAGACACAAGCGTGCCTTCGCCCGCCGTGCTTTCAATGTCAAGGCTTCCGTTGTGAAGGCGCATAATCTCGTCGCTTACCGCAAGACCGATGCCGTTGCCGCGCGTCCGCGCGGAGCCTTTGTAGAAACGCATTTTTACGTGCGGAAGCTCTTCCGCCGGTATGCCCGCGCCGAAATCCCGTATCGTTATGCGCACGACATAGCCGTGGGCGGCGCTTTCCTCGCTTGCGACCTTGATTTCGATGCGCTTGCCGTCCCTTCCGTGCTTGGCGGCGTTGTCAAGGATGTTGAAAAACACCTGTTTAAGCCGCGCCTTGTCGCCGATAATATCGGGCAAATCCTCTTCTACTTCGTAGACGACTTCTATACCGTCGCGCGACAGCGCGTCTGCCATCATATATACCACTTCGTCAAGCTCGCTTGTCACGTCCATCTTTTCGGAGAAAAGCGTCATGCGCCCGCCCTCCATGCGGGTGAAGTCAAGAAGCTCTTCGACAAGCCGCGTAAGCCTTCCCGCCTCTTTAAGCATGATGCGTATCCCGCGTTTAAGCTCGGCGGGATTGTTGAAGTCGGCGGACAGAAGCGTTTCTCCCCAGCCCGATATGGCCGTAAGCGGGGTGCGAAGCTCGTGCGATACCGAGGACATGAAGTCAATTCGCAGCTTGTTCGAGATGTTTATTTCCGAGGACATGTGGTTTATATTGTCCGCAAGCTCGCCTATTTCGTCGTCGAAGGTCTTTTCTATGCGCACCCCGTAACTGCCCGCGGCAATGCGCTTCGTAACGCGGTTTATCTCCTGAATGGGCTGGACAATGCCGCGTATAAACACCATGTTTATCGTCGCGATAAATACTAACGCCGCAAGCCCCACAAGCACCGCAAGGCCAAATGACTGGGCAACGGCGCGGTCGGCCTCGCGCATACTGGATACAAGGCGCAGTACGCCGATAATCTGGCTGCCGCCGAATTTAAGCGGGGCGGAGACGGAAAAAACGCGTTCGCCCGTAAGCGGGTCTTCGCCCGAAAAGACAGACATCTCACCTGTCTCAAGGCTTTCCGGGACGTCCGTGGTCTGGGGGCGGTAATAGGCCATTGCAAGGCCGGACGAAGTTATCTCCACGCGCCCGCTCGTCCCGATAAACTGAAGTTCCAGCTTATCCCCATCCGTGAAATCCAAATGCGTCCACTGAAGCGCCCCTGTGTAGAATTTCTCATAGGACTCGTTGGAGTAAATGTCAAGATAGTCAATATACAGTCTGGCGCGCGTTTCAAGCGAGGAACGGATAGCCCCATAGTAGCTGTTTGAAACAAGAAGGGTATACACGGTGACGGCCACCACAACAAGCGACGCCGTTATAGCCAGTGAGTTGACCAGCCAGCGCCGCGTTATCCCCTGAATTCGCCGTAACCTTAATGCCCCCATTTGTATCCGTATCCCCAAACCGTCGTAATATAAGCGGGGTTTGCCGTGTCGTCCTCTATTTTGATACGCAGACGGCGGATATTCACATCAACAATTTTCAAATCGCCGTAATAGTCCTGTCCCCATACGGCGCGCAGTATCTCGTCACGGCTCATGGCGCTTCCGGGATTGTCCAAAAAAAGCTTCATTATGGTGTACTCCACCTGCGTAAGCCGTATACGTACGCCGTTTTTCTCCAGTGTGCGCTTGCGCGTGTTAAGCGCGAACGGCCCCGAGGCCAGAATATCCTTGTCCGCCGGTTCCGCCGTCTCGGCCGAGCCGCCCATACGGCGGTAAAGCGCGTCCACGCGGGCGATAAGCTCGGTTGGTGAAAAGGGCTTTGTAACATAGTCGTCCGCGCCCGTCATAAGCCCCGTTACCTTGTCCATCTCCTGCGTGCGCGCGGTAAGCATGATAATGCCCATGTCGGCGTTTCCGGCGGCGCGGATGCGGCGGCAGACCTCGAACCCGTCAATGCCCGGAAGCATGATATCCAAAAGCGCGATGCGAACATCTTTATGACGCTCTAACAAATCAAGCGCCTGCTCGCCGCTGTCGGCCTCGACAACCTCGTACCCGCTTCGTTTAAGGTTGATAACAAGAAAGCTTCTTATACTGGACTCGTCTTCTAAAACAAGCACTTTCCTTGTCATTACGTAAGCACCCCCGGCCGCCATTCCGACGGTTTCAAATGAAAGTTTTCCCTTAATACGCCTTCGGTAATGTCCGCTTGGTGGCCGTCCCCGATTACCGCCGTTACTGCCGTACTTTCGTTTTGGAAAAGCAGGATTCTGTCACCGGGAGAAAAGGTTTCGCCTTGGGCAAGCGTCGCGGTATAGAATGTTACCACCGTGTCATGCGGGCCATCTTCCCCGCCGTAGAACGACAGCGTAGTCGCCCGCTCACGCGGGCTGCTTTCAACAAGCGAAATAGTAAGCCTGTCTGCCCAGCTTTGGGGTATCACCCAGTACCAAGCGGCCTGGCGCGTATGGTATGTCGTAAGCGTCAGACTGCGCGCGCCGTTAGAGGCATAGCGATACCAAGACACGGTATAAACCAAATCCGCCATTTCGTCAAGCGGGTCGGCGCGCGGCAGCTCGACGGTAAACGGCACGTCAATCACGCTTTCGCTGTCGCCGTTTATATCAAGCGGATATACGCTTTGCATACACAAAGTGCCGTGGCTTGTGTTTGTTTCGGGATCAATTGTGATGTTTTCAATGCGGTCGTCTTTGAATACAAAAATATCCGTCAGCGACGCGGTCGTGCCGTCTGCAAGCGTACTTGTAACAAAAAGCGCCTGTTTCCCGTCGTTCAGCGCGCCGGAGGATATCCGCGCAAGAGCCGAAATCCCGGTCGACAAGGGCGCTTCGCCCTGTTCTTCAAGGGCGCTGTTCCTATAGCGCAGAAGCCGGACAGATCCCGTCGTCCCCACCGGGTCAACGCTTACGAGTACAAGGTTCGGAAACCCGTCGCCGGTAAGGTCGGCAAGGTAATACGAAGAGCATTCTGCGGTATATATCTGCGTCATAAGTCTGTCATAGTATGAATATACGCTTAACGCCTTGATACTGCCAAGCCTGTATGCGACAATCGCCTCGGTAAGTCCGTCTCCGTTCATGTCCCTGTACGTAATGCTGTCAATGCTGTCGCCCGAAACGTCTATGCCGGTAACGCGCGCGTAAACGCCGTCTGAAAGCGCGTAGACAAATATCCGCAGAAGCGGCCCCTCGGAAAACCGGAAAAAAGCCAGCGCCTCGTCCTGACCGTCGCTGTCCAAATCGACCATCTGTATGCTTTGTCTTGTATCTCCGCGCGCCGGGGGCGCATAGACCGCGCCGGCGTCAAGCGTATCGCTTAACAGCTCGGCAAGCCCGCTGTACCCGGGCGGGGGCTTTGGCGGGCGCAGCAAATCGTCCCGCTGGGGAATAGAGCAGGCGGAAAACAGCGCAAGCGCCGCGCATATTGTAAAAAGCCGTTTTGCCATTTAAGCGTCCCCCGCAGGGAGTATAAAATAAACCGCCTTCCCCGCAACGGATATTATAGCATGTTATGTAAGGCTTAACAAGCGCTAAATGCTTATCCCTCACGGCTTACCCCTCCATCTGCCTAAGCGCCGCGAGGTGTTCCGTCTCTTCCCGCGTCAGTTCGCCGGAAACGGCGCGGTCGGCGGCTTCGGGGGTCAGTCCCCACATGGCGCTTAAACTTTTGCATACCGCGCTTTTTTCGTCGGCGGTAAAAGACGAGAACGTCCGGCGCAGGCTTACAAGCGCGCGCATAAAGCGCCCCTCGTCAAGCGTTTCCAAAAAGCCGTCAAGGGCGCGCAGAAGCGCGGGGCGGGACACGAGCATAAAACGGTTGCGCGCCGCCAATCCCTCGAACCAGTCGGGAGAGAGGCGCGCGCTTATCTGCACGGACAGACCCTTGTCGTCAAGCGTCCCCGCCTCAAGCCTAAGGGCGCACGCGTAACCGCTTAAAAGCGGCGCGGCGCGTTCGCTTTCGGAAAGCTCGGCGACGGCATTGTCCCACTGCGCGCCGTCGGTAAGCGTTGGGTGTTCGGCGCGGACTTGCGCGAGGATATGAAGATTGCCAAGACACGCCCGTGCTTCCTGATAGTCGCAGAATGATGCCTCGGGCAGCGTAAGGCAGGCGCGGAGGAACAGCCGCCCAAGCAGCGCGGAAACGGCGTCCGTGTCCGTAACGCGCAGTGAACCGTAACGCAGGACGCGGGAAAGCGAAGCGCAAACAGAAACCGCGTCGGCAAATCCTTCCCTTTCGGCAAGGCTGTCGCGAAGCGCCGCGCAGGCCGTCACAAAAAGCGCGGGAAGCCCGCACAGAAGCGCTTTCTCCAGAACGTCCGCCGTCCGGGCAAGTGACGCGGACGCTTTGATTTGCTCGTTAAGCCGCGCCTCGGCGGCGCTTTCAACCGTAACGCCGAAAAGCGCGGCCTCTGTAAGGGCGATTTCCGCCTCGGGCGACCACTGAAGCACCCAGTTTTCTTTCCACCCGGCCTTGGTCTGCCCGCCGGACTGTATGCGCCCAAAGCCGATTTCAAGCGCGTCCAGACGGTGCAGGAACTCGCTTCTCCCGCGCCCCAGAAGCGCCCCGAAACCCCCGGTAAGCTTCTCGCGCAGATCAAGCGACAATTCCGCCGCGACAGGGGACAGATATGCGGTAAGACGACGCTCGCGCAGTAAGCGGTGAAAATCGTCCTGCGTCGGCGTCCTTAACGCGCCTTCCGGCAAAACGCCGACGGCGGTTCCCGTTTCCATATGCGCAAGCGCCTCGGCCACCGTTTGAACCTCGCCGCGCCCCAACACCGTGACGGCGGCGCGGCGCAAATCCTCCAGCACGGGTTCGCGCCGTCCGCGCAGTGACGCGAGGGCGCGGGCAAGCAAAACCGCGTCCTGAACCTCGGCGGAAGAGCGGAAACTGCCCGCCTCGCGCATTACTTCGGCCATGCCGATAAAGAACGCGGCCGGTATATCCGCGGTGTTTCCGCGCATTTTCCAAAGCAATTCATAGTAAAACGGGCTTTGATTGCCCGCGCCGTACCCGGTCTTGGCCGCCAGGCGAAGATAGGAGTAAGGCATAAGGGTAAGGCGGCCGGGAACGGTTTCAAGCTCCGGCGGCGTTTCGTCGGGGTACTCTTTATCCAATTCCGGGGCGTGGTACGCGCCGCATACCACCAAAATATCGCGGTATCCGCGCGTTGACGCCGCGCGTATGCGGCTTCGCATAAAGCGCTCGCGCGTAAGGTTTTCCTCGCTTGGCGCGCTTAGACTGCGCATCCCCTCGCCGAAGGCGAACGCCGCCTGGCGATAGCCGCCGTCCGGCAAATGCTCGAAGGCGTTTTCCCAAAACGCGTCAAAATCCGTCTCGCCGCTTGCAAGCGCGAAACGCTGGTATACGGAAAGCTCTTCCTCCATGCCTTCGGGCTTCTCGACCGTATTTTTCCGCGAGAGTTTGGCGAGCGTCGCCGTGGAGGGAAGGTCTATAAACTCGGCGTCCGCGCCGTTCTCAAGCGCCCATTTTATCGCGATGTATTCCGGGCTGTAGCTTGCGAAGGGCAACATAAACGAGCGCACGGGCGGCGCTTCGGTATAGGCGAGTACCGCCACCGGCGGCACACAGCCCTCGCGCGTAAGTTCCGCCATTATGCCCGTTGCGTCGCTTGGTCCTTCGACAAGCACGGCGTCCGGGCGCACCTTTTCACAAAGCGTAAGTATTTCCCGGGACGCGCCGGGGGAAAGATGACGTACGCCGAAAATGTGAAGCAACGGACTACACCGCAGTAAGTCTCTCGTAGAGAGACTTACTGCCATTCCTGTGTTTTAAGACGTTCTCCGCGTATTCACGCAGGACGGCGGCGTCTTTCTCGTCGTCCTTGACTATCGCGCCGGTAAGCCCCGCCGCGATATGCGCGTCTGTCACCGTTCCGTCACCGAAGCCGGCGGCGTGTGCCATCGCGCCCATAACCAAAGAAATAGCCTCGGCGGTGGAGCATGACGCGGTGGGGCGTTTAAGCGTCTCGCGCCCGTCAAGCGTACGGCCTTGACGCAGTTCGCGGAAGATTGTCACGACCGTCTCAATGGCCTGTCGCGGCGGCACGGCGCAAAATTCCAGTCCGGCGGAGATTTGGGCGACACGGCGCGTTACAATTTCTATTTCTGTTTCCGGCGTCGCCGGGGCGGGGAGGTAAACGGCGTTAAAACGGCGCTTCAACGCCGCAGACATGTCGTTGACGCCCCGGTCGCGCGTGTTGGCCGTGGCGATAAGGGCGAAGCCCTTTTTTGCGCGCAGTTGGGTCGAAAGTTCGGGTATGGCGATCGACTTTTCGCTTAGTATAGAAATAAGCGCGTCCTGAACCTCGGGGGCGCAGCGTGACAGTTCCTCGAAGCGGGCGACGCGCCCCTCTTCCATCGCGCGGTAAATCGGGGTTTTTACAAGCGCGGCGGGCGTCGGGCCGGCGGCGATAAGCGTCGCGTAGTTCCACCCGTATTTAATTGCCTCTTCGCTTACGCCCATAGTACCCTGCACCAGAAGCGTGGAGTCGCCGCAGACCGCCGCCGCCAAATGCTCGCTTAACCACGTTTTCGCCGTTCCGGGTTCGCCCAGAAGAAGAAGACCCCGGTCAGTCATAAGCGTGGCGACAGCGGTTTCCACTAACCCCCTGTTGCCGAAATACTTGGGGGTAATTTCAACGCCTTTTGCCGTGCCGCCGATTATATATGTAAGCACCGAGCGCGGCGAAAGTCGCCAGCCGCGCGGCACAGTCTCGGTTTCCGCCGCGATAAGCGCGTCAAGCTCGGTTTTATACTGTTCCTCGGCGGCAAGGCGGAGTATGTCAGTCATACGGGCATCTCTCCAATCTGCGCGGCATAGCGCGTTAACGCCTGTCCTCCCGTAAGCCCCGGCACGGCGGTAAGCGCGGCCATAAGCGCGTCCCCTCTGGCGGCAAAAAGGCCGTTCCAACGCGCGTCAAGCGTAAGGCTTCCAAACGATAAACGGTTCAGGATAAGGTTTCGCACATCTTCGGCAAGCCGCCCCGCGTGTACGCCTTCACCGTAGATGTCGAAAAATTCGCGCGGTTCAAGCAGTTTAAGCGCAAGATCCGCGATAACGGACGGCACACGCGCGTATGGGAGGAAACTTTGAAGCGCGTCAAGCGCCTTGCGGTTTTCCCACGACGCAAGCGCCGAGGTAAGCGAGACTTCAAGGCAAAGCGCCCTGTCCGGCGGATAGGCTTCTGCGCGCAGTCGCTCAAGCGCGCTTACAAGGAAATTAAACGCATCTGCGGTTTTAAGCTTGCCCACGCCCAACGCGTCGGCGGCGACGCCAAGCCTTATGGCCGCGGTCGCGTCCGTGTCCGCAAGCCACCGTCCGGCGCGGCGCACAAGCGCGTCTTCGCCGTCCTCCAGGGCAAGGCGCACAAGCACCGCCGCGCCAAGTCTTGTGTTGGGGCAGTTTTCAAGCATATAAAGAAGGCGCGCGTCGCCGCCGTGTCCGGCGCAAAGCCGCCCTAGTTCGGCGGCATCGCCCGACCCCGGCCCGTAAAGCGCTTCGCGCGCGGCGCAAAGGGCGCGGTAGGAAAGCTGTTTGCCCTTAGCCGGGCGCTTAGACGGTATAAGCGGACGGGTATCGGGCGGCGCTTGGGTAAAGGTTAAGGGCGTTATGCGCGCCGTAAGGGCGGCGGCGCGGAGAAGCGCGTCCGGCGCGCCCGTTTCGGCGCAAAGCGCAAGAAGTTCGGCCAAACGCCCGAAAACCGGGGTGTCCTCCGCGGCGCCGCGCAGGATTCCGGCAAGCCGCGAAAGGCGTTCGCTGTTAAGCGCCGACCCGCTTCCGGCCACGGTAATCCCGTAAAGCCCGTCCTCTATTTCCGAAAGCGCCCGCAGCGCGGCGGCAGTTTCACGCATACGATTATCCTTTCAGTCTGGTAACGCCGTCAAGCCCGGCAAGCGAAAGCGCTTCGCCCCGGACATTCCTCCCGTCAGGCGCGGAAAGCAGTAAGAACATTGCCCTATGTTCCGGGAGAAGGGAAGAAGGAAGAAGCGCGGCAGTCTCTCCGTCCAGCAAAAGCGCCGCGTCGCCTTCGCCGCGAAGCCAAAAGCGCCCGTCATTATCCGTTTCGACCGCCGAAAACCCGGCAAGAACCGGAAGCTCACGCGACACAAGCGGGTCTGCGCGGCCGTCCCGAAACTGCTTTATATAGTGCGAAAGCGGCTTTGCGAGCGAAAGAAGCGTGTCAAAATCCGCCCGCACGGGCGCGGAAAGCGAAAACTCGTCCCACCTCACGCGAATCCCGTCTGGGTATCGCGCCAGAAACGGGGCGTTTACAATGCTTTCACAACTGTCCTCTTCACGCATTCTCCCCGCCGCCCTAAAGGGTCGCAGTGTCCGCGTTGCGACAAGAGCGGGGCGCGGCTCTGAAAAAAGGCTTATTTCCTCCGCCGCGCCAAGCACCGCCCACCACCCGGTATCCTCAAACTCGCGCGAGGCGGGGTTGTCCCGGCTTTCAAAGGCAAGCTGAACAAGGCGCGCGTCACGTTGGATAAGTCCCAAGTCCGCAAGCTCTTTCGTGTGCCATACGCGCCCGCACCACGTTTCAATCTGCGTGTCAAGGGGCGCGGATTTATGGCGTCTGGCGTTAAAATACTCAAGACTCCGGCGGCAAAGCGCGTAAAATACGGCAAGCTCGCGGAACGCGGCTTTGCGGCTTATGTCGCGGTTATCCGTTTCCGAAAGAAGCGAAAGAATGCGCGCGAAAGCCGTTTGTACGCCGGGCAGGTAACTGTCGCCCAATGCGCGGTTCTGCGCGCGCAGGGCGTTAAGCGTTTTGCCGTTCTGCGCGCCGAACCCCTCACGCGCAAGGGTTTCCGCCATCAGAAGCGCGTTTTGAAGCCCATGAGCCTGCGCCGCCGCCCTTTTCGCGTCGGCGCTTTTGTTTCTGCCGCCGGAAGCCCGCCCCTGATTGGGGGAGGCGTACGGCGCGCGGCTTTTTGCGCGTCTGGATGCGTCTTTGGGCGAAACCGGCGAAGCCGTAAAACTTTCGGGGTCTTCGGCAAAGGCAAGCATAAGCGCAAGTGCGTGCTTACAGGGCTTTTGCCGGGAGGGGCAAGCGCAGTAATACGCGGGCGCTTCGGGACGTATAAAGTCCGCCGACACGGCGTATTTGTCCTCGCCGCTTCCCTTGCAAACCCCGCTTAAAAGCGAATGGTCGGGCGAAGCGGTACAGCCGGAAAGGCTTTTCACGAATTCGCGCGCCTTGTTAAAGGCCGCCGCGTTGGGCGCGACCGCGCGAATCCATTCCCGCGTGATTTTCAAAAGCCTTACCTGCCCCATTTTTTGAATAGTAATACAATACCATATGCCGGGGGTGAAAGGCAATACCAATACTGCTTCCGAGTGAAAATCCGCGCTTGACATTATTCCGAAATATGATATGCTTGGTATAATTGAACAGACGGCGGGAACGGTTCTTGCCGTCGGGCCGTTTATGGCAGCGGACATATTTACGCGTGTCCGCGGGACAATGCATGTTGTTCCGTGGGCGCGCATTTATTGTTTCAAGGGGGCATTGCTTTGAAAAAGACCAATGAGCAGATAGCCATGCGCGTATCGGTGAATACGATCATTGTAAACGTGGCGCTGTCGGGCTTTAAGCTGTTCGCGGGGGTTTTCTCACGCTCGGCGGCAATGGTTTCCGACTCGGTTCATTCGCTTTCGGACGTACTTAGCACAATTATCGTGATGGTCGGAATAAACCTCGCCAATAAAAAGTCCGACAAAGAACACCCCTATGGACACGAGCGTATGGAGTGCGTCGCGGCCATTATTCTGGCGGTCATTCTCGCGGCGACAGGCGTACTTATCGGTTGGAACGGCGTTACAAAAATCGCGGCGGGCAACTACGCCGCGCTTGCCGTCCCGGGCGGTCTTGCGCTTATCGCGGCAATCGTTTCCGTCGCCGTTAAGGAAAGCATGTATTGGTACACCCGCGCCCATGCTAAAAGGATAGACTCCGGCGCGCTTATGGCGGACGCATGGCATCACCGCTCGGACGCGCTTAGTTCGGTGGGCAGCTTTATAGGCATATTGGGCGCGCGTCTGGGTCTGCCAATCCTTGACTCTGTGGCGTGCGTTGTCATCTGTCTGTTTATCTTAAAGGCGGCTTACGATATTTTCGCGGACGCCGTTGGCAAAATGACCGACAAATCCTGCGACGACGCGACGGTCGAGGAAATCCGGCGCGTTATCCGCGAAAACGCGCCGGATGTGAATATCGACGTTATCAAGACACGGTTGTTCGGAGACAGGTTCTACGTGGACGTTGAAATAGGCGTGGACGGCGAGTCCACGCTTAACGACGCGCATTGCGCCGCCCAAAGGGTACATGACGAGATTGAGCGTCGCCTGCCCAAGGTCAAGCACTGCATGGTGCATGTAAACCCCATATGCGCCGGGGAAGACACAGATTCAGACTGACAGCTTGCTGCGTTCGGGGCAAAACGGCGCTCTGCAACCTGTAAATTTAAGCGATTTTTAATACTTTTCATACCGGATTCTTAAGAAAAGTCCTTTATTATGTGGACAGGCATAATAAAGGGGGCTTTTATTGATGAACACGTTCAGACTTATTAACCTCGCTATTACCCTGTTCCTTTTTGTCTGCTATGCTTATCAAAGCATATACATACTTATTCCGTTTATAAAGAAAACGCCGCCGCCCAAGAAAGCGGCGGGGCGCAACCGTTTCGCGGTACTTATATGCGCGCGCAATGAAGAGGCAGTTATCGCGGATCTTATAAACTGCCTTCATGAACAGACCTATGACCGGTCGCTTATATCGGTGTTCGTTATGGCGGATAACTGCACGGACTCAACGGCTGAAACCGCGCGCGCAGCGGGCGCGACCGTTTACGAGCGTTTTAACGTCGAACTTATAGGAAAAGGCTATGCCCTGGAAGCGCTTCTTCGCGGTATAAAGCGGGATTACCCCGGGTGCTTTGACGGCTTTTTCGTGTTCGACGCGGACAATATCCTCGCCAAAGACTATATAGAACAGATGAACCGTACGTTTTCCGAAGGATTTGAGATAGTGACAAGCTATCGCAACTCAAAGAACTACGGCGATAACTGGCTTTCCGCGGGATACTCGCTTTGGTTTATGCGCGAGTCGCGCTTCCTCAACCATTCGCGCTCGCTGCTTGGGTTAAGCTGTACCGTCTCCGGCACCGGCTTTCTTTTCAGCCAGAAAATCATAGACAGCACAAACGGCTGGATTTTCCACACCTTAACCGAGGATCTTGAATTTTCGGCGCACCATATATCAAACGGCGTGACCATAGGATACTGCCCCGGCGCGGTTTTGTATGACGAACAGCCCGTCACACTCCGGCAGTCGTTCCGACAGCGAATGCGCTGGGCCAAAGGCATGAACCAGGTATTTGTAAAATACGGCGCGCGTCTGGCGCGCGGCGCGGCGCGCGGAAGCTTTTCCTGCTTTGATTTAAGTATGATTTTAATGCCGATTGTTCTTCCTGTCACGGTAAATGTCGTCGTTGGGTTCATATTCTTCGCTTTTGGCGCATTACAAGGCGAAAGCCTGTTGACCACCTTGCGCTCTCTGGGTCAGACACTGCTTAATATGTATATCCCGCTTTTAATACTCGGTACGGTCACAACCGTGTCGGAGTGGAAACGGATACGCGCGGCTTCAATAAAAAAGATTTTGTACATCTTCACATTGCCGCTTTTTGTTTTCACGTCTATTCCAATCTCCTTCGCGGCGCTGTTTGCGAAAGTAGAATGGAAGCCGATTAAACACCGCATTTCCGCCGCCGCGCTTAACGCGGAAAACAGGTTTTAGGTTTCCCTGTCCGTCTGCTTCATGGTCTTCAGATTGCCTATTTTCTCCGCGCGGCGGGCAAGCTCGTCGGCAAGCGCCGCCAGAGGGATGCCCTGGGCGCTCATAAGAACAAGTACATGGTAGAAAAGGTCGGCGATTTCGCCGACGGTTTCTTCCTGCGCGCCGTTTTTGGCGGCAATGATTGTTTCGCCGCATTCCTCGGCCACTTTTTTAAGTATCTTGTCCGCTCCCTTGCCGAAAAGATAACATGTGTACGAATCCTCTGCGGGGTTTGCCTTGCGGTCTTCAATTACTGCGTACAGCTTTTCAAATACGTCCAATGTCAGCGTACCTCCCATGTGTCGAAGAAACAGCTTGTATTCCCGGTGTGACAGGTCGGCCCGCTTGGCTTTGCCATGATAAGCAGCGTGTCGCGGTCGCAGTCCGGGCTTATTGATTTAAGGTTAAGGTAATTGCCGGAAGTCTCGCCCTTTGTCCAAAGCGCATCCCTGCTTCTGCTGTGGAAGGTGACAAGCCCGGTGTCAAGCGTTTTGCGAAGCGCCTCGCGGTTCATAAAGCCAAGCATAAGCACTTCGCGCGTGTCCGCGTCCTGAACAACGGCGGGGATAAGCTCGTTTTTGACGAAGCACAGCTCCCACTGCCCGGCGAACACCGCGTCGCGCACGGTAATGTTCCCGGCGTAAAGCGCCTTGCCGATAATACAACCCCCCATGCGCAGCCGCCTAAGCGCGGTGACGTCCGCGACCGAGGACACCCCCCCGCTTGCGATTACCTCGCCGCCGAAGGCGTCGCGGATTTGGGCAAGCCTTTCAAGCGACGGGCCGGAAAGTACGCCGTCCGTGGCGATGTCCGTGTAAATAAGCGTCTTTACGCCAAGGTCGGCAAGACCGGCGGCAAGCTCGGTATCAGTAAGGTTCGTACCCTCGCGCCAACCGCGTGTCTTGACCATGCCGTCAAGCGCGTCAACCCCGACCGCCACGCGCCGCGCGCCGTATCGCGTCACGGTGCGGGCGACAAGCCCGGGGTTTTCAACCGCCGCGCTGCCAAGCACAAAACGGTAAACGCCAAGGCTGTCGGCCTCTTCTATGTCCTCTTCGGTGCGAAGACCGCCGCCCAACTCCACCTTGGCGGGATGCGCGGCCTTGACTATCGCCGCCACAAGGGCGGCGTTTCTGCGCTTGCCGTCAAGCGCGCCGTCCAAGTCCACCACATGCACCCAGCTTGCGCCGTCCGCGCGGTACTGTGCCGCCACGCGGACGGGGTCGTCGGAAACCGTGTGTTGGGTGGAGAAATCGCCCTTTATAAGGCGGACGCATTTGCCGTCTTTAAGGTCAATCGCGGGCAGTATCATCATGGCTAAAGCGCCCCTTTCGTGGACGGCACCCCCGTCCCCGTAACGCGGCTTGCCATCTTAAAGGCGCGTCCGGCGGCCTTGAAAAGCGCCTCGGTCATATGGTGGGCGTTTTCGCCCTTCGCTTCAAGGTGAAGCGTGAAGCCCGCCTGCACCGTAAGCGCGCGGAAAAACTCTTTCGTAAGCGACGCGTCAAAGCCGCCGTGCGTCCCGGAAAGCGGCGCGTCAAAGCATAAAAACGGCCGTGAGGAGATGTCAAGCGCCGCGAAACCAAGCGCCTCGTCCATCGGGACATGGCTTTCACCGAAACGCTCGATACCCGCGCAGTCGCCAAGCGCTTCGCGCAGAGCCTTGCCAAGCGCGAGTCCCGTATCCTCGACGGTATGGTGCGCGTCAACATGCAAATCGCCCGTCACCTTCACGGCAAGCGAAAAGCCGCCGTGGAACGCAAACGCCGTGAGCATATGGTCGAAAAAACCCACGCCGGTGTCAATGGCGCTTTCCCCCGCGCCGGGGCGTACCGTAAGGACGATGTCCGTTTCCTTTGTCTTGCGCGTTACCGTGGCTTCCGTCATGGCGTGTTGCCCTCCTTAATAAACTCCCCTATTGCCGCGATGACCGCGGCGTTTTCGTTTTCCGCGCCGCCCGTTATGCGCAAAAGCGGCCTTGCACCGCCCAGAATCCGAACGCGTATCCCCCTTGCAAGCAGGAATTTATAAAGCTCCTGCGCGTCCGGCGGGCAAAGCAGGATGAAATTCGTAATCGTATCGGTAAGCCCGTACCCTTCGCGCCCCGCCAAAAGCGCGGACAGCGCCCCAAAGAGGTTTTGGGCGGACTCGCGCAGCGTTGCGGCGTTTTGCCTAAGCCATTCCGGGTGACGGTAGGCCGCCGCGCCGATGCTTTGCGTCGGGCCGGTTACGTTATAGGGCAGCTTCGCCTTGCGGATAAAGCCCGTCAGCGTTTCGCCTGCAAGCGCGAACCCAAGCCGTATTGACGCAAGCCCCACGGACTTTGACGCGGTGCGCAGGATAATAAGGTTTTCAAGTTCGCCAATGGCGGACACGGCGCTTTGATCCCAGAAGTCCATGTACGCCTCGTCAACGACGACAAGGCACGGCGCGCGGCGAACCATGTCAAGCGTCTCTTCGCGCGCAATCCCCTGCCCTGTGGGGTTGCAGGGGTTGGAAAAAATAACGCAGTCGCCCTCGCGCGCCTCGTTAAGAAGCGCGGCTAAATCCGGCCTTCCGTCAACGCGTTTGCTTGCCACGCAGACGCATCCGCGCAGTTCCGCGCAAAAGCGGTAGGTGCCGAAGTCCGGCTCGCAAAGCAAAAGCCGCCCCTCGGGCGGGACAAGCGCGTTTACAATTACGCTTATAAGCTCGTCCGAGCCGCACCCCGCCGTTATTTGCTCCGCGCCAACCCCGTAGTATTCGGCGGCGGGCAGGCAGACCTTCCGCGCAAGCGGGTCGGGATAGCGGTTAAGCGGCGTTGCCGCAAGCTCTTCGGCCATCTCCCGCGCAATGTCTTCCGGGAACAGGCGGAAACTCTCGTTCGCGTCAACGACAATGTCCGCCGGTAAAAGCTCCGGCAGCGGCGCGGCAATGGTTTTGATTTTTTCGGGAATAAGCATAAAAACATCCTCTCTTGTTTTTATCGGTACGGTTGCCCAACGTCCCCTGCAACCCTCTCCGGCGGCTGTCGCCGTTTTGGTCAAAACACCCGCCGACTGCGGTCGGCACCCTCTTTTCTAAAGAGGGCAGGAGTGGCGATGTCAATTGACAATGAACAATTGACAATTGACAATTGACAATTGACAATTATGGGGGACGGTTTGTAGGGGCGGCGTTCTGCCGCCCGTTCCCCGGCGTAATTAAGATGGCGCGCCGCGGGCGTCGCGCCCTACAAACATTACAGCGCTGCCGTACACGGTTCGTCAATACGCAGCAGGCCGGACATTGACTGGCCGTGTACGGAGAAACGCCATTGGTACGGTAACACGCCGCCAAAGCCGCAGACTAAACCCCCGTATAAGCGGAAAGTTCTTAGAAAACCAAGGGTTTTCTAAGGCGCATTTCTTTGTTACTTTCTTTGGGCGAAACCAAAGAAAGTAAGACCGTTCCCCAAA
>JAISVI010000099.1 GCA_031271665.1 Oscillospiraceae bacterium
GGGCCGTAAAGCCCGTCGGTGAACGGAAGGCGGACAAGTCCGCCGTGGGCGTGACCCGTAAGGACAAGATCAAGACCCCACTGCGCGTACTCGTCCAGTCTGTCATAACGATGCGAGAGCGCGAGAATAAACGGCTCGTTCATTTCCGCGCGGATATCCGAAAGCATTGGAAGTGGGTCAACCTGATCCGCCGGGCCGTTCGGGTCGGTTATACCGGCCAATACAATGGCGTCGCCGCCGCGCCGTATAACGAGGTAATCATTATCAAGCCACACCGCGCCATGCCGGTCAATGATCTCTTTAAGGCGCGGTATCGGACGCGGATCGCCCTTCCTTGCCGCCTTGTACTCCGCGCCCCATTCGTGGTTTCCTGTCACATAGTACACCGGCGCGATTTGCACAAGGCGCGAGACCGTTTTCTCTGCCCAGTCAAGCTGTCCCGGCCTTTCGCCAAAGTCACCCCTGTCGATTAAGTCGCCCGTAATCACTATTATATCAGGATTTTCGCCTTCAAGCAAGCTTATAAGCGCCGCGTTGTCTTTTCCGAAAGAAGTGGCGTGCAAATCGGACAGATGCGCCACGCGGAAGCCGGAAAACGCCTCGGGCAGCCGGGCAAGCCTAATCTCGCGCCTTGTGGCGGCGGGGACGAAGTTAGAGATATACAAATCCGCGAGAAGCCAGACCGTGAGAAGCCCGGCCGCGGTTAAGATAACAGTTTTCTTCTTTACTTTCATTATTTCTTGTTGCTGATATATATAAGCTTGCCGTTGCCCTTCAGAAGGTTCTCTCGGACGTCCATTACAAAGCAGCCGCTTGCCTCGATAAGCAGCGTAAGTTTCTTAAACCCGAAGTTGCGCGGGTCAAAGTCCGGCTGCTTCTTCTGAAGAAGTCCGCCGACTTCGCCCAGATAGGCCCAACCGTCCTCGTCCCCCACGTCGTCCACCGTGACGGCGATAAAGTCGATAATCTCCTGCGGGATGTCGGAGGGTTCATTGGGTCGCCCGTTCCGGTGCTCCGGCTCGGGTTCGGCGGAAGTGTTCTGGGGTTCGCGCCCGGGCTTTTGCTTCTGTTTTTCCTTGCGGCTGCGCTCGTTAAGTATCTCGATGTAGATAAACTTGTCGCATGCCTGAATAAACGGGCTTGGCGTCTTGCGCTCGCCGATTCCGATTACGGTCATCCCCGCCTCGCGCAGGCGTACGGCAAGGCGCGTAAAGTCCGAGTCGGAGGACACAAGGCAGAACGCCTCTACCCGCCCGGAGTAAAGTATGTCCATCGCGTCGATAATCATGGCGCTGTCCGTGGAATTCTTCCCGGTCGTATAGCCGTACTGTTGCACGGGCGTTATGGCGTTTTCCAGAAGGCTTTGCTTCCAGCTGTTCATGTTGGGGCTTGTCCAGTCGCCGTAAATGCGCTTTACTGTCGGATTGCCGTAAACCGCGATTTCTTCCATGATGTTTTTAAGACTTTTTCGCGGCGCGTTATCCGCGTCGATAAGAACGGCCATAAATCTGTCCTGCTGCATAATTCGCCTCACTTCTTAATAGCTGCCCATTTTCGCGGGTATTTTGCCGGTGTGGGCGACACCTTCTCAAATATGGCGGCATAGTGCGTTATTCCGCCGGGGAGTTCGTACCAATGCCCGTCTCTCGGCGCGCCGCCAAAGTTTTCCGCGTCCGCGCGCTCGGAGTCGTCTTCCTTCATTGCCAGAAACAGTCCCCCGACACTTAAAAACGGAAGGCATATCTCGCAAAGCGCCCCAAGCGCGGCCACCCCGCGCGCGGTGACTATGTCAAAGCTTTCCCGCGCCGCCGTGTGCGCGTATTCCTCGGCCCGCGCGTGTACGCACTTTACGTTCCTAAGCCCCAAGGCTTCCGCCGTTCCGCGCAGAAACTCCGTTTTCTTCTGTGTGGCGTCCAAAAGCGTCATATCAAGGCTTGGCTCGGCAATGGCGAGTACCATGCCCGGCAGTCCCGCCCCGCTCCCCACGTCAAGGCAGGTTTTGTTCCGGAAATCCGCCGCGTTCAAAAGAGACAGACTGTCCTCGATGTGCCTTGTCCACGCTTCCCGCGGATCGCGTATCGCGGTAAGGTTCATCGTCCGGTTTACATCAAGCATACGGTCGAGATAGGCCTTTAATAACTCACGCATGGCTTTTCTCAAGCTCTATCATAAGCGTCATTATATCGGCGGGCGTAACGCCCGAAACGCGCGACGCCTGTCCAAGCGTGGCGGGGCGTATCGCGGAAAGCTTCTGCCGCGCCTCCAGTCGCATACCGTTAAGCGACGAATAGTCCATATCCGGGGGCAGCGCCCGTCCCTCCATTCGCTTCGCCTGCTTCGCCTGCGCGTCCTGACGGCGGATGTACCCCTCGTACTTCACGGCGATTTCCACCTGTTCGGCTTCCTCGCGCGAGAGTTTCGGGCGGTCGGGATCGAAAGGAGCCAGCGCCGCGTAGCTTACCGGCGGGCGGCGCAGAAGGTCGGCAAGGCGGCTTCCGCTTTCGGCGGCGGACTCGCCCAGTCCTGTCAGAAGCGCGTTAAGCGCTTCCGACGGCGGAGCGAACGCGCCTTCAAGGCGCTTGCGCTCGCGCTCTACATTCCCGTATTTTTTAAGCATACGGCGGAAGGTTTTCTCGTTAACAAGCCCTATTTCGCGGCCAATCGGCATAAGGCGGGCGTCGGCGTTATCCTGACGCAGAAGCATCCGGTACTCGCTGCGCGAGGTCATCATGCGGTACGGCTCGTTCGTGCCAAGCGTAACAAGGTCGTCTATCAATGTGCCGATATACGAACCCGAGCGCTGCAATATAAGCGGCGGGCGGCCAAGTACGCGCATGGCGGCGTTGATTCCGGCCACCAGCCCCTGCGCCGCGGCCTCTTCATACCCAGACGAGCCGTTGAACTGCCCCGCGCCGAACAGACCGGGACAGACCTTGCTTTCAAGCGTCGGCCCCAAAGCCGTGGGGTCGGCGCAGTCGTATTCAATAGCGTACGCGCTTCGTGTGATACGCGCGTTCTCAAGCCCCGGCACAGTGCGCAAAACCGCGCGCTGTACATCCTCCGGCATAGAGGAACTCAGTCCCTGAAGATAAAGCTCTCCGTCGTTAAGACCCATCGGTTCCAGAAAAACGGGGTGTCTTTGCTTGTCCGCGAAGCGTACCACCTTATCCTCTATCGAGGGGCAGTAACGCGGCCCCACGCCTTCGATAACCCCGGTGAACAGCGGGCTTCTGTCAAGGTTCGCGCGTAAGACGGCGTGTGTTTCGGGCGTTGTGTAGGTAATCCAGCAGACCGCGCGGTTCACCGGGCGGCGGCGCGTTGAGAACGAGAAGGGGGGCATATCCGCGTCGCCCGCCTGTACCTCAAGCTTTGAATAGTCAACGGTCGCGGCCAACACGCGCGGCGGGGTGCCGGTCTTAAAGCGCCGCATAGGGATGCCCAACTCCGCCAGGCTGCCGCCCAAAGCGTTCGCGGACATCAGTCCGTCCGGCCCGCCGGGGCGCACAAAGCCCCCCGTGATACAGCGCGAGGACAGGTACGTACCCGTTGCGACGACGACGCACCGCGCGGCGTACACCGCGCCCGCGGCGGTCATGACTTCCAGCCCTCCGCCGGGTTGGGGAGTTACGCTTATTGCCTCGGCCTGGCGCAGGATAAGGTTTGGCTGGCTTTCAAGAACGCGCTTCATGCGCGCGGAGTAAAGCTTTCTGTCGGCCTGCGCCCGGGGGGCGCGAACCGCCGGGCCCTTCCCGGTGTTAAGCATACGGTACTGAATGCAGCATTCGTCCGCGGCGCGCGCCATCTCGCCGCCAAGCGCATCTATCTCGCGCACAAGCTGACCCTTGGCCGTTCCGCCGACAGAGGGGTTGCAGGGCAGATTGGCAACCGCGTCCAAGTTAAGGGTAAGCAGAAGGGTGTCGCACCCCAGACGCGCGCAGGCAAGCGCGGCCTCGATTCCCGCGTGACCCGCGCCTATTATAATTATATCATGGCTTGACGCGAAAAATTTGTCCAAACGACGGTTTCCCCTTTGCGGCCGCGACGCCCCCGGCTTGCCGTCCCAGCGCCCCGGCTTGCCGGGTTGTTTATTTAATGCGCAGTATCTTCAAATCATGCTCGGTAAGGTTAAGCATTGTCCCGTCCGAGGTTTTGACAATCGGCTTGGATGGGGTTTCCTTAGGGATAAACATCACCTCGGCCTCTCTTCCGTCGGAAAGAACCACGGTGCTGTTCAAATAGACATACGCGATACTGTTAAGGAACATGAAAAGCAGCTTTGGGTCAAGCGCGCCGTACAGCCCCGTCTCAAATGTGTGAATAACCTCGAACGGGCAAATCTTTTCGCGATAGCTTCTTGTCGAGGTCATGGCGTCGTAAATATCGCATATGGCGACTATTTTAGCGAACCTGTTTATCTTTGTGCCGTCAATACCCAAGGGATAGCCCGAACCGTCCGTTTTCTCATGGTGCTGAAGCGCCGCGAGGCGCATGTCATTTGTCAGCTCCTGCTGCAGAAGAAGCTTGTACCCAAGAACCGTATGATCCTTTATGATTTTGAATTCCTCGGGCGTAAGTTTGCCCTTTTTGTTAAGAATCTCTATCGGCACACGCGTCTTACCGACATCGTGAAGCATCCCCGCGACGGTAAGTTCGGTAAGCTGGCGGCGGTCCATACCAAGCCACCCGCCGAACACATAGCAAAGAAGCGCGACATTACTGCAATGGCTGAAGGTATGGTTATCGAAATCCTTCATAAACTCAAGAAAAAGAAAAATGTCGTTTTTGTTACTAAGTTTTGAAATTATGGAGTCTGTAAGCGTAAAGGTTTTCGCGATATCAAGCTGTTCACCGTTTCCGATTTTAATAAGGCAGTCGCTTACCTCTTTCTCCTTATTTTCATACGTTGTTTTAAATGTGCTGAACTCCCGCATTTTTTCGGCGGGTATGCTGTCCGCCGCCTTAGACGCGCGGTCTACGGCCTTGGGAAGTTTAAGATTAACGACATGAACGCCCGCGCGCGCAAGACGTACGCAGCTATCCTCGGTAAGAAGCGTCCCCGTCTGGGCAAGCAGCGTCCCCCTGCTGTTATACAGGTCATGCTCCAGAACCATGCCCGGATATATCGTATCCATACCAACCTGTTCTAGACCAATTTTAGCCATATCCATAATAATCACCAAATCCCATGCGGGTTAGTCGCGGCATGTTATTGTCAGCGTCTTGTGTCAACCATAGCATAGCGGTGTGGAAAAGTCAAGGCGGTTTGGTACTTCTCTTGACGGTCACGGCTGACGCATGAATGTCCATGAATATCCAAGTTGCACAGACTAAATGTAGGGGCGGTCGTCCCCGACCGCCCGAATGCCCTCTCCGGCGGCTTCGCCGCCACCTCCCCCAAAGGAGGAGGCAAGGAAAACTCCCGGCCCTGCGGAGCCACCCTCTTGTCTCACGAGGGCAAAGGGGTTGTATTTGACAATGAGCAATTGACATCCCCCCTTACCCTCTTTAGAAAAGAGGGCGCCGTCCGCAGACGGCGGGTGTTTTGACCGGGCGCGCCACCCCCAATGTCATCGCACCGCCGAAACGCCGGGAAATTGCGGGCGGACAACAACGCCCCCCCCACAAACCCCTCTTGCGGCAAGAGTGTAATCTCGCGGGGTCGGGCGTTTTTACCGCTTTCGGCAACCTCCCACAAATCAACCCCCCTCCCGGCGCATTTGCGTGACGGGAGGGGGTTTGAACCGTCAATTGTAAAAATATCTTTATTTTAAGTCAAATATACTTGACATTATTTCTTTCCCATGCTATCCTTATATCGACAGCGAGATTTGCAACGGGTCATGCCCGAAAGGCGGGGACAGCGGAACTATGGCAAAGAACCTTAGGTTAAAAGCGGCACGCGCGGCGCTTGATATGACACAACGGGATTTGGCAGAGGCCACAGGCGTAAGCCGACAGACAATGAACGCCATAGAAAAAGGTGACTATTATCCGTCCGTTAAGCTGTGTATTGAGATTTGCAAGGTATTGGGCAAAACTTTGGACGAACTGTTTTGGGAGGAGTAGGGCATGTTAAAAAAACGCTTAGATGAACTTCAACTGCTTAAAAGGGGAATAGTATTCAAGCATGGCCTGTTTACGCTTGTGGCGCTGTTGCTGATTAACGCTTTGCTGTATTCACAAGGGATAGAATGGGTCTCGGGGAAATGGGGGGAACTGATAATTGTCTTTTTCGTTATCGTTTTGTGCAACATTGAGTTTATTTATTACGACATAAGTCCGCTTGGCGAAAGGCGGCAGAAATATTTGATTTTTTTCTGCGGGCTTTTGGGCGCGACGACTGTTATAGCGTGTACGTATGAACTTGTTATGGAAGATACGGGCATAATCGTCGACGGGAAAATCAACAGAAACGTGTTGGGAATCCTTTTTGGAATTATGATTCTGGCGATATTTATTGCCTATATGTTAAAAGCAAAGTTTAATACCAAACGTGAAGACAACGAATAAAATGACGGGGTCATTAAAAAGGAATGGAGAGGGTTACGTGTTGGAGTATATTGTTTTAGGTGCGGCGCTGGCAATTCTGGTTTTTATCTTAAACAGCTTTCGCCCTGTGCGCACCGCGAAAGTAGCGGACGGTTTGTACGCCATAAACTGTGCGTTTGTCAATCTCTACGCGTATAGAAACGATGGCGGCATCGCGCTGTTTGACGCAGGATTAAATTCAGGGATGGTTCGGCGTGGCATGAAAAAATTGGGATTACCGCCGGATGAGGTCAGGCGCATATTTTTAACGCATACTGATTACGACCATACCGGCGGCTTATCCGCGTTTCCAAATGCCGAGGTATTCATTTCCGCAACGGAGGAACAGATGATTAACGGCAGGACTGCCCGGCGCGGTTTCATGCGCAACTCGCTTTCGCACCCGTACAAAACCCTTCAAGACGGCGAAACAGTTAAACATGGCGGTGTTTCCGTCAAACTGATTCTGACGCCCGGACATACCCCCGGTTCTGCGGCGTACCTTATGAACGAGGGCATTCTCGTAACCGGCGATTTGCTGCGCCTAACAAGAAGCGGCGATATTAAGCCGTTCTTTCGGATGATGAACAAAGATCATAGACAGAATACGCACACCGTTACCGCAATGCGTGGGGTTTTCAAAGGCTCAAAGTACATCTTAACCGGTCATACGGGTGTACATAAAAAAACTTAAAATTGATCTGTGCGTTCTGCGGCGCTGGCATACATCACAAACGAGTTAGGTTAAGCCCCCCCTCCCACAAATCAACCCCCTCTCGCCCGCATTTGCGTGACGGGAGGGGGTTCGCTTTACTCCTTCGGGGGGGTTGGCGCTTTCGGCTTCTTTTCCTTTTTGGGCTGTCTCACCCTTTCGGCGTCCTCGTCAATAAGGGTGTTTATGTCTATGGGGACATCGTCAAACGGCTGCGGGACGCCTTGAGCAGCGAGCTCTTCCGAGCGCAGTTTCCGCCGCGCCTCTATGCGCTTGGCGGCCCAGCCGTCGTAGATAAGCGTCTTGAGGATGGCGGCAAGCGGCACGCTTAGGAACATGCCCATAAATCCGCCAAGCAGATTTCCGCCGATCATGACCGCGACAATGATGATAAGCGGGCTTGTGCCGACCGCGTCGCCCAGTATCTTCGGCTCGACAATCCAGCTGTCAAGCGTCTGGACGCCAATGATTATTATAAGCACTATCAGTACGTGAATCGGCTCGAAGCACATCATAATAAGACAGGAAACCACCCCGCCCACAAGCGGCCCGAAATAGGGGATAAGGTTGCATACGCCCGCGAGCATTCCCATAAACGGCCACAGGGGGATTCTGAACGCGGCGTACAGTATCATGCTTAAAACCATGACAAAGGCCGAGTCAAGCATTTTCCCCGTGATATACCGGCTGAATATATGGTGCGCCCGCCTTGTGAACCTTATAAGGCGGTCGGCGGTATCGGTTTTGCAAAGCGCGTAGGTAAGCTTGCGCGACTGTCTGATAAGCCTTTTTTTCTCAATCAGCACATAGGCAGAGATGACAAGCCCGAAGAACCAGTCTATCATTACGCGGCTTGTGCTGCTTAAAAAATTGAATATGGTGTTGTAGTTGATGTTCTTTCCAAGCGAGGTAAGCAGTTCCGTAAACCCGGCATAGCTGTCATTGATGGCTTCGATGATGGACTGGGTAAGCTCCGGGTCAAGGGAAAGGCGTTCGGTAAGGTTTGTGACCCAGCGCGGGATATCGTTATAAAGCTGACTGGACACCGATACGATCTGGGTGATGCTTTCACCTATCATCGGGATAAGATAGACAAGCATAAACGCGATAAACCCGAAGAACGCGAGATAAGCGACGATAATCGCGACCCACCGCTTAAAGCGCAGTTTGTTTGTAAGCCAGCGCACAAGCATGTCAAGCACATACGCGCAGCCAAACCCGATTATAAGCCGCCCCGCAATGTACGACACCCAAGATATAATCCGTCCGAACATCCCCACCGTGCTGTCGTAATTTGTGAAGAACGAGTAGATCGCCACGGCAATGACAAACGGAAAAAGGTATTTTGACATTTCCTTAAGTTTTGCGCGCAATTCGATCTCCCCCTATATTTAAGACATTGGGTTTCCCTGTAGGGCGCGACGCCCCCGGCGCGCCATTTAGGGGCATCCGCCCCTCCCCCGCCCTACACGGCGGCTTTGTCTTTTTTCCCTTCTGTTTCAACGGTGTCTGCGCGTTTGCGCAGACGTATGTTAAGCCGCGATATCCAGCCCCTTCCGCTTTTCAGGGAAAAATAGCCGTACAGCGACATGCCGAAGGCACCCGCCGTATTAAGGATACAGTCCTTCATGGTATCCGCAAGCGCCGCGCGCCCGACAAACGGCTGGCCGTCAAGCGCCATATAGCGCTGGGTATTGGAA
Source organism: Oscillospiraceae bacterium (assembly GCA_031271665.1). Taxonomy (GTDB): domain Bacteria; phylum Bacillota; class Clostridia; order Oscillospirales; family UBA929; genus WRLJ01. Next base: position 8,941 of record JAISVI010000099.1, read on the forward strand.
GAAAGCAGCGCGTCCACGGTGAACTCGTATATCTCCCACATCACGCTTAGAGCCATCGAAAACGCGAAGGCGAAAACCGCGGCAAGTAACGGGCGTATAAGCATATGTTCGCTGCGCCCCGGCTCCGAGCGGTTAAGGATTCGCACAAGCGAAAAGCCAAGAGCCGTAATGGCGGCGCCGCTGAACGTGTGCATTATGCCGTCCCAAAACGGCAGTTTGTAATAAAGGGACAGCACCTCGCCAAGAAAAACAGTAAGCAGCATATATGAGGAAAATATGACTTCAATACTTACGGGGATTTCAAGGCGCGTGACCCGCCCCAAAAAACGCGGTACGGAAAGAATAGCAATTGATATTACACACTGCGCCACCATCATAAGACTGCTACTGCTAACCCTTCCGCTGTCGCGCGAGTAGTACATTGTTTCCGGCGCGGCGACAACGCGCACGGCATAATAAACAACGCCCCCGGCAAAGGCGCAGGCGACAAGCCAAAAGAGGTTCTTCGGCTTTAAGACCCTTATTAACATGCGTCTCAATGTTTCCATGCTGTCTACTATAACACATGGCGGACAAATAGACAAATTAAAAGTTTATGAAGATTGCGCGGCTTGACAAAAACACGCGTCTCGGATAGAATGTCACCCTGACGGCGGCGCGTATCCGCTGTCTTGTATGGCGGAGAGAGGGGCTTATAATGGCGGAGAAGAAACTTGTCGAGCAGATTACCCCGATGGACACGGATTTTGCGGCGTGGTATACCGATGTTGTCAAAAAGGCCGAGCTTATTGACTATTCAAGCGTGAAGGGCTGCGTTATACTGCGCCCTTACGCCTATTCCATATGGGAGAATATCCAAAGCATTGCGGATAGGCTTTTCAAAGAAACCGGACATGAGAACGTCTATCTGCCGCTTCTTATTCCCGAATCCCTGCTGCAGAAGGAAAAAGACCATGTCAAGGGCTTTGCGCCCGAGGTGGCGTGGGTGACCCACGGCGGTTCGGAGAAACTTCAAGAGCGCCTTTGCGTCCGCCCGACGTCGGAAACCCTTTTCTGCGAACATTACGCCCACATCATTCAGTCTTGGCGCGACCTGCCCAAACTTTACAACCAGTGGTGCAGCGTCATGCGCTGGGAAAAAACCACCCGCCCGTTCCTGCGCGGGCGCGAGTTCCTTTGGCAGGAGGGGCATACAATCCACGCCACCGCCGAAGAGGCGATGGAAGAAACCCTTCGTATGCTTGACATCTACAGCGACATCGCGGAAAACTATCTGGCGATGCCGGTAATCAAGGGTCAAAAGACGGAAAGCGAGAAGTTCGCCGGCGCGGTCGCCACCTATGGCATAGAGTGCATGATGCACGACGGCAAGGCGCTTCAGTCCGGCACCACGCATTATTTCGGGGACGGCTTCGCCAAGGCGTTCGAGATACAGTTCACAGACCGGGACAACACACTGAAGCACCCGTTCCAGACCTCTTGGGGCATAACCACGCGGCTTATCGGCGGCATAATAATGACCCACGGCGACGACAGCGGTCTTGTGCTGCCGCCGCGTGTCGCGCCCGTACAGGTGGCTGTCGTGCCGATTGCCCAGCATAAGCCCGGCGTTTCGGAAAAGGCGGCGGAAGTAACTGCGGCGCTTAAAGCGGCGGGAGTCCGTGCGCGCCTTGATTTAAGCGACCAAAGCCCCGGCTGGAAGTTTGCCGAATACGAGATGAAGGGCGTCCCCCTTCGCCTTGAGCTCGGCCCCCGCGACATAGAGGGCGGCAAATGCGTCTTGGCTGCCCGCACCGGCGGCAAGGAAGAGGTTTCCCTTGACGGCATTGCCGCGCGCGTGTCCGAAAAGCTTGAGGACATTCAAAAAGAGCTTTTTGAACGGGCGTCCGCCAACCTTAAAAGCAAGACAAGCACTGCGCGCACCCTTGACGAAATGATAAACATTGCGGCGTCTCGCGGCGGCTTTATCAAAACGATGTGGTGCGGAAGCGAGGAGTGCGAGGAAAAAGTTAAGGAAGTCACCGGCGGAATGAAAAGCCGCTGTATCCCGTTCGAACAGGAGAAAATTGGCGAAACCTGTGCCGTTTGCGGAAAATCCGCAAATACGATGTTATATTGGGGATTTCAGTATTGACAGGCGCGCGGAAAAAGAGTATACTGTACCTCGCGCCCAAAATCCCTATCAATTGGCGGCATAGCTCAGTTGGCTAGAGCATGCGGTTCATACCCGCAGTGTCGTTGGTTCAACTCCAACTGCCGCTACCAGGACAGTTAACAGTTAACAACGAACAACGAACAACGGGCTACCCGTTAGTAGGTTGTTAACTGTTCGTTGTTAGCTGTTAACTGACAAGGCCCGTTGGTCAAGCGGTTAAGACACCGCCCTTTCACGGCGGTAACAGGAGTTCGATTCTCCTACGGGTCACCACCCATATGTCAAGCCCGCGACACAAAAAACTTTTCAGTTTTTTGTGTCGCGGGCTTCGGCATTTCTTCCGCTAATCCTTCCTTCGGCTAAACCCCTTGTCACTCAAAGGTTTATGCGCTTCCTCCGCACTGACGGCGCCGAACGCCGCCGCCGCGCCTACCGCACGGTATGGGCGCACCTGATAGCTCATAGCGCGTTAATACATTTCCCACTTGTCCTGCGGGAATGTGTCGTAAAACACGTCTCCCGTCATATACTCCGCGTCGGTGATTACGAATTTCTGCGCGGCAACGTCAAACTTCAAAGTTTCAATGCCGAACCCGACGTTGCTGGCATGTGAAAAAGGCGAAAACCAAAGGAAACTAAGCATACGTATTTCCGACGCGCCGTCTCCGTCTGTATCCTCAATCGAAAATCCGGCGAATGTATCCGCATTAAGCGGCTCGTTTTCTGTCCATTCGCCGTCAAAAGACTCCATGTCCAATTGATCGAACTGAAATCGTCCGATATGGCCCGTCACGCTGCTTGAAACGGTGTACCAACCCTTTTCTTTGTCAGTAACCGCTTTAAGTGAGTGTATATTGACGTCTTCTTCTCCGGTTGAATAGCCGGATATGTTGTGCGCGTTTAATGAACCGTCTGTATAATCATAAGCGGTTATAAAATGGCTGTTCCCGCTGCCGCCGACAGGAGAATACACAAGGATTTCATCCGTTCCGTCTCCGTCAAAATCAGCGACAGCCAGTTCATGCGCAAATATTGTGGAGTGGCTTTCCAGCGTCTGTTCCGGCGCACATGCTATCAGTTCTTCGCCGGACACAAGGGCGGCCATAAAGAACGGGTCTTCCTCGTAGCGCTGCTCCCTGTACTGACCAAGATAAAAGACGACAAACCGGGCGTCGTCCGTTCCGGCCATGTCACATTCGGCTGCGCTCGCCGTATAGATCTGCAAAGGCGTGTCGGGCAGATATCTCTCATGCGATACCTTTCCCGAGCGCAGGGCTTCCTCCAGTTGGCGCTTATGCTCATCGTATCCGGGGACTTCCGCGCGGCTTCCGAAGGGGTAGGCAGTCGGGGTCGCCGCCGCCGCAAGCGCGGGAACACTTGGCGTGGGTGACGGCGTACAGCCCGCAAGAAGCAGAAACGCGGCTGTAACGCCCAGAAATGCGCGGGGTTTGCGATTTGGCAAGTTTGTCATAGCGGACAACTCCTTTGTTATTTTCATGTCCCGCGTTTTGCCTTCCCCCGAAGGCTTGTACCAAGTTCGCGCTAATACCACTTCTCTGCGGTAACCTTGCTTGCCCTTTCAAGGACATTGCCGCCCCCGTCATACACCGCCGCCGGGCATGGTGCGGAGGGCAGTCTGGAAACGTCAGCCCGATACGCTATATAACTAAGGCTGGCCACTGGGACATGGTATAGGTATTGCCGACCTTGTTTATGCCATAGGCGTATAAGAAGTCTTTAAAAAGGGTTATTCCCTCGGGTGTCACATAAGTGTAGTCTTCCCAGTTGCTGAAAGCATCCATATAGTTTTGAAGAATGCCAAAAGACCCGTCCCATTTTAAGTATACAGGACAAGTGACCCCCCAATACTCATCCCCCGCTTCGGGGATAGGTTTGGATATTCCTTCTCTTGCCTCGATTTCCGCTTTGCTCGTGAGGGTAAGGTCATCGGCAAAGGCAACCCCCTCAATAAGGGTATATCCGCGCGCGGGGTGAACGGTTTTTAAGTCTTCTATCAGCATTTTGATCATAGTGATAGCTACTTCTTCGATTGGCATTCCGCCAGTCACGTCTGTAAACTCTGTAACATTATCAATGGTCAAAAAATCGCCTTGAGTCCGAGCATCCTCCCAGAATGACATCGTGTACTCGTTTTCATTCCTGTTTATACCGTTAGTAAAAAAGTTCACGCTTACCGGACTGTCACCCTGAAATGTCCCGTACGCGCCCAATTCTCCGCTCCATTTAAGATTGACACTGCCGCTTACCACCCAGTATTCGTCACCTGCTTTGCTCGGACGTAAAATACTGCCGCGATTGATACGTCTATCGTTCGCCCACGCGTATTCAAAGTCATCTTTGTACATAATCGAAAGTTCTTCGACGCTGCCTTCAAGCACAGCGAACGAGCGGATTGAGTCTTCGTTCTTTAGTTCCTCAATAAGCAGCCCGACCATTTCCTCCGCCACTTCGTCTATCGGCATTTCCCCCGTCTTATCGGTGTATGTAACCACGTATGGAAGGCCGTAAAGCCCCCATGTTTTATTGTAAGGCGCAATGGAAAGCGTTACTGTTCCAACAGGTGACGCCGGTGTACACGCCGGAAGCAAAAGCGAAATGGCAAGCGCGATAAGTATTGACAGACGTTTCATGGTGTGTTGACCTCCTCATATTGAATCCCGCCGCCGCATAATAACGGCGGTTTCCTTACCACTCGATACCAGTACCCCGACGGCATTTAGCTGGTGTGTGCGCTGTCTGCGTCGATGCCACTACTCTCCATATGCCCCGAATGCGGTATGCGCATCACTCCAATTCATTCTCCCCCACTTTTCTTAAAGCGTTTAACCACATGAAGCAAAGCCAGCCCAACAAGAACCCCAAGAGAATTAAGCAGAACGTCATCTATATCCGTTCCTCTGGAAAGCGGCAATTGGATTATTTCAATAGAAACAGATGCCAACACCCCAATAATAAGCATTTTTGCCGTACTTACCCTGTAAAGCAAGTTAAGAAAAAAGGGCAGCGGTGTTAAAAGCAGAGCATTCCCAATTATCAGAACATACCTTCCGTTTGAAAGCCCTTCCACGATACCGACAACCGGGATAAGATTGATCCCGCCCGTCCTTGAACCGTTGACCATGGGTCTGTATATACCAATCCCATGCTCACTAAATTCAAGTTCAGGTATCACAGTAAGCGACAACACCCCGATTATATACGCTGAAAACAGGAGTATTCCAACCTCTCGAGGCACAGACGTCTTTGTGCTGCGCTTTTTCCGTCTGTAAAACCTTACAATCGCAATAGTCGGCAGTAAAATCAACTCAAGCAGCACCGCTTGGGTTATGTAAATAGGCGTCATATTTTCCCTCCTTGAGTTTATTTTTGTCCCGCGTTCATCTTTCAGACGACGAAGCGAAACGGCTGAAAGTTCTCGCGAAGAAAGGCGTCGGCGTTAATAAACGCGCGGAGGCTCTCAGAAAAGAAATCGCCGCGCGTGATGAACATATTCGGACGTTGGACGGAGAGACAAACACTCTGAATCAGCGCCCGCAGCGTTGCCCGTGAGCGCGACACTTGGAAAGCGAACTATGAGCGGTTATGGGTGGAGGTTAGGGATTTTATCGGAGCAATCCGCAGAATCCCCGAACGCCTCCGGGCGTTTATCGCGGAGCATTTACCGCAACAGAAAAATCAAAACCGGGAGGTCAGATAATGGATAACAGCGTGATGTTCACTGCGGCAGCCGATACGCACAGAACGAGCGCAAGCATAAGCAAAGACACGCGCGATTTTTGTTTTGCGCATTGCAATTATTAGCGGCGCAAGCTAAAACAATCTAAAAAAGCTCGATGTCAGCATTTACTCTTAAATCATTCATCCATTGCCGAAAAGCATATTCGATAATTTCGTTTTTTATATGGGCTATAATTTGAGCATCCGTATACGCTTCAAACTGCTTGGTAAGTCCATACGCAGAGGTAAAATCAACAATCAGCTCATGAGATATTTCTTCCTCTGGAAATAGTATGTTGTTTATAATGTAACTCTTTGTCTGGATGAACAGATTTCGGATTGTTAATTTGTGTTTAAGCGCATCATATCCATATCGATCTATAGCTTCCTTATAATGCGTAGGATATTGTTCCTTGAACCCATTTACCAATTGATCAATGTCGCTTTCTGTTAGAACGATACCATATGATGGGGCTTCTTGCACAACAAGAATTTCCAGTATTGTGTCCTCGATTATTTTTTCTCGTGTTATACCACTATCCTTAAAATCTTCATATACCAAATCTATTTGAGCATCCAAAATTGGTTGCCCATTAACAATCGCAAGCGTAGTAGCGTTTGTGTTTTTATTTTGAGCGCACGAAGATGCTATACAGAGAAACAGTCCCAGTACACCAATCAATCGAAGTCGCTGTTTAATATTCATACTTTTACCCCTAACGGGGCAAGGCATGAGCGCATACGTCACCTCATGCCTTGCCTTGACTAACCCTTAGTAGCGCCCAGAGTTACTTCTCAGTTCGCTCTGATGTGTTGAACAGAGGTTGTTAAACGTACTCAGTGGTGCACCGAAAGTCATGAAGCAGGAAGAATCATAGCAATGTTCCAAGGTGTAAGCATGCCCTCCTTCATGCCTAGCCGTCATGGCATTTTCATCAGCGCCATAATCGGTAATCAGTATGCTTGGGAGTCCTATGCCTTCTACTCTGCCGTAGATGTAGTCATTTTCATAAAGTAACAAATCTGTGAAAGCAAACATAATCTCAGCGCCGCTATCAGTACCATGCTTGCTATAGGCATCTTGAACCATAGCTAATGTGTCATAGTACCCGGTATAGCCATTTGTCCAAGCAACTTGTGACACAGAGTAGAAGTCAATGCCGTAATTGCCCAACAGATCATCCGCCGATTCAATAGCTCTGTTGGCTTCCCACATCCATGTGTCAGGATATTTGTCTCTCCACGATTCATCACAAGGTTCGGTGACAGGGACACTAACAATGGATGAGGATGTAACCATATCTGATATCAAAAATTCGAGATCAGAAGGGTCAAAGCCGGAAAAGATGTATTCCGCTTGGACTTCCTCTTTCGTCGGTTTCAGTACACCATCGTGAACGAAGTCATATTCGAATCCTACATCATCCACAGCCACATCTACAGCAAATGCGGTAAAAGGAAACGAACTGACTATGAGGAGCGCACAGAGAAGAGAAATTGCCTTTTTCAAGTTTTTCACATCCTTTTGTTTTTTTGTGGTATCTATGTAAACAGATGGTTCCCCATCTGGTAATTCAATAACTTTTAGCGATAGACTACAATTCGTTTATGCTCTTGATAAAGGAAATAATCATCTCATCGCTAAAGCCGTGCGATTCAAAAGTTATCCAATGAGAATCGAGTTTGATTTGCCCAACTTTATTTTGGTATCCGCTATACTTCAACAGTATAAGCTCGGCATTGCCAATAGTTGAAATAAGCTCATCTCCTTGGGTAAAATCAGCAAGACGGCGGTAACTTTTGCTATCGTGGATATAGGCGCTCAGCCATTGCTCTTCACCATACTCTATATTAACGTTGCCGCACATAAGAAAAACCGGCTCGTCATATTTAGGTATTGAATAGACAAGGCTGTAACTAATTGGTTCATCGGTTGAGAAGCTAAGGTCAAAGTAATCTTGCCATTGCTCAAACGGTAATTTCTCGAACGTACCGGCAATACGTACTCTGCCCTGAGGAACGCCATCAGAAGTATTCCAATGGATAACATCAGTGCCGGAGGGGACAGTTGTTACATGCGCATCCGAGGGTGCTTGTGTTTGCTCTGGAACAGATGATGGATCGATGGGATTTTGCTTTGGTTCAGGCAAAACTCCATTATCAATACCTCTAGCAGCAAAAACAGCGATTAGTATAATTGCCGAGCATACACATGTGGCAAGCGCAGTTATCGTGCGTTGTTTTCGATGAACACTAGTAACTGGTGTCTGCAGAGGAGGTAGACTATTAAGCGCCACCTCTTTAATTTCCGCCCATTTATCAGGAATAATGCTATCCGCTTGTTTCTGTATTAATTTTTTAGTTGCTCGATACATGGGTCAAACTCCTTAACATTTATTAGCGATTTTTTTAGTTTTTTCATAGCGTTATTATAAGACCAAAAAACGCTACCCTTTGGTAAAGCTAATTCTTTCGCTATTTGCGTCAAAGTCAATCCGACCAGTATCCGCAAAACGACAATATCATGTTCCTTCTTGTTAAGCGGCCTTAAAATATCCATAAAGGAATCTACATCCTCAAAGGGAACGCTCATCTGATAAGAATATGCTTTTTGGTTTTCGATACCATCAAACGGGCAAAATTGATTTTGCTTTTTTATCAGATTGAGAGTCTTATTCTTCGTGATGGTTAATATCCACGCACGACCGCTTCCCTTTGGAATATAAGACCGACTGTTGCTCATTATTGAGATAAAGGTATCCTGCATCGCATCTTCCGCGATCTCCCGATTTCCGGAAATTTGCAATGCATAATGGTATACGGGTCTTTTCATCTCGTTGTATAGAGTTTCAAGAGCCCCAATATCTCCTTGAGCAATTTCCATTATCTTACGATCAATATCGTGATTTGTCATGATGTCACCTGCCAAATTTCCCTTGACATATATATAAACACTGTGGAATCAAAAAGTATTGGGGTTTATAAAAAAATTTTTGGGGTCGTACGCTATTCCAAATAAATCTCCCGCCTCGCTGGGCACCCATATGTCAAACTCGCGACACAAAAAAACTGAAAAGTTTTGTCCCGCGTTTTCGCCTTCCCCCGAAGGCATTGTACAAAAGTCCGGCGCTAATACCACTTCTCTGTGGTAACCTTGCTTGCCCTTTCAAGGACATTGCCGTCCCCGTCATACGCCGCCTTGCTACTTGTCACTGTTGTAAAACAGGCTTTCCCGGCCTTCTCCGCGATGCCCTGTGGAACCGTGGAACACATTGCTGTCCGGTTCGTAATCCGGTATTCCGTCGTGCCACCAAGCATGTATAAGCGTAAACGGAATGCTGTCCTCATGCCTCTCGGCAAGCCCATCCGAGTCATATGAAAAACCCGCTGTATTTGCGAGCAAGTGTCCAAATTCAAAGTTGTATACGTCCACCGATTCCCGTCCGACCTCTGTTTCGCGGTATAAGTCCGCCGGGAAATCGCGTACCGCGCTTAGTATATCGGTCAAGGCATAGTCCATATCAATTGAAGGGCCGCGATCTTTGTATATAATTAACATTTCCTCCTCGCCGACCCCAAAGTTACGAAATTCATAGTGGCGTTCACGCGTTTGCCCTTCTACGGACACCCGGATAAGAAATTCTCCCGCCATTCTGAGTAAGCGCATATCATATTCCGGATTGTCCCGCTCGGCATACACAGTCGTCCAAAACTGCCCAAGATTTTCAAGCGTCACCATAGGAACCGCGTTGGGATAGCCGATCGCCTGCATCATCTCCGCGACAATGGCTTCCGGGTCTAGCTCCGCCGTTTTGACGCGCGGGAACGGAATGTAAAAATGCGTCTCGGACTGTGAGTTACGCGCTATGGAATGGCCAAGCAGAACGCCGCCCGACAGAATTGCCAGTGCGAGGACGGGCAGGCATATCCAAAGTATAATGCGCTTCTTTTTTGTGTCCACTGATTGTCAACCTCCAGAATAAAA
>JAISVI010000048.1 GCA_031271665.1 Oscillospiraceae bacterium
TGGCGCAAGCGGACGCAGGCGCTTACCGCCGACCTGCCCTTCACTGACGAGGAATCGCAGCGGGATGTTTGGGCGGCGGTGCTGTCCCTTCAGGATAATTTTAAGTCCGCAGTGCTGCTTTATTATTATATGGGTTATTCGGTCGCCGAACTGGCAAAGATTTGCGGCGTTTCCGAACCGGCCGCGAAAAAGCGGCTTGAGCGCGCCCGAAAAAAGCTTAAAGAAATCTTGGGGGATGATTATAATGACCTTTAAAGCCGCGCTTAACTCACGCATTCCGACAGACGGGCCAAGCGAGGCGGCGCTGCGCCGCGCGCTTAACGCGGCGCAAACAAATACGCGCCGCACGGCGCTTACCGCGCGGCTTGCCATAACCGCGGCGTCGTTTGTCTGCCTTGCCGCGGCGGTGGTTGCGGTCTTCGCCCTGCGCGGCGCGCCTTCAATCCAACCGCCCGCCGTCAACCTGCCCGCAACGCCCGCGCCAAGTCCCACGGCTACGACTGAATCCAACCGCGATAAAGTTATATTTGATACCTATATGGGTACAAATCGCGAGGAGACAGAGAAAATAGCCGCTTTGGCCGAAGATATCTTCAGTTCGGCAATATTTCGCGGCGCGGCTGTCGAAGGCGAACGCCTTGCCGTTTCGCTTGATGTCTCCGCTGTAAACATGGAACACCCAATTCATGAAACTTATCCGTCGGCGGCGGCGAAGATTTTTCTTCTAAGCGATATTCGCGAGGTGTTCTTCGACTGCGCAGGGGACAGCTCTGAAACGTTTATCTATCAGGACTTTGTTGATCTGTATAACGAGAATTTCGATTCATGGAAACTCCTCGCAGAGGATGCCGCGCTCTCGTTTGACGATTATACGGAAATAGTCGCGGTATACGAAAGCGCGTACAAAAAGCAACTTGAGAAAGCCGAGGAAGCTGAAGCCGCGCTTATGGAGGAAATAGAGCGCCTTCTGGAAGAAAGAGCCGCGCTTCTGGAACGCCTTAGATCCAGCCGCCTTCTGGGCGTTTGCACAGCCGAGCTTGACAGTGACGACGCTTTGGAAACCGTGGAGTTTTACGCGGTCACGCAAAATCCCGATACCGCTTCAACAACTAAGCACCCTGTGCTTAGTACGGAAATTAACGGCAATTACCGCGAATATGCCTTCACTGATTACGTTGGAGAAATCAACGAAGCGGAACTGTTCCCGATACGCGGAGCCGGCGGCATATGGATAGTCGCGGCGATTCAGGACGACACAAACAAATGGAAAATATATGTCATGGGCGTTGAGATAACTGACGACAACGGCGGCGCGTGGCACGTAATTGCCGAACTGGAGACAGAGGCAAGCACTGACAGCAAGGCGTTCCCCTATGACGAGGAAACGCTGCTGGGGCTTATATACGCGGCTCGTCCCGCGTAGGGGCGATGCGGCGGGAACGGCGGGCGGCACAATGTGCCGCCCCTACACGCATTTTTGCTGTATTACCAATACTTTTTACTTGTGCTTACTATGCCGACATGTTAAAATCAGTCTGGGAGTGCGGAAAGGCGTGATAATTTGCCCAGAAAAATAAATATACAAAAAGCGGGTACATATGCGCGGCTAAAACATACGCTGACGATCTGCGCGCCGGAAACAAGGCAAATTCTTACGGGCGGCTTCGCCGTTACGGCGATGCTGCTTTTGGGTTCGCTGTTTATTTGGTTTGCCGGTCATCCCGCGCGTCCCGCCACCGCCGACATCCTCGCCTCGGCGCAGGCAATGCTTGAGCTTACGCCGATCACGTTTATTATTACCGCTGTCGGCGGCATGGCCGTGGAGCGCGCAAGCAGGCTTTGACTATCCCCGCAGGAACTGACGTTCAAGCTGTGACCTTGTAAGGCGGATCGCCACGGGGCGGCCGTGGGGGCAGTGACGTAAATCCGGGTCTTCCATAACGCGCGCGGCAAGGGCTTTAAGATCCTCTGCCGCGCTTTTTTGCGTAAGCTTTATCGCGGCCTTGCATGCGACGGCTTTCATCGTTTCCTCGCGCACATTAAGCGCCTTCCCGCCGGACAGAAGCTTCTCCGCGATTTCGGCAAGAAGGCTTGGCGCGTCCTCCGGCGCGAGGAAATCCGGCACCTCGCGCACAAGAAGCGCAGCGCCGAAGTCTTCAACCATAAACCCGGCCTTGCGCAAAAGCTTCTCCTCTTTAAGAAGCGCGGCGCACAGACGGGCGGGAAGCGCCACAGTCTGCGGTTGCAGCAAAAGCTGGCTCATAGGTTCGGTTTTTTCGCTCATAAGGGTGTTGAACAGCGCGCGCTCGTGCGCGGCATGCTTGTCGATCATCCAAAGCGCGTCCGGCGTTTCCGCAAGCAGATAGCCGCCAAGCGCCTGGCCGATAAGCCGCCACTCCGGCGCTTGCGCATCCTCTATTATCGGCACGGCGCGCGGCTCTTGCGTCGCGGGGGGCGGCATATACGGCGCGGACTGCCTATACTCCCGCCGGGACGACGCAAACGCGGTTACGTCGCCGTGTTCCGGCGCGGACGCAGGCGCGGCTTGAGCCGCCGGGCTTTCGCGGATTTCCATCTGACCCGCCGATTTAAGCGTTTCGCGAAAATCCCCGGAAACCGCCGCGGGCGGCAGTTTAAGCCCCGTGTGCGCCTCCGCGTCGCGCAGCGCGCCCTTTACGGCGAAGTACAAAGCGTCGAATATCTGGCGCTCGTAAAGGAATTTTATCTCGGCCTTGGCCGGGTGTACGTTTATGTCATATTCGCTTGGCGGCATATCCAGACACAGCACGCATACGGGCATACGCCCCGCCGGAAGCGCGTTTTTGAACCCCTCTTCAAGCGCGGCGTACAACGTGCGGCTTCGCACCGGGCGGCCGTTCACGAAGAAGAACTGCATGGCGCGGCTTCCTCGCGCCGTTTCGGGCTTGCCGACGAACCCGGAGACCGTCACGCTTCCAAGCGTATGCGCCGCGTCCAGAAGCGCGATACCCAGTTCGCGTCCGAAAACGCTGTACACAGCGCTTTTAAGCTTTCCGTCACCGGCGGTGTGAAGCGTTTCCTCACCGTCCTTCAAAAGCCGGAAGCTTATATCCGGCCGACCCAGAGCGGCCTTTACCGCAACGTCGTGGATATGCCCGGCCTCGGTCGCGTCGCGCTTCAGGAATTTCTGCCGCGCGGGCGTGTTAAAAAAAAGCTCGCGCAGGATTATTGTCGTCCCTTCCGGACAGCCCGCCTCGCGGCAGTCTTCTATTCTGCCCGCGTTCAAGGTAAGCGCGGTGCCGAAGGCCGCCCCCGTTTGGCGCGTAAGCACCTCGGCGCGGCTTACCGCCGCGATTGCGGCAAGCGCCTCGCCGCGAAAACCAAGCGTCGAGATACTTTGCAAGTCCTCGGCGCTTTCTATTTTGCTTGTGGCATGGCGTAAGAAGGCCGCGCGCGCGTCCTCGGCGCTCATGCCGCAGCCGTTGTCGGCAACGCGAATAAACCCGGCTCCGCCGCGCCGGAACTCGGCAGTAATGGCCGTCGCGCCCGCGTCAACCGCGTTTTCAATAAGCTCTTTAACGGCGCTTGCGGGGCGCTCGACCACCTCGCCCGCCGCAATCATATCCGCCACATTGGGCGGAAGTACATGTATGCGGTTCACTTCTCTTGTAATTTTAATTCTTCTTTCAGCGCCCTTTGAAGCGTCTGGGAAAAATTCACATTGGCATTTTCAGCCCGTTCATTTAACCATGACGGTATATTCAGTGTTTTTTTTACCAATCGGTTCTCTATTTTGCGCCGATAAGTTTCAGTATCGGCGGCAATCATCGTCACAAAGTCCCCGCCGTCCGTTATTATAGTCTCCGCACTGCTGACACTTGGCGGCACTTTCTTTTCTTCCTCGATGTCATACAAGGCTAGTGACAGAAAGTCTTCCGCCATAAAAATGCCGTCAGCTATATTTTCCCCCTGTGTCGCCCCTTTCCCGATGTCCGGAAACCAGATACTAAAGCCACCCTCTTCTTCGGGGTGAAAAACCGCAGGATACGCGTATTTCATATTTATTAACCCTTTCCGTCAAGTCCCAAATCCCGCAATATCCTTTTTGCCGTTCCGGTTTTAAGCTCTTTGGCGCGATGTCGCGGTATTTGCGCTTCACCGCCGGTCTTTGGGTTTATCCATATTTCATGCTCGCTTCCGTTTCTTTTAAAGACGCATCCATTCTTTTTAAGGTATCTTAGCAATTCGCTTACCTTCATAGTGCGTCTTCCTTTCTCATATAGCATACCACGTATATAATACGTATGTCAAGCGCCCTCACCGGCCTTTTTGCGCATGGCGTAAAGGCGGTTCATGGCTTCAAGCGGCGTAAGCGTGTCCAAGTCCAAGGCTTTAAGTTCGCGCAGAAGCTCTTCCCCCGCAAGTCCGGCAAGGGAAATCTGAGCGGCCTCGGCCTGCGGCGTTTCCGCGCGCGTCTTGGCCATTTTGGGGGCTTCCCCGTTTTCAAGGCTTTTCAGTATCGCGCGCGCGCGGTTTACCACTTGGGACGGAAGTCCCGCAAGCCGCGCAACCTCCACGCCGAAGCTGTCGTCCGCGCCGCCGGGCATAATGCGGCGCAGGAAAACGATTTCCTCGCCGCGCTTTTTCACCGCGACATTGTAGTTTACCACCCCCGGAAGCTGCTGCTCTAAGTCCGTAAGCTCGTGGTAATGGGTGGCGAAAAGCGTTTTTGCCTTGATATGTCGGTGAATATGCTCAAGCACCGCGCGGGCGACGCTCATGCCGTCAAAGGTGCTTGTCCCGCGCCCCACCTCGTCCAGTATGATAAGGCTTTTCGCGGTAGCGAAGCGCAGAATGTCCGCAACCTCGGTCATCTCGACCATAAATGTCGAGCGCCCGCCCGCAAGGTCGTCTGACGCGCCGACGCGCGTGAATATGCGGTCAACCACGCCGATACGCGCCCGCTTTGCCGGAACAAAGCTTCCTATCTGCGCCATAAGCGTTATAAGCGCCACTTGGCGCATGTATGTCGATTTGCCCGCCATGTTCGGCCCCGTGATTATCGCGGACGGTTCCCGCGAGGAAAGCCTTGTGCCGTTCGGGACGAACAAATCGTCCTTCAGCATACGCTCGACGACCGGGTGACGCCCCTCTTCTATGGAGATTTCGTCGCCGCCGTCAACCTCGGGGGCGCAGTAGCGGTATTTCACCGCCGTCTCGGCAAGCGCCGCAAGAACGTCCGCCTGGGCAAGCGCAACCGCAGTGCGTTTTATACGCCCGGAGTTTTCGGTAAGATATGCGCGCAGTTCGGAGAAAAGCTGGCTCTCAAGCGCAGTAAGACGCTCCCCCGCAGAAAGGATATCGCCCTCCAGCTCTTTAAGCTCTTGGGTGAAGTAGCGCTCGCACGAGGCAAGCGTCTGTTTGCGAATAAAGCGTTCGGGTACTTGGGAGTAATAGCTTTTTGAAACCTCGAAGTAATAGCCGAACACCTTGTTAAAGCCCGCTTTAAGGCTTTTTATACCCGTCTTTTCCCTTTCCTCGGCTTCCATTGCCGCAAGCATGGACTTCGAGTTTGTTAAAATGTCGCGCAGACGATCCGCCTCTGCGTTAAAGCCGGGGCGGATAAAGCCGCCGTCCCGCGCGTGATAGGGCGGATCCTCTATAATGGCGGAAGAAAGCTTTTCCTGTATGTCGGAAAGGCTGTCCGACGAGTCAAGAAGCTCGCGCAGAAGCTTGTCCGCCGTCTGATCTAAAAGGCTTAATATATACGGCACGCGCCCGGCTGCGGCGGCAAGCGCGCGCAGGTCGCGCGGCCCGGCGGCCCCGTACGCGGCGCGCGCGGTAAGGCGCTCCATATCCGGAAGGTTCTTCATCGCCCCGCGAAGCTCGCCGCGCAGTACGCTTTCGCCGCACAACTCCGCGACGGCGCGCTGGCGGCGCATGATTTCCCCCGGTACGGTAAGCGGACGCTCGACCCACGCGCGAAGCAGGCGCGAACCGATGGACGTGCCGGTGCAGTCAAGCACCCAAAGAAGCGTCCCGGCCTTCGCGTTCCCCTTGCGCGCCTCTCCCGCGCCGCCCATTGCTTCGGTAAGCTCCATATTGCGTTTTGCGGTCATGTCAAGTTCCATATAACCGCTTCGGTTATACACGTTCAGACTCGGCGCGGGGCCGCCGCCAATCCCAAGCTTTTGGCAATAGTCCAAAAGCGCGGCGACAGCGCGCCTTGCGGCGGGCTTGTCCGCAAGCCCCGCCGCCTTTATGCTTTCCATGCCGAAATGCGCCAAGACCCGCGCCTCGGCCTGAAGGCTTTCCGGCTCGACGGACACGCTTGCGCGAAGCCTGTCGCGTATAAACGCGCCAAGCGTTGCGTCGCGGGCCGCGTCGGGAGTCAGAAGCACCTCGCGCGGCATGAAGCGGCCAAGCTCGCCCTGCGCGGCAAGGATGGCTTCCCCGTTCCCCTGACCGTTCTGCGCGACCTCGGTTACAAAATACTCGCCCGTGGTTATGTCCACAAAAGCCGCGCCCATTGCGCTTCCGTCGTAGTCCACCGCCGCGAGGTAGTTATTTTCCGATTCGTCCATCATGGCGCTTTCAAGCACCGTCCCGGGCGTTATCACGCGCGTAACCTCGCGCTTGACAATCCCCTTGGCAAGGGAGGGGTCTTCGGTCTGTTCGCATATCGCGACCTTTACGCCGCGCGCGATAAGCCGCGCTATGTACCCTTCGGCGCTGTGGTACGGCACTCCGCACATAGGCGTCCGTTCGCCCTCGTCCTTGCCTTTGTCCCGCGTGGTAAGCGTCAAATCAAGCATCTCGGCGGCGGCAACCGCGTCGTCGTCGAACATCTCGTAAAAGTCGCCAAGCCGGAAAAACAGCATACAGTCGGGGTACTGCTCGCGTATTTCATTGTACTGCCGCATCATCGGTGTATCCGCAGCAGGCATAGGCGTCGTACCTCCTCTGACAATGAACAATTGAAAATTGACAATTGACAATTGACAATTTTGGGGAACGGTTTGCAGGGGCGGCGTTCTGCCGCCCGTGGGTTTGGCGTTGCGGTGTGTGCGGCGTTGGTGGGCTGGCGCGCCGGGGGCGTCGCGCCCTACATCGCGCCCCTTGCCTCCCCCTCCGGGGGAGGTGCCGCCGACAGGCGGCGGAGAGGGTCGCACCCCTCCGGTCAAAACACCCGCCGTCTGCGGACGGCACCCTCTTTTCTAAAGAGGGTTTTGTAGCGGGCGGCCAATGGCCGCCCCTACCGGGTTTGGCGGATTACCGCGCCAGTCTGTAAATGGCAAGCGCGTCCTGCCAGAAGAGCTTTTTAAGACCGCCTATAGGCGATTCCTCTCCGAAATGGATGTTGGTAGCTTTCTTCGCCATAAGCTCTAGTTTACTGTCGTCAATTCCAAGTTCGGCAAGCGTGGACGGAAGGCCAAGACTGCGGAAAAAGGCGCTTAGACGCTCGATACCTTCGAGTATAATGGCCTCCGGCTCGCGGTAGCTGCCCTTTACTCCCATGACGTTCACCGCGAACTGTACAAACATGCTGATGTTGTCCCTGTACACATATTTCATCCAGGCGGGCGTCAGCACGGCAAGCCCCGCGCCGTGGGCGATGTCGTAGATGGCGCTTAGTTCATGCTCCATCATGTGGCAGGCCCAGTCCTCGTCGCGCCCCATACCCACAAGGCCGTTATGGGCGACCATTCCGGCGAAGCCGATTTCGCTCCACGCGTCATAGTCGCTCATGTTCGCAAGCGCCAAAGGCGCGTTTTTAATGACCGTTTTCAAAACCGTCTCGCAAAGTCCGTCGGTAAGGTCGGTGTGCGTGGTATTTGTAAAATACCGCTCGAACACATGACTCATAATGTCCGCCACGCCATAGCCAAGCTGCTCTTTGGGAAGGGTGAAGAACAGCTCGGGGTTCATCACGCTTAGAAGCGGGCGGAGATGCGCACTGCTGTACCCGTATTTAAGTTCCTCGGCCTCGTTGCTGATAACGGTGTCGCCGCTTGCCTCGCTTCCCGCGGCGGGGATTGTAAGTACCGTGGCCACGGGCAGCGCGCGCGACACGCTGTCGCCGCTTTCATATATGTCCCAGATGTCGCCGTCGTAATACACGCCCATAGCGATGGCCTTCGCGGAGTCTATGACGCTTCCGCCGCCCACCGCCAGTATAAGTTCCACACCCTCGCGCTTGCAAAGGGCAATCCCCTCATGCACAAGGGTAAGCCGTGGGTTTGGCTGTACGCCGCCAAGCTCTGTAAACGCTATCCCGGCCTTTTTAAGCGAGGCCGTCACCGTATCGTAAAGCCCGCTTTTTTTGATACTTCCGCCGCCGTAGTGAAGCAGCACCTTTGACGCGTGCGGCTTCAAAAGCGCGCCGATTTCCTTTTCCGTACCTCTTCCGAATACAATGCGCGCCGGGGAGTAAAAGTCGAAGTTAAGCATGTGCGCCCATCCTTTCTTTGTCCTCTTTAATTATTCCGTCGCAAAAACTCAATAGATGTGGTATGTCCTAAAAGGAGTTCCCAAACCGATTGATACTGTCCAGAATTTTCTTGCAATATAGTGAAATGTGCTGTATTCGATTAATGTCATTATTGGCCATATATCTTAATTCTCTCCTTCGCTACAGTTTCGACAAACCAAGGGGTTTCTTTTTTTGTGCATTCCTGCTCCAACGCCCCAGTAGTAATGAGATCAACACTTTTACCAACGGCTTCCGATAAATCGTTATACAGTCCGCCCATTGCAAACAACCCTTTCAACGCTGTCCCGGTCTTGTCCACAAGAATATCAACGTCGGAATCGTCAGTTGCCTCGCCTCTGGCATAAGAGCCAAAAATGAAAACGGCGTGCAAGCGGTGTTTAACCGCTACAGGCGTGATTCGTTCACGCAACTGCTCGAGAGTATATACCAAAAAAATCACGCGCCTCTCGTGAGATGATGGATTTATTATGCCACAGGCGCAACGCGCCGGTTCGCGAACGCGAAATGGTATATCTTAAGATGATAATACATTATATCGCGGGAAAGAGAAAAATTCAAGCGCGCTAAGAAGAAAAGAGCGCACGGCAAACGCATGAATGTCCAATTTGCAAAGACTAAATATAGGGGCGGTCGTCCCCGACCGCCCGTAACCCCGGAAAATCCCGCAGGCGCGGGCGACCGAGGACGGTCGCCCCTACATGAGGATACTGGTTTTATGCCTTTTGTATGTTCATGCGTCAGCCGTGGGAAACAAAGAGAACAGCACTTGCAATATACCATCTGAGTGTTATAATGGAAATATACCGCCGGAAGATTTTCAGATTAGGCGATAGAGAGGAAGTGTATGGATGAGAAAACTGCTTTGTCTTGTTCTCCTGCTTCCGGTGCTGGTTTCTTGCACCGGAACCCCGGCGGTCAGTCCGAGCGAGAACCCAAGCCCCACTCCCTCGCCGGCGGCTTCGCCTGTTCCGACGACTGCGCCGCCGCCCGAACCCCTTGTGTTTACGGAGGAGAACTTCCCGCGCATTGACGGCTCGACGGCCACAATACCGCTCGCGCAGACGGTGTATTCCTCATTTTTGGGAAAGACTTGGGAGCAAGCCGGGGAAATGGTCGATTTCAACGGCACCTCACAGGCATGGTCTTGGCTTTATAACAAGCATACGGACTTAATTCTTGCGTATGAACCGCCGGAGCAAGCCTTTAAGAATTATACAAGCGGCGAGGGCGCTTTGGAATACGCGCCCATCGGCAGGGACGCGCTTGTTTTTCTTGTAAACGCCCAAAACCGCGCGGATAATTTGACCGCCGGGCAGATAAGGGACATCTACACAGATAAAACCACGAATTGGGGCGACGTCGGCGGCGACAACGCGGACATCGTGGCCTATCAGCGTAATGAGAGTTCGGGCAGTCAGGCGCTTATGGAAAAGGTGGTTATGGGAAGCGTCGAGCTTGCGGACGCGCCGCAGGCGCTTTACATAGAACAGATGGGCGATCTGGTGGACGCCGTGGCCTCTTACCAAAACACCCAAAGCGCGATAGGATACAACGTTTACTATTATGTCTCGCAAATGGACGTAAACGCGAACATAAAGCTTTTAAGCGTTGACGGGGTTAAGCCGACAAACGAAAGCATACAAAGCGGCGAGTACCCCTTTGTAAACGACTTCTATGCCGCCATACACAGTTCCGAACCGGAAAACAGCCCCGCGCGGATGCTTTACAACTGGCTTCAAGGCGCGGAGGGGCAGCGCCTTGTGGAATCCGCAGGATACGTCCCGGTTTCCCCAACCGGCGGCGGGAAGGACATACCGGATTACGAACAGCAAGAGCTTCAGGCAAGGTTTTATGAGGACTTTACCGAGACATTGCTGCCGCGCGGCGATTACGGGCCGATTTATCCGTTTATCGGCGCGCTGCAAGGCGCGCCGTACGGACCGTTTAATCCTAATCTTTTATATGGGCTGTGTACACAAAACGGCGAAATTGTGGTTGACGCGGTGTTTCACGAGGCCGAGATTATCGAGCGAAACGGCCAAAAGATGTACATGCTCCGGCGTCATTACAGCGACGAGTACGAAGAGTCCGGCGGCGGCACTGGGCGCGACCATACCGACACAACCTTTGCCGCGCTTGACGGAAGCTGGGCCGCGACATATAAGGACACCTCGTACGACATACAGAAAAAGGGACGCACGGATTTATCAGCGCCCGACTCTGACTACATATCCGTTTACGACGGTGCGGGATGGGGCGCGATTGACTACGCGGGCAATGTCGTGTACCCGCTTAAAGAGCGAAACCCCGTTATCTTCACGGAAGGTCTTGCCGCAGTCTGGGAAGACGAAATAAGTTACTGGTATGTGGACATAAACGGCAAGCGTGTTTTGGGCCCGTATAAAGCGCCTTCCAATGAAGTGTGGGAAACAGAGCGGTCAAGTTGGTATCCTAAACTGCATTTCAGCCACGGCATGGCACTTTATACGGAGAACGGCCTTTGGGGCTATATTGACGCAAAGGGGAACACAGCAATCAAACCCCGGTTCGAGTCTGCCGACCCCTTCTACGGCGATTACGCCTATATCGGACCTTTTTGGGGCGAATCCCATATAACCGGCACAGATATTATCGACAGAAAAGGCGAACTGACAGAGATGCGTACTTCATCGAGTATGCTGCTGGAAAACGGTTGGTTCTATGGGCATGACCCAGAGACTGACGCGTGGGTGCTTGAAAAAGACGGGGAAGTTATACATTTGGATTCCGGTACTGTGGAAGCGGGGCTGCCCGGCGACAGATTTCTGTGTTACAGAGAAATCATTGACAAAGAGGGAAACGTCTTGTTAAGCGGATGGAACAATGTTTACGAGATGCTTCCCTCCGGCCGCGTGATTGTATATATATACGAAAGCGGCGCGAGCGATTATTTTGTCATCAATTCCGACTATACCGGATTCTTGCCGGTACAAGGGGACAGAATTTCCGAGTTTGGCGACTGTTTCGCAGTGCTTGACGGCGAGTACGGCGGTCTGACGGACATACAGGGCAACTGGATTGTGCGGGTATCCCTTTTGGACTATTTCGAAGACTAAGCGAAGCCCCCGTTCCCCAAACCCTCTCCGGCGGCTGTCGCCGCCACCTCCCCCGGAGGGGGAGGCAAGGGGCGTGTTGTAGGGCGCGACGCCCCCGGCGCGCCACCCCTAACGTAAATTCCACAGTGCGGTGGTGCGGCGGCGGGTACACACAGTGCGCCCCTACGGTCGGGGGGTGACAGGACGCCCAATGGGCATCCCTACAGTCAAAACACCCGCCGACTGCGGTCGGCACCCTCTTTTCTAAAGAGGGCAGGAGTGGCGTTGTGCGTCGTAGGGCGCGCCGTTTGAATTACGGGCGTTCTGCCGCCCGTTTCCCAACGCCGAAGGCGGACAGGTGCTTTGATTGTGCGGTTAGAATGTGACGAAACAGATATTGAACGGACGGTGCGGTATATGACAAAGACACAGAAAATCCTTGCGCGGCATGCCGGGCTTGAAAGCGTTGTCCCCGGCCAGCTTATCAAGGCGCGGCTTGACCTTGTGATGGGCAACGACATAACCGCGCCCGTCGCGATAAGCGAGATGGAGAAGGCGGGTCTTGACACGGTTTTTGACCCGGATAAGATTGTACTTGTGATGGATCATTTCACCCCGTGCA
This sequence comes from Oscillospiraceae bacterium, assembly GCA_031271665.1. Lineage (GTDB taxonomy): Bacteria > Bacillota > Clostridia > Oscillospirales > UBA929 > WRLJ01. Next base: position 12,170 of record JAISVI010000048.1, read on the forward strand.
AGGACATTAAGTCGGCGGGGCTTTGCACCCAAGTGCGAAAATTCGCGAAAACGCACGGGATAAACAACGTATTCGACGTCGGGGAAATGGGTATAGAGCATGTACTCCTGCCCGAGAAGGGCTTTACCGCCCCCGGCGAGGTTATTATCGGCGCGGACAGCCACACCTGTACTTACGGCGCGCTTGGCGCGTTCTCCACCGGGGTGGGAAGCACAGACATGGCGGCGGGCATGGCGACAGGGCTTGCGTGGTTCAAGGTGCCGTCCGCGATAGCCGTGCGGCTTAAAGGCAGGCTAAGGCCGGGGGTGTCCGGCAAGGACGTTATACTTCACCTTATCGGGCTTCTTGGCGTGGACGGCGCGCGCTATCAGTCGCTTGAGTTCCTTAACGCCGAGGCGCTTTCTATGGACGACCGTTTCACAATCGCGAACATGGCCATCGAGTGCGGCGCGAAAAATGGCATATTCCCCGTGGATACGCTTACGCTTGAATACTTAAAGGGACGCATAACGCGCGATTTTACCGACGACGCGTTCGGGGACGAGGCGGACTATGGCCGCATCGTCGAAATAGACCTTGACGCGCTTGAACCCACCGTTTCAAAGCCCTTCTCTCCCGACAACACCGCCCTTGCGAAGGATTTGGGCGATATAAAAATACAGCAGGTCGTAATCGGCTCCTGCACTAACGGGCGCATAAGCGATTTGCGTATCGCCGCCGACATACTAAGGGGGCGGCATGTCGCAAAGGGCGTGCGCTGTATCGTAATCCCCGGCTCTCAGGACGTTTATTTACAGGCGCTGCGCGAGGGGCTTGCCGAAGTTTTCATAAGCGCGGGCTGCGCCCTGTCCACGCCGACCTGCGGGCCATGTCTGGGCGGTCATATGGGTATTCTGGACGCGGGCGAGCGGTGCGTGTCCACCACTAACCGCAACTTTGTCGGACGCATGGGACACACCGGCTCGGAGGTTTACCTTGCCTCGCCAGCCGTCGCGGCGGCATCCGCATTAACGGGTCGTATAACCGCGCCCGAAGAAACAGCGCAAATGGAAAGGGAGGGTGCGTGACATGAAAGTCTTCCGTTACGGCGACAATATCGACACCGACGTGATAATCCCCGCGCGCTACCTTAACGCCCACAGCCCCGGAGAACTCGCCGCGCATTGCATGGAGGACATAGACCCCGCCTTTGCGAAGGCCGTCCGCCCCGGCGACGTTATCGTCGCGGGGGAAAATTTCGGCTGCGGTTCTTCCCGCGAACACGCGCCCATGGCGATCCTCGCCTGCGGGGTTAAGTTTGTCATCGCCAAAAGCTTCGCGCGGATATTCTACCGAAACGCGCTTAATATCGGCCTTACCCCGCTTGAAAGCCCCGAGGCCGCCGCCGCGCTGCTTGACGGCGCAGAGCTTTTCTCCTGCGAGGCGGGCGGGCGCATAAAGGCGGGCAAGACGTATTATCAAGCCGCCGCCGTACCGGAGTTCCTGCGCGGCGTAAGCGAAGACGGCGGCCTTCTAAGCGCGATAAAGAAAAGGGGTACACTGTGAATTCATACCGTATAGCCGTTCTGCCGGGCGACGGCATTGGACTGGAGGTCACGCAGGCGGCGCTTTTCGTTCTGCGGCGGGCGGCGGACGCCTTCGGCTTCTCCGTAAGCTTCCGTGAATGCCCTGTCGGCGGCAGTGCCATTGACCTGTGCGGCGACCCGCTGCCCCCGGAGACGCTTGACGCCTGCAAATCCAGTGACGCGGTGCTGTTGGGCGCGGTTGGCGGGCCGAAGTGGGAAAAGTCTTCCCGCCGCCCCGAACAGGGGCTTCTTGCCTTGCGCGCAGGTCTTAAACTTTACGGAAACCTGCGCCCCGCGGTGAAAAAGCCGTTCCTTGCCGGACTTTCCCCGCTTAGGAACGACGCGGGTTTTGACATTCTTATTGTTCGCGAGCTTACCGGCGGGTTATACTACGGTAAGCGCGGAAGAAACTCCGGGCCGGAGGGCGAAACCGCGTTCGACACCCTTGTCTATACCGGCGGCGAGATAGAGCGTATCCTGCGCATGGGCTTCGCGGCGGCGCAGACCCGCCGCAAGAGGCTTACAAGCGTTGACAAGGCCAACGTGCTTGACACCTCGCGCCTGTGGCGCGAAACCGCCGAGCGTCTCGCGCCGGAGTACCCTGACGTCACGCTGTCCCATATGCTTGTTGACAACGCGGCAATGCAGCTTGTGCTTGCCCCGGAAGAGTTTGACGTGCTTGTCACCGAGAACATGTTCGGCGACATCCTGTCCGACGAAGCGGGGGCCGTAACCGGCTCGATCGGGCTTCTGCCTTCGGCAAGCCTTGGCGCGCCGGGGACGCCGGGGCTTTTCGAGCCGTCTCACGGTTCCGCGCCGGACATTGCGGGCAAGGACATCGCAAACCCCTCCGCCGCGATTCTGTCCGCTGCCATGCTGCTTGACTATTCTCTTAATGAACACGCCGCCGCCAAAGCGGTGGAAAGCGCCGTCTGGCGCGCCTTGGAAACGCCCCCGCTGACGGCGGACATCGCCCAAGACTCCGCTTCCGCCATTGGCACCCGTGCGTTTGCTAAGAAAATCGCCGATTTTATATAGGGGAGATAAACATGAAACCGTATTCACAGCTTACCAAACAGGAACTTGCCGCAAAGCGCGAGGCGCTTGTGGCGCAGTACGAAGATTTTAAGCGCCGGGGGCTTAAACTTAATATGACGCGCGGCGTGCCTTCCCTAGAGCAGCTTGCGCTTTCAAGCGGTATCCTTACCTGCCTTGGCAAGGACGACTATACCGCCGAGAACGGCATAGACTGCCGCAATTACGGCGTTCTGGACGGTATCCCGGAGATGAAGCGTATTTTCGCCGACATTCTTGAACTTGACCCAAGCGAGGTTATCGTCGGCGGCAATTCCTCACTTTCGCTTATGTTTGACAACATCTCAAGCAACATGTCGCACGGTGTGCGCGACGGTACGCCCTGGAGCTTGCAGGGCAAGGTTAAATTCCTTTGCCCCGCCCCCGGTTATGACAGGCATTTTACCACCTGCGACTACTTCCACATCGAGATGATCCCGATAGAAATGACACCCGACGGCCCGGATATGGACACCGTCGAGCGCCTTGTCGCCGCCGACGCGATGATAAAGGGCATGTGGTGCGTTCCCGTATTTTCAAACCCCACGGGCGCCGTGTACTCGGACGAAACAGTGCGGCGTATCGCCGCGCTTAAACCCGCCGCGCCAGATTTCCGGCTTTACTGGGACAACGCCTATGCCATACACCAGTTTTCCGGCGGCAAGCGCCTTATTCCGAATATTGTGCGCGAGTGCGAGAAGGCCGGAAACGAGCATATGCCGCTTGTGTTCACCTCGTTTTCAAAGGTCACTTTCTCCGGGGCGGCGGTGTCCTGTATGGCCTCGTCACGCAGTAACTGCGAGTTTATAAAAAAGCGCCTTTCGGCGCAGACAATCGGCCCGGACAAACTGCGCCAGCTTGCCCACGTACGTTTCCTCGGCGACGCGCAGGGCGTATACGCCCACATGCGCAAGCACGCCGAGATACTTGCCCCGAAATTTCAGCTTGTCGGGGAAACGCTTTCGGCGCGGCTTGGCGGTTTGGGCGTTGCCGAGTGGTCAACGCCGCAGGGCGGCTATTTCGTAAGCTTTAACAGCCTTCCCGGTTGCGCGAGGCGTATCGCCGCGCTTTGCAACGAGGCCGGGGTGGCTCTCACCCCGGCGGGCGCGACCTATCCCCACGGTAAAGACCCGAACGACTCAAACCTCCGCATCGCCCCCACCGCTCCTCCGATTGACGAGCTTCGCACAGCTATGGACGTTTTCTGCACCGCCGTTCTGCTTGCAAGCGCGGAGAAGCTGCTTGGCGAATAGAGGACAATCGTCTCCGGCGACTGTGCCGTGATTAAAATGGCGCGCCGAGGGCGTCCCCGTGATTATGATGGCGCGCCGAGGGCGTCGCGCCCTACAATACCCTCTTTAGAAAAGAGGGTGGCCGCCGCAAACTGTGGCCGCCGAAGGCGGACGGGTGTTTTGACCGCATGGGAAGACAACAACAATAGAAGAACCGCTATATTACAGGCTTTTGCGCCTATGATATAGCGGTTTTATCGCTTGTTTGTCGCTTGAATCTGCTAAACGATAGCGCAAGCAAACAGACGATAATTGAAAATAGGGATTGTCTTTGCGCTTCATATCTGTTATACTTTTATAGGGTTATAGGTGCAGGAAGGTCATTTCATCTGCGATTGTGCCCACGACACAATGATTGAAAAGGAGATTCCAACATGGAATACGAGAATATTCCATTCAAAATCCCGAAAGAAAGCGATGCATATGAAGCGGATTCTGCTTTTGTGGTATCCGCTATCGAAAGGATTATCCAAACGGCAATTGAGCAAGGCAACAATAAAATTATTCTCAACACTAATCTTAAACTCGGATTACCAATGGAGAATATTAACAAGATAGCTGGGCCAATTATTGAAGCGTGGGCGTATGAGGTATTCCATGACATATGTGATGATATTAACAATGCGTATCACCTTATCAACGTCGAAAGCCGCCCTCGCCTTGATATGGCCGATGTTTTGTTGCAATTCAAAAAGAATGGTACAGCCATTACCGCTAATACCGATGTAAAGGCTACAGCTGAGGACATAGAAAGTTCGGGAAAGGAGCCGAATATAACATCGTATAGTCGGATTCGCACGGCGTATATTGATGACCCTGACTTTATGTTTATAATCCTCTCTTTGAAACACAAGGTCTATTCAGCACGCAACGCAGACAGCCTGTTGGTGGACGGCGTAATGGAAATAGTCAAATATAATGCCTACGACTTAAAGTTCATTTCTGACGCCGATATAAACTATAATCCTGCGTTAGGAACCGGACAAATTCAAATAAAAGATATTCACTATGTAGATTATGAAAGCCGTACTACATGGGAATTCTGTCAGTTGCTTGACAGAAAGTACCTCAATTCGTCCCGACGCACTATTGACGACTGGTACAGGGAGGCAAAGAAAAACAAATGGATAAAGGCATAGAGATACTTCACGGGGATTGCCTTGAAGCAATGAAAAAAATTGAAAGTGGGACTGTCGATTTAATTGTGACAGACCCACCGTACAACCTTTTCAAAGACTATGGAAATGACAGCGATAGGCGGTCGCATAGTGAATACTTGGAGTTTTCCCGGAAGTGGTTAAACGAAGCAAAACGAACATTGAAAAAGACAGGGACACTCTATCTCTTTATGGGGGTAAGGTATGTATCTTATGTCTATGAAATACTTGAGCAGGAATTAGAGTTCAATTTCAATTCTTGGATTACTTGGTGTTACACGCAGGGTATCGGCAAAACTAAAGGTTTTAGCCCGCGCCACGATGATATTTTGATGTTTACTAAATCGAAAAGTTTTGTGTTCAATCTCGATAGTATCCGCGTTCCGCAAAAGTATTATAGAAGCGTAAATAACATGAGGGGGGCGAATCCTGGAAACGTGTGGGAGTTTTCTCATGTGCATTACTGTCAGGAAAATCGGCAAAATCACCCTACCCAAAAGCCAGAAGCCCTTTTTGAAAGGATGATACTTGCGTCTACAAATAAAGACGATTTAGTGCTAGACCCGTTTTGTGGCTCTGGGACGGCTTTGCGCGTATGCCAACAAGTGGGTCGTCGCGGTATTGGTATTGAGATTAACTCCGATTATGTGGCGATGACAAAAGACAGGCTATCAAAGCCATTTAATGGTTTTGATAGCATTGACGAGCGTATGACGCGAATTCCAAACGACTTAAACGACACAAACATACGCGAAGAATATATACTCAATCATATAAATTGGTTTCTACTAAATCACCCTAATGAAGTCGAACGTTTTCTTAAAAGAGTTCAAGAAAAATATCCAAAATTCTATCGAATTGAAACTGGACAATTCGACTTTGAGCAACTAGGCATTTTAAGCGTAGCAAAGTAGTATGAGAATATTTACCCCCGCCGTTTCGCGTACAACGCAATATCCCCCTTGTGCTCCTCGAACACGTCAACGCGGGTAATATCATAGTCCACGCTACGAAAGCGGACTATATGGCGCGTGGTAACGTCCGTGCGCCAGTTGATTATAAACAGCACTTCCTCGGTCGCTAGTACGCTCTGCGCGGCGAATACTTCTTTGCCGGATAACTGCCGGAAATAAGCCCACAAGGGCTGCGCAATCGGCGTAAAGGTCGGCGGCAATGGGAAGCCCTCCGGGTTCTTGCCCCCTTGCATAATCCAAATTTCAATTTTCTTGTCTTTCAGCTTCATATCAAATAGCCCCCGTAAATTCGGTATAGTGTTCATACAAGCCGACATAGCAATCAAGTAACGCCGCCGCGCCGTCAACCGGTGTTGGTCAAGCACCATTTCAGGATAGTGTTGCTGTTATAGTTCACCTTATGCGCTTTCAAGTCCGCCCCTACAACCTTTTTGTAGGGCGCGACGCCCTCGGCGCGCCGTTACCCTAATCGCAGACGGCAGGTGTTTCCCCTTGCCTCCCCCTCCGGGGGAGGTGGCGGCGACAGCCGCCGGAGAGGGTTGTAGGGGACGGCGTCCTCGACGTCCCGCCGTTCCCGGTGACGCCGATTGGGTTTTCTCTTGCGCAGTAAAATCTAATTTGCCCAAAGAGAAATCAAGAGTATATAAGAGTATTAGTGAGAAAACTGAAGAATGCACCGCGCAGAATAAAAAATTCTCAAAAAAGCATTGACACGCCGCGTAAAGCCGTGCTATAACAGTCAAGCACGAAAAAACATACAAGGAGGCTCGTTATGGGCACATTTATGGCAAAACCCGGCGAGGTCGAACGCAAATGGTACGTTCTGGACGCCGCCGGAGTTCCAATGGGGCGCACAGCCGCAGAGGCGGCGCGTATGCTGCGCGGCAAGCATAAGCCCGAATTCACCCCGCATGTTGACACGGGGGACTTTATAATAATCGTCAACGCGGACAAGGCGCTTCTGACCGGGCGCAAACTTGACCAGAAGTATTACCGCACACACTCGGGCTATGTCGGCGGTCTTAAAGAAACGCTTTACAGAAGCCTTATGCAGAAACGTCCGGAATTCGCGATGGAGCTTGCCGTTAAGGGTATGCTGCCCAAGAACAACCTAAGCCGCCATTCGATGACCCGCCTGAAGGTCTATGCGGGCGCGGAACATCCGCACGCCGCCCAAAGACCCGAGGCTTGGACGCAAAATCTTTGGGACGCAAAGCGCCGTCCGACGGGAGGTAATGTCTGATGTACACACCTAAAAAGGCCTATTTTTACGGCACAGGCCGCCGCAAGTCCTCTGTGGCTCGTGTGCATCTGTTTCCAAGCGGCACGGGTTCCATAACCATCAATAACCGCGACGTTGAAAGCTATTTCGGTCTGGAAACGCTTAAATTCATCATACGTCAGCCGCTTATGGTAACGTCGGTCGCCGGGCGTGTGGACATAGAATGCACGGTAATCGGCGGCGGTGTGTCCGGCCAGGCCGGCGCTATCCGCCACGGCATTGCCCGCGCCCTTCTGAAGATGAACGAAGAGTTCCGCCCCGCGCTTAAGCAGGCCGGTTTCCTTACCCGCGACCCCAGAATGAAAGAGCGCAAGAAATACGGTCTTAAAGCCGCCCGCCGCGCCCCGCAATTCAGCAAGCGTTAG
>JAISVI010000103.1 GCA_031271665.1 Oscillospiraceae bacterium
CGAAAGGAGGCTTTGCATCCCCCGTAAGGCTCCTTTTCCAAAGGAGCTGTCACGAAGTGACTGAGGATTTCTGCGGCATAAATTTCACCGCGCGGCGGTGCGGCGCGGGCGCACGTAGGGGCGCGCATTGCGCGCCCGCGTCCCCGCGGCGTCCCCTGCGGTCAAAACACCCGTCCGCCTTCGGCGGCCACACTCTTTTCTAAAGAGGGAAGGGGTTGACAATGAACAATTGACAATTGATAATTGACAATTATGGGACGGCGGGGCGTGTTGTAGGGCGCGACGCCCCCGGCGCGCCGTCTGAATTACAGGCGCGTTGCGCGGTCGCGGGGATAATCCTCCGTCACGCTTCGCGCGCCACCTCCTTTTGCGAAAGGAGGCTTTGCATCCCCCGTAAGGCTCCTTTTCCAAAGGAGCTGTCACGAAGTGACTGAGGATTTCTTCGGCATAAATTTCACCGCGCGGTGGTGCGGCGCGGGCGCACACAGTGCGCCCCTACGGTCGCGGGGGGACGGGCGCTGAGGACAGCGTCCCCTACGGTCAAAACACCCGTTCGCCTTCGGCGGCCACCCTCTTTTCTAAAGAGGGTTTTATAGGGGCGGTCGTTCCCGACCGCCCGTAACCCCGGAAAATCCCGCAGGCACGGACGACCGAGGACGGTCGCCCTTACATGAGGATGCCGGTTTTTGTGCATTTTATATGTCCCTGCGTCAGCCGCAAAAAAAATATTTTTCCCTATTGACACCCCAGTCTAGGCGTGTTAGACTATAACCAGTCTAACACATCTAGTCTGGGGGATTTGTTATGGGCAAAGGCATAAACCTTACCGCCGCGGAGGAAAAACTGGCCGGTCTTATATGGCGCGCGGCGCCGCTTGGCTCGCCGGAACTGGTCGCGCTTGCGGATAAGGAGTTGGGGTGGAAAAAATCCACCACTTACACAGTGCTTAAAAAACTCTGCGACAAGGGCGTCTTTAGGAACGACAACGCCTCCGTCACGGTGGCGCTTACCCGTGAGGAGCTTGTTGCCGGTCAGACCCGCAGTTTTGTCGAGGATACGTTCGGCGGTTCGCTGCCAAGGTTTGTCGCGTCCTTTATCGGCGGCGGGAAGCTTACCGCGGAACAGGCGGAGGAACTGAAACGTCTTATAGAGGAGCGCACACGGGAAGAAAGGCGCGGTGAACGAGATGGATAAGCTGTTCCTTACGGTTGTGAACATGAGCATTACCGGGGCGTTTGTTATCGCGGCGATATGCCTTGCGCGTCTGCCGCTTAGGAAAGCGCCGAAGGTTATCTCGTACTGTCTTTGGGCGGTCGCGGGATTCCGGCTTGCGTTTCCGTTTTCTATCGAGAGCGTGTTAAGCCTTATCCCCTTTAAAGCCCAACCCATACCGACAGATATTGCAACGGCGTACGCGCCGCGCATTGAAAGCGGGATACCGTTTGTCAATAACGCGCCCGGTGGGCTGCTTCCCGCCGCCGAACCCGCCGCTTCGGCAAATCCGCTTCAAATATGGGCGGCTGTCGGCGCGTATGTATGGCTTATCGGCGCGCTTGCTTTGCTTGGGTACGGCGCGGCGTCGTACATATTGCTTAAACGCAAAATGCGCGCGTCCGTGTGCGCCCAGGCGAACATATACAAGGCGGAGAATATAAAGTCGCCCTTTGTGCTTGGTATTTTCAGACCGAAAATCTATCTGCCGTCCGGCCTTGACGCGCAGGAATGCCGGTACATTATCCTGCACGAGCAGACGCATATCCGGCGGCGCGACCATATCGTCAAGTTTTTTGCGTATTTCATACTGTGCCTGCACTGGTTTAACCCGCTTGCTTGGGCGGCGTTCTGGCTTATGGGCGCGGATATGGAGATGTCCTGTGATGAACGCGTGCTTAAAACGATGGGCGGCGAAATGAAGAAAGAATACTCGCTTTCGCTGCTTTCGCTTGCCACACAGCGTCGCGCTGTCGGCGGCGCGAGAGCGGCTTTCGCGCCGCTTGCCTTTGGCGAGGGCGGAATAAAGGGAAGGGTGAAGAACGTGCTTAATTTCAAAAAAGCTTCGCGCCTTATAGTCCTGCTTGCCATTCTTCTCGCGGCGGCGCTGAGCGTCGGATTCGCGTTAAGCCGGGGAAGCGGCAAGGGCGAAACCCCGGATCCGGCGGCGGGTTGGAAGGTCAATGTCCCGGCGGATTCCGACAAGTCGGGTGAAAATGCGCGGGATAGCGCCTACGCGCCGTGGGAGTGGCTTGATTACCTCTTTGACACTCAAATGCCGTGGGAAGGAAGCGAGGAAATAAGCCTTCCCGAATATCCCGGCGTTACGTTCAAATGGACGCCAGATAAAATCACCGCGCGGGATTCCGAAGGCGAAAGAGAAATCCTCTCGGGGATGCCCGTTTGGAGCGTCTACTTTGCCGACCTGACCGGCGACGGGCTGCCCGAGCTTTGCGCGACGGTAAGCGTCGGATCGGGTATTGTTGATACCCGCGTCAAGGTCTATGACTGCGCAAGCGGCACGGGATATGAACTGTCCAACCGCATGTACTATGGCGACGATACCTACACATTATTGACTTATTACTACGCGCTGTCGCTTCTTGACGGGCGACTTATGGTTATGGTTACACTGCCGGATTTAGAAAAGAGTATGGCAATGGTATACGGCGAACTTGCAATAGTTGACGGAAAGCTTACTGCCAAAGACATTGACAGCATATGGCCGATGCCGCAGGTAACACAGCCAATCACGCAGGAGACGCAGCCGCCAAACGACGCCCCCGCCGCAGGCAGCGTACTGACAATAACGCAGAGTTCGTTTATACCAAGGTTTATGCTTCACGACAACGATTTCGACCAGCTTGGACACATGGACGATGAAATAACAGAATATATCGATCTTGACCCCAAGGAGGTATTCGGCGGCGTCAGTTGGGCTGACCGGATATGGAAGGTTCTTCGGGCTGATGTCGGCGGTGAGGAACGGGATTTGGAGGCCGAGAGGGAAGCGGGAGGGGTCGAGGCGATCTACAAGAGATATCGGCACGTACGATTTTATGTGATATTGAACGAGGAAAAGTCCTATGAAATCCCGGCAAATGGCGAGCTTGAGTATTATTATGACTGCTACGAGTTCAGTTTTGACATTACCGAAGGCGCGCCTTTGGAAAGTGAGATGTTGGCGCTTATAAGGGACGAAATTGCCGCCAAGGGTTTTGACACAGAGCAGATAAAAAGCGCCGAGTCGATGCTTTACGAGGGGTTTTACAAGGTTATTCTGGCACTTTACGATATGAACGGTACCAGCGGCAGCAAGTATATCGCCGTGGATATGACGGGTGTGCCGGAAAGCGCGCGCAAGCCGCTGGAGGAAGCCGTCGGCGCATGGGCGGAAACGCTTGGCCGCGAGCTTTTGGTTGACACGTACGACGGGTTGGTCGCGTCGGGCTATATCGTCCCGGCAACAGATGGCTACTGGGGCGTCGGGTTCGACGGGGGCGCTCTGTATTCTTTTGAAAACGCGGCGCTTGAGGGCAACACGCTTACAGTAACCGCGGGAAAATATAGCAGCCCGCTTGCGGCGACAGGCGCGGATTTCACTGTGCGGTATGACGGGGACGGAAACTGGGTTCTTGAGCAGCCTGAACGCATGTGGATATCGTAAAGAATGCCGCCCATACAAGCACCCCCGCGCTGCCGTACACGGTTCGTCAATACGCAGCAGGCCGGACATAGACTGGCCGTGCGCGGAGAAACGCAATAGGTACGGTAAGAAGAAGCCAAAGCCGCAGACTAAACCCCCGTATAAGCGGAAAGTTCTTAGAAAACCAAGGGTTTTCTAAGGCGCATTTCTTTGTTACTTTCTTTGGGCGAAACCA
>JAISVI010000105.1 GCA_031271665.1 Oscillospiraceae bacterium
AAGACAGTACAAGAGGTGAACGTACGATGCCCGATTTTCAGGTGGTAAGCGAATTCAGTCCCGCCGGCGACCAGCCCGCCGCGATAGAGGCATTGGCGGCGGGGATTGAGAACGGCCTTGACGAACAGACGCTGCTTGGCGTTACGGGTTCCGGCAAGACGTATACGATGGCGAAGCTTATCGAGCGCGTCCAGCGCCCGACGCTTGTGCTGGCGCACAACAAGACGCTTGCCGCGCAGCTTTGCGAGGAGTTCAAGCAGTTCTTCCCGAATAACGCGGTCGAGTATTTCGTGTCCTACTATGACTATTACACGCCCGAGGCGTATATTCCGCATACGGATACCTATATAGAGAAAGACAGCTCGGTCAACGCGGAAATAGAGCGCTTGCGCCACTCGGCGTCAAGCGCGCTGTTCGAGCGGCGGGACGTGCTTGTGGTGTCGTCTGTTTCGTGCATATACAGCCTTGGCGACCCCAAGGAGTACAGGAATCAGGCCGTTTCCCTGCGCCCCGGAATGACCATATCGCGCGACAAACTGCTTCGCAAGCTTGTTGACGTGCGCTATTCGCGCAACGACATCGCGTTCGAGCGCAACTGCTTCCGCGTGCGCGGCGACACTGTCGAGGTTTACCCGATATATTCAAGCGACTATGCCGTGCGCGTCGAGTTCTTCGGTGACGAGATCGAGCGTTTAAGCGAAGTCCACGTCGTCACCGGCGTCCCCCGCGCCACACTAAGCCATGTGGCGATTTACCCCGCGTCGCACTACATGTCCTCGCAGGAAGAGCTTGCGCGCGCCGTCGCCGACATAGAGGAAGAGATGTGGCAGCAGGTGCGGCGCTTCGAGGAGGACGGCAAGCTGCTTGAAGCCCAGCGTATCAAACAGCGCACACTGTACGATATCGAGATGCTGCGCGAGATTGGGTTCTGCTCTGGCGTGGAAAACTACTCCCGCGTGTTAAGCGGGCGCGCGCCCGGATCCACCCCGTTCACCCTGCTTGACTACTTCCCCCGTGATTTTCTGCTTATCGTTGACGAGTCCCACGCCACGCTCCCCCAGATACGCGCGATGTACGCGGGCGACCGCTCACGCAAGACGACGCTTGTCGATTACGGCTTCCGCCTTCCGTCGGCGCTTGACAACCGGCCGCTTATGTTCGACGAGTTCTATTCCAAGCTTAATCAGGTGTTGTATGTCTCCGCCACGCCCTCGGAGTACGAGCGCGAGCGCAGCGGCCAGATAACCGAGCTTGTTATTCGTCCCACCGGGCTTATCGACCCGGAAATCTCCGTCCGCCCCGTCCAGGGGCAGATTGACGACCTTCTTGGCGAGATAAACGCCCGCGCCGAAAAGGGCGAGCGCGTTCTTGTTACGACGCTTACAAAAAAAATGGCGGAAGACCTTACCGCCTATCTCCAAGGCGTTGGGATAAAGGTGCGCTATATGCACCACAGCGTTGAAACGCTTGAGCGCATGGAACTTTTGCGTGATTTAAGGCTTGGCGTGTTCGACGTGCTTGTCGGCATAAACCTTCTGAGAGAGGGGCTTGACCTTCCCGAGGTAAGCCTTGTCGCCATTCTGGACGCCGACAAAGAGGGATTCCTTAGAAGCGAGACAAGCCTTATCCAGACCATCGGCCGCGCGGCCCGCAACAGCGAGGGGCTTGTCATCATGTACGCAGACAAGGTAACGCCCTCTATGCGCCGCGCCATTGACGAGACTGACCGCCGCCGCGAAAAGCAGTCGGCGTTTAACCGCGAACACGGGATTGTACCCAAGACCATAAAGAAAAGCGTTCGCGACACCCTTGAAATCTCGCAAAGCGCCTCGGCGGGGCGCGTGAAGCCCGGCTCGCTTGGCGAGAAAGAGCGCAAAGAGCTTTTGGCAAAGCTGGAGGCCGACATGAAAAACGCCGCCAAAATGCTTGAGTTTGAGTATGCCGCAGTGCTTCGCGACCAAATAATAAAGCTTAAGCAGGAAATGTAATGTATAAGATTTCTGACACGACCGATTTTTCCCCGCCGCTTATCTTCACATGCGGCCAGTGCTTTCGGTTTGACGAAGTTTCCGACGGGGTCTGGCGCGGCGCCGCGTTCGGGCGGGTGCTGACGGTAAGCGCCGCGGCTATTGACTGCACTGCGGGGGATTACGAAAACGTCTGGCGCGTGTTTTTCGACATGGACACGGACTACGCCGCCATACGCAAGGCCGTTTCGATAAACGCCTTCATGTCCGAAGCGGCGGAGTTCGGGCGCGGCATACGCATACTGCGCCAAGATTTCTGGGAAACGCTTTGCTCTTTCATTATCTCCCAACAGAATAACATCCCCCGTATCAAGGGCATAATCCGGCGGCTTTGCGCCGCCTACGGCAACCCGCTTGAGGACGGGTACAGCGCGTTCCCAACCGCCGAGGCGCTTGCCGCGCTTGACGAGGGCGCGCTGCGCGAACTGGGGCTTGGCTACCGCGCCCCCTATGTGCTTTCCGCCGCCCGCGCGTTCGCGCGGGGCGGGGTTGACCGCGAAAACCTTACCGCGCTTCACGGCGTGGGGGCAAAGGTGGCAAACTGCGTGATGCTTTACGGTCTGCACCGCATGGACGTGTTCCCCGTGGACACATGGATGCGGCGCGGCATGGGCAAATACTTCCCCAAAAACTTCGACCCGCGCGAATTCGGCGCCTACGCCGGCGCGGCGCAGCAGTATATTTTCCACTATGTGCGCTATCTGCACGGAAAGACGGGCGTTACGAATGCGTAATTCAATTTTCATCAAGGGCGCGCGTGAGCATAACCTTAAAAACATCGACGTGGAGATTCCCCGAGACAAGCTTGTGGTGCTTACCGGCCTTTCCGGCTCGGGCAAGTCCTCGCTTGCCTTCGACACCATTTACGCCGAGGGGCAGCGGCGCTATGTCGAAAGCCTGTCGGCCTATGCGCGGCAGTTCCTTGGACAGATGGACAAACCCGACGTCGATTATATCGAGGGGCTTTCGCCCGCCATCTCCATCGACCAGAAGACGACAAGCAAAAACCCGCGCTCGACTGTCGGAACGGTTACGGAGGTCTATGACTATCTGCGTCTGCTGTGGGCGCGTATCGGAATACCGCACTGCCCCCGCTGCGGCAAGGTCATCCATCAGCAGACGGTTGACCAGATTGTTGATCAGATAATGGCCTTGCCGGAGGGAAGCCGCATAATGATCATGGCGCCCGTTATCCGCGCGCGCAAGGGCGAATACCAAAAGGTCTTCGACGACGCGCGCAAGTCCGGATATGTGCGCGTCCGCGTGGACGGAAGCCTTTACGACCTGTCGGAGACAATCAAGCTTGACAAGAACAAGAAGCACTCTATCGAAATCGTTGTAGACCGCCTTGCCGTGAAGCCCGACATACGCCCGCGCCTTACCGACTCGGTCGAAACCTCCGCCCAGCTTGCGGGCGGGCTTGTTATCGCGGACGTGGTGGGCGGGAATGAAATGCTTTTTTCGCAGAACTACGCCTGTGACGACTGCGGCATCTCTATCGAAGAGCTTACGCCGCGTATGTTCTCGTTCAACAACCCCTATGGGGCGTGTCCGAAATGCACCGGCCTTGGCGTACAGATGAAGGTTGATCCCGACCGCATAATACCCGACCGCTCGCTTTCCCTGGCCGAGGGCGCGGTGGTTGCCTCGGGCTGGGGCGGCACGGACACAAACTCTGTAAGTCGTATGTACTTTAACGGCATCTGCGACCATTTCGGCTGTGACATAAACACCCCTGTCGGCGATTTGCCCGAGGCGGTTATCGACTGCCTTCTTAACGGCTCGCGCGGGGTTAAGCTTGACCTTCCCTATCAGAAGGCCGACGGAAAAGTCGGCCACTACCGTCACCCGTTCGAGGGTCTTGTCCACAATCTGGAGCGCCGCTACCGCGACACGCAAAGCGAGGGGTCGCGCCAGGAAATCGAGGAGATGATGAGTGCCGTTCCCTGCCCGGAATGCAAGGGGCTGCGCCTTAAAAAAGAGTCGCTTGCGGTCACGGTGGGCGGCCTTAGCATATCGGCGTACACGGCGTTCCCGGTCACGCGCGCCCTTGCGTTTCTGGACGGTCTTTCGCTTTCGGAGAAAGAGGCGATGATTGCCGGGCAGATACTCAAAGAGATACGCGAAAGGCTTGGCTTCCTGCAAAGCGTGGGACTTGAGTACCTTACGCTCTCCCGCGCCTCCGGCACTCTTTCGGGCGGCGAAAGCCAGCGCATACGCCTTGCCACACAAATCGGCTCGTCGCTTATGGGGGTGCTTTACATCCTTGACGAACCCTCTATCGGCCTACACCAGCGCGACAACGACCGGCTTCTGGCAACGCTCAGGCGTCTGCGCGACCTTGGCAACACCCTTCTCGTAGTCGAGCATGACGAGGATACCATGCGCGCGGCGGACTATATAATCGACGTCGGCCCCGGCGCGGGCATACACGGCGGCGAGGTAATCGCGGCGGGAAGTCTTGCGGATATTCTTGGCTGCGAGCGCTCCGTGACCGGCCAGTATATGCGCGGCGCGCGGTTTATACCCGTCCCGAAAAAGCGCCGGAAGGGAAACGGCGGCAGGCTTGTAATACGCGGCGCGAGAGAGAATAACCTTAAAAGCATCAACGCGGAAATCCCGCTTGGGACGTTTACCTGCGTGACCGGGGTGTCCGGCTCGGGCAAATCCTCGCTTGTAAGCGAGATACTGCACAAGGCGCTTGCCGCCGCCCTTAACCGCGCCCGCACGCGCCCCGGCGCGCACGACGGCATCGACGGTATAGAATACCTTGACAAGGTCATCGACATCGACCAAGGCCCGATTGGGCGCACTCCGCGCAGCAACCCCGCCACCTATACCGGGCTTTTTGCCGAGATACGCGATCTGTTCGCCCAGTCGCCGGACGCGAAGGCGCGCGGCTATGGGCCGGGGCGCTTCTCGTTCAACGTACGCGGCGGGCGGTGCGAAGCCTGCGGCGGCGACGGGCTTCTGAAAATCGAGATGCACTTCCTGCCCGACGTCTATGTCCCCTGCGACGTATGCAAAGGCCGCCGCTATAACCGCGAAACCCTTGAGGTGCGCTATAAGGGCAAAAACATCCACGAGGTGCTTGAAATGACCGCAGAGGAGGGCGCGGTCTTCTTCGAGAACGTGCCGAAAATCGCGCGGAAGCTTCAAACCCTTTGCGACGTCGGGCTTGGCTATGTCAGGATAGGCCAGCCCTCCACAACGCTTTCCGGCGGTGAGGCCCAGCGCGTCAAACTCGCCACCGAGCTTTCGCGCCGAAGCACGGGCAGCACCATCTATATCCTTGACGAGCCGACGACCGGGCTTCACGTCGCGGACGTACACAAGCTTATCGAGGTGCTTGACAAACTTGTCCAGGGCGGCAACACCGTTCTTGTAATCGAGCATAACCTTGAGGTAATCAAGGTTGCAGACCATATAATTGACCTTGGCCCTGAGGGCGGCGAAAAGGGCGGCGAAATCGTCGCCTCCGGCACGCCCGAGGCCGTCGCCGCCAACATGGCAAGCCACACAGGGCGCTATCTGCGCGAATATCTGGCGCGTAGCGGCGCTAAAAAAGCAATTGATAATTGACAATGAACAATTGACAATTTTGGGGACGGATTGCAGGGGCGGCGTTTTGCCGTGCGTTCCCCACCGCGTTGCCGTAAACGGTTCGTCAATGCACGACATGCCGGACATAGATCGGCCGTGCGCGGATAAACGCCATAGGTACGGTAAGAAGAAGCCAAATCCGCAGACTAAACCCCCGTATAAGCGGAAAGTTCTTAGAAAACCAAGGGTTTTCTAAGGCGCATTTCTTTGTTACTTTCTTTGGGCGAAACCAAAGAAAGTAAGACCGTTCTCCAAATCCCTCTCCGGCGGCTGTCGCCGCCACCTCCCCCGGAGGGGGAGGCAAGGGGCGTGTTGTAGGGGCGACCGTCCCCGGTCGCCCGCGCGTCCCCCGTAGGGGCGGCGTTCTGCCGTCCGGGGGTTTCGGCATTGCGGGGGAATAATCCTCCGTCACGCTGCGCGTGCCACCTCCTTTTGCGAAAGGAGGCTTTGCATCCCCCGTAAGGCTCCTTTTCCAAAGGAGCTGTCAGCGAAGCTGACTGAGGATTTAGGCGACGGGTTTCGGGCGGCCAATCGCCGCCAACAGAAATGCGGGTGATTTTTGTGGAAATGATGGATAAACTGACGATACTGGG
>JAISVI010000111.1 GCA_031271665.1 Oscillospiraceae bacterium
TATACAGCATTGCGGCGGCTTTTACAGGAAGATAAAGGAGTATAAGACTACGTGAAGTTTATCGTTACAAGTGACTTTATGATAAAAACACTGTCGGGGCTGCTGAACGAGCGCGAAACCTTGAATATCCCTTTTTATTGCTCATTGGGGATATGGAACGGCAAACCGGTATCCTTCGATTGCTTTATTGACCTGATAGGCAATGAGTTGTTGATTGCGGCCACCTATAAATTCGCGCTGATCTCATCTGACAGGATTCCTTTTCAAGTCAAGAGCGCGTCAATGCGAAAGACATTTTTGTCGTCGCATGACATAACGATACAGTTTGTTGGCGGAAACGATATACGAATAATCGCCGACGAAAAACCGCTGTTCGGGAGATTTACCGAGCAAAAAAGGAACGTCAGGGCGTTTATAGCCAAACTGCCGCTTTAGTTACACCCCCACGGTTACAAGCAGATACCCCTGGTGAAACAAGTCCGTCAAGCCCTGTGCCTGTCTGTCTGACCACAGCCGGGACAGGGTTTCTTTAAGCGCGCCTTCCTCCATAAAGTACAGCGAGGAAGCCATGTCTATCGTGTACTCCCGCTCGACCGTATAGCCCGCGCTTAGAAACTCACCGATTTGCGTGTAGGCTGGGTCTTCCTTCATCCACTTCCAGCCCCCGCTGTTTTCAAGCGACTCTTTGCCAAGCCGATAGCACAATGACGCGGCGTTCGGCACCATGGAAACCATTTTCTTGCCGTACGGCTTCCACAGACGCAGCATCTCTGTGCGCTGGGAAATCTCAAAATGCTCTAAAAGCCCCGCGTGGAAGATTACGTCAAACTCGTTTTCCTTAAACGGAAGCGCGGTGTGCGCGTTGTGAAGGACGGTGCGCAGATTGATGGACAGCGCCTGCGCGGCGGACGTTATCAAATTTAGCGCGCTCTCCGAGTAATCAAGCGCCGTCACCTCGCGCCCCGCTTTTGCAAGGCACAGCGAAGTCTGGCCGCTTCCCGACCCGATCTCCAGAACCCTGTCGCCGGGGTTAGTAATTCTAAGCAGTTCCCGCGTCCATTCGCTTTGCAGGCCGGGACTGCGCACCTCGGAAATGACTGTGTTCAACTGGTCTTGGTTATATATGTTCCCCCATTCCTGCGCGTTCAGCGATTGCGTCATTCTCGCATACCTCCCCGTTATTATTGCGCCTGATATTATCATACGCCAGAACACCCTTTGTTTGAACCGCGCCTTATGACGAAAAAGCGGCAACCGACGGAAACGTTCCTCCGTCGGCTGCCGTATTTTCAAATTAAGAACGCAATCACCGCGAGCGCAGTTTTTCAAGCGCAGGCTTGATTCGTTTGTTCGCCATGTCCGCCGGGGCGATTTCGTCAACGGCGCGGAAAACAATATCCTCGGTTACGGTATGGATATTGTTCTTAACCGCCCACGCGGCAATGTCCCGCTTTACGCGCCCGGCGAAAAGCGACGGCACGTTTTTAAGTATCTCCTCGTACATGGCGCGGCTGTTACCGCGCCACTCCAGACTGTCCAGAATCTCCATATGCCCGCCCCCTTTGTATAAAGATATGCGGCGCATACGATATTTTGACCTATGCGGGAGGACCCATATCGCCCAAGACGATCTCGTACTCTATAACAGTTCCCCGGCGGTAAACGGTAATGGGAAGCGTGTCGCCCGCCTTGAAGTTGTTTTTTATTTTATTTATTTCCGCAATGCTCTTGACGGGTTTGCCGTCAACATGGGTTATAATATCGTCCACGCGTATGCCCTTCTTATAGGCGTCGGAATCTATGTCAACCTCGCCGATTTTTACCCCAAGCGGTACGCCGTACGCCTCGGCCGTGCGCTCGTCAAACTGGTCTTCCGAGGCGGTGATGCCGATTTGCGGCCGACCCTTGACATAGCCGTTTTCCATAAGGGAGTTTATAACGGGTATGGCGTCGTCCATCGGTATGGCAAAGCTTAACCCCTCGACAGCGGCGGTATAGTCCCCCATAATCTTGCTTGACACGATGCCGATCGCCTTGCCGCTTTGGTCAAGCAGCGGGCCGCCGGAGTTGCCGGGATTCACCGCGCAGTTAGTTTGAAGAACCGTCATCAGAATATCCCCGCGCGAGTCGTCGCTTAATACGATGTCGCGGCCAACGGCGCTTATCATACCGTCGGTGAAGGTGTTCTGAAGATCCATGCCAAGGGGGTTGCCAATGGCATAGCACTTCGTGCCGGGGCGCATGATACCCGATACGCCAAACTCAATCGCGGGAAGTCCCTCCGCGGAAACCTTAATCACCGCGATATCGGTCAGGTAATCCGAGCCAATAAGCTCGGCCTCCAGCTCTGTTCCGCTTGTAAGAAGCACGGTTATGTCCCGTGCGCCGTCTACGACGTGGTGGTTTGTAAGGATATAGCCGTCGCCGCTTATAATCATGCCGCTGCCGGTCGATCCGCCGATATAGGAGGATGATATTATCCCAACCACGCTTGGCGCGGCCTTGCTGTATACCTCCTCGGCGCTAAGCGTCTCGCCCGGCGAGGGCGGCGGAGGGGCGGAAACAGCGCTTGGGACGTACGTCGGCGCGGGCGCCGGGGTGATATAAACCGCGATGGGCGGCGGGGCAGTATGAACCGACACAGGCGGCATTTCCTCCATGCGCACCCAAAGCGCGGCGGTGAATATCGCCGTCGCCAGAAAGCACACGAAAAGTAACGCCGAAGATACCGCAAGCGCACGCACGCTTCTGCGAAGCCGCGCCTCGGCTTTGGACGGCGCGCCGGATTGGGGCGGGCGATAGGCGCTCGCGGGCGGAACATACGGACGGCCGTACTGCCCCGGGGACGCGCCGGGTGTCTGCGGCACATAGGGCGGCGTCTGGCTTACAAAGGTCGTCGTCTGCGCCGCTTGCCGGGAAGGCATCGTCGGAAGCGGCGGCAAAGGCGGAAGTTCCGGCAGCCATTCGCCGTCCTTGCCATCTTTTTGATTGAAGTCCACAAAAACCTTCCGTTCCGCCGCTGCGCGCCGGCATAAATTTCGCGATACGTCTTGTCCGCGCAGTCGAGGACGACAAGACAGCTATAAATGTCCTAAGGTATATTATAGGTAATAAACTGTAAAAGTCAAGAAAATTAAGGGGGTTAGACGCGGTGGCTGCCACCTGCTTGCCATATGTCGCGAAAAAGCGTATACTGGCTTTATAAATGACAAAGAGGGGTTTTATAGATATGCGTTACAACAGGGTCGTCGTCAAGGTGGGTACCTCCACGCTTACGCATGAGACGGGCGCGCTTAACCTAGAGCGCATGGACGCGCTTATCCGCACGCTTAATGACCTTATGAACGGCGGAACCGAGGTTATACTGGTGTCCTCCGGCGCGATAGGCGCGGGGGTCGGGCGCGCGAAACTGCCGGGCAGACCCGCGTCGCTGCGCGAGAAACAGGCGGCGGCGGCAATCGGGCAGTGCAGTCTGATTCATATTTACGACAAACTCTCGTCCGAATACGGACACGGCGTGGCGCAGCTTCTTCTCACGGCGCTTGACTTATCCGAACCCGTGCGCCGCGAGAACGTGCGCAAGACACTTGACACGCTTATTGGCTGGGGCGTGCTTCCGATAATCAACGCCAACGACGCCGTTTCAACCGAGGAGATAGAAACGCCGCAGGACAAGATTTTCAGCGAGAACGACACGCTGTCGGCGCTTGTCGCCGTCACGGCGGAGGCAGATTTGCTTGTCCTTCTTACCGATATACCGGGCCTTTACGACGCAGACCCGCGCGCAAACCCGGACGCGAAGCTTATCGCGCGTGTTTCCGCCGTCACGCCACAGCTTCGCGCGGCCTGCAGCGGGGCGGGTACGCACCGGGGCACCGGCGGCATGATTACAAAGCTGGACGCCGGGGTCATGGCACTTAGACACGGAATAGACATGATTATAACCCACGGCGAGAACCCGGCGGCGCTTTACGACGCGGTTTACGGCCGCAGACCCGTCGGCACGCTGTTCTCAAACACTTAAACGGGGAGGTTTTAATATGGTGCGCGAGCTTGCCCTTGCCGCGAAGGCGGCGTCCGGCGCGATGCGCCTTGCGGCGTCGCGTCAAAAGGACGCGGGGCTTATCTGCATAGCCGAGGAGATTGAACGCGCCCGCCCGGATATACTCGCCGCGAACGCGCTGGATGTTGCGAACGCGGATCGCGCCGGTATGCCCAAGGTCACGCAGGATCGTCTGCGGCTTGACGAAAAGCGCGTCGCGGCGATTGTCGCGGCGGTGCGCGCCGTCGCCGCCCTGCCCGACCCGGTGGGCGGATACGATAAATCAATGAAGCGCCCGAACGGGCTTCTGATCGGCATAAAGCGCGTCCCGCTTGGGCTTGTCGGCATTATTTACGAGTCGCGCCCGAACGTCACGGCGGACGCGGCGGCGCTTTGCCTTAAAAGCGGCAACGCGGCGCTTCTGCGCGGGGGCAAAGAGGCGATTAACACGAATATCGCCGTCGTGCGCGCGATACAGGCGGGGCTTGCCCGCGCGGGGCTTCCGCCGCAGGCCGTGTGCCTTGTCGAAGATACCTCTCGCGAGTCCGCCGCGCAGATGATGGGGCTTACCGGCATAATCGACGTACTTATCCCGCGCGGCGGCGCGGGGCTTATCCGCTCGGTCGTGGAGAACGCGCGCGTCCCGGTTATCGAGACGGGAACCGGCAACTGCCACGTCTATGTGGACGGCGACGCCGACCTTGACATGGCGCTTGAGATTGTCGTGAACGCCAAGGTTTCGCGCCCGTCGGTCTGCAACGCCGCCGAAACCGTGCTTGTCGCGCGCAGTGCGGCGCAAGCCTTCCTGCCGCGCATGAAGGCGCGCCTTGACGAGTATAGCGTCGAACTTCGCGGCTGCCCGGAAACGGCGGCAATACTGGGCGAAAGCGTAGTCCCGGCAACGCGGGAGGACTGGGAGACGGAATACCTTGATTTTATCCTTGCCGTGCGCGTCGTGGACGGCCTTTCCCAGGCGGCGGAGCATATAAACCGCTATGGCACTAGGCATAGTGAGGCCATCGTGACAACGAACGTCCTTACCGCAAGCCGCTTTACCGAGCTTGTGGACGCCGCCTGCGTCTATGTCAACGCCTCCACGCGCTTCACCGACGGCGAGGAGTTCGGCTTCGGCGGCGAAATCGGCATCTCCACGCAGAAACTGCACGCTCGCGGCCCGATGGGCTGCGAGCATCTGACAACCGTCCAATATGTCATACAGGGCGAGGGTCAGGTGAGATAATTCCGGGGGCGGCGTCAGGAAAAGTTTCGGCGATGCTATTGTTACCTTCTTGCTTTTGTGTTATTATCGGCAAAGACATTATCGAAGTGTTGAAAATTGTGTGTTCGCCTGAAAGGCGAACGAGCGCAGTGCTTGCGAACAAGCGGCTATGCCATCGAGCATCGCAAAGCGCCTGCGGCGAAGAGCGAGCTTGCTCGCTTGACAGCCGCGAAGCGGTAAAAGCCGGAGCGGGCAATTTTCAACATGCCCATTTTCGAAGCGGGGGTGATTTCGGATGCGTTATATCGGCGGGAAAACTCAATTGCTCGGTGATATCGAGACGGTAATTAACAGCAACACAACCGGGCGCGAAAAAGTCTTCTGTGACATTTTTTCGGGTACCGGCAGTGTTGCGCGGCACTTCAAGCCAAGGTACGAGATGATCTCAAACGACATACTTCACTTCTCATACGTTATTCAAAAGGCCACCGTGGAAAACAACTGCGTTCCAAAGTTTCATGGGCTTTCTAAAATTGGCATCACAGACCCCGTTAAATTTTTGGAAGAGACGGATATGACCGCATCTGTGCAAGCCTCAACCTTCGTTTCAGACAACTATTCCCCAAGCGGCAGCTGTACGCGAATGTATATTTCCAATGACAATGCCATAAGGGTTGATTTTATTCGCAGCAGCATAGAGTCGTGGAAGCAGTCAGGACACATAGACGAAACTGAATATTATTACCTCTTGGCGGCATTGATAGAGGGCGTACCGTTTGTGTCCAATATTGCCGGGACATATGGTGCGTATTTGAAAAAATGGGACAAACGAGCCTTCAAAAAATTTGAAATGGCACGGATTGAGATACTGGATAATGGATTTGAAAACTGCAGCTTTAATGCAGATTCTAATAACTTGATTCGCGAGATTGAAGGCGATATCCTTTATGTAGATCCACCGTATAACTCAAGACAATACGCGCCGAATTATCATTTTCTGGAGACAATATCCAGATATGACAACCCGGAGATACGCGGCGTTACCGGAATGCGTCCATACCATGATATAAAATCGTCATTTTGCGTAAAATCAGAAGTAATGGGGGTTTTTGAGGATTTAATAGCCAAGGCGAAGTTCACAAACATTTTAATAAGCTATAGTACAGATGGCCTTATGACGCCGAGCCAGATAGAGACTGTACTCAAGCGTTACGGTGACGGGCGCAGCTATAAAAAATACGACATTCCTTACCGAAAGTATAAAAGCAAATTGTCTGACAAGGCATCGGATTTGCGAGAATACCTGTTTTACATACGTAAGGAAATCCCCAAACCCCTTATATTCAATGCTCCGAAACGCGTGAAGCAAAAAATCTCCATATGAAAGACCGCAAGTTTTTGAAAAGTCCGCTTAACTATATCGGCGGCAAATATAAGCTGTTGCCGCAGCTTATTCCGTTGTTCCCGAGTCATATTGAGACATTCGTTGATTTGTTCTCCGGCGGATGCAACGTAGGGATAAACGTTTGCGCCGATAAGGTCATCTGTAATGATATAAACACGAAAATAATTGACATGTTCAATGCGTTTCAAACAATAGACACGCGCGAAGTGTTGCTGCGTATAAACAACAAAATAGCTGAATACGGATTATCAAAAACGAACGAAGCCGGATTTATTAAGTTCCGAGATTACTATAACAAAACACAGAATCCGATTGATCTTTATACACTTACGTGCTTTTCTTTCAATTATCAGTTTAGATTCAATTCAAATCTTGAATACAATAACCCTTTCGGCAGAAATCGAAGCCATTTTTCCGAAAATATGCTGCGGAATCTCCTTGCTTGCTTAGAAGAACTAAAAAAACGTGAAATATCTTTTACCGCAAAAGACTTCACTGAACTTGACATTTCGTCGCTTGGCCGTGGTGACATGGTTTATTGTGATCCGCCTTATCTAATTACTACAGGCAGTTACAATGACGGCAGCAGGGGATTTAAGGATTGGAAAGAATCGCAAGAAGTCGCGCTGTATGCGCTTCTTGACAAGTTGCACGCTCAAGGGGTTAGCTTTGCGTTATCCAATGTGCTGACACATAAAGGGACGTGCAACGAAGTGCTGTCAAAATGGTGCGGGAAATACATTATCACATATCTCAACAACGACTATTCTAACTCCAGCTATAACACACAGAAGGGAGAGAGCTTAGAGGTTTTGATAACAAACTACTAAGCGACTTTTGCTATGGTTTCGGTTTTGAATATCGAGAACGCAAAATCCCGCACTTTCGGATGGGTGCAAAATCCCGGCAATTTTAGAAGTCTGTGTGATGTTGTCGCGATTCATGATGCAAATTCCGCAAAGCATCTAGACCTTAGGAGCAGACTTATTCCTGCCCTCGTCTCTCCTGAAGACGGTCAAGCCGAGTTAATCTCCGCGCTTGATGCGCGCCCTTTAAGAATAGGCTATGTGCATCTGGTGGGAACCGGGACAAATCCACGGGCAAACGCACCTTGCAACGCCATCATACAGGCGGCTGTCAGGGGACAGCGCAAACCCTATACCGATGATTGGACAGCGGCCGGGTTCGTCCGCTGGGCTTACTGCTTGGGATTTATAAGATATAATTACGCCGAGGACTCGTTTTCAATTACTGAATCCGGTCTCAGGCTTTCAGCCGCGCGCGCGGAAGGGGATGCGCTGTCCCCAGAGGAGCGCAGTTTGCTTGTCGAGGCGGTGCTTGCGTATCCCCCGGCAATACGGGTACTTTCACTGCTTGCGCAGGAAAACGCTCACCTTACGAAATTTGAGATTGGCAGAAAACTTGGTTTTACCGGAGAAGGCGGATTCACCAGTATGCCGCAGTCGGTGCTTATCCGCGCGATGTCCGAAACAACTGATCCTGTGGAGAAAACCAGAATGCGCAATAATTGGGAAGGTACATCCGACAAATACGCGAGAATGATCTCTTCATGGCTTGTTAAACTTGGCCTTGCGCGCAGCAAACCAAAGTCCGTGAAAGTTATTGCGGGCGCGGAAGCATGCACTGAATTGATAGGGCATGCCTTTGAAATTACCGCCCAAGGAATTGCGGCGCTTCGCCGCGCAAAAGGGACGGGTCGTCATTGGCATATCAAAAAAAACATATGCTATGAAATGTTCGCTACCAAGGGCGCGGGCAGGGAGTTTTTGCGCAAACGAAGGGCGCTTGTTTTAAAGAAGCTTGCCGAGGCGGAATCCGGGCGCGTTACAATTTCCGAGCTGTCTGTGTTTTTGAAGGGTTTTGAAATTGAGTCAACTCCAAGCGTTATCGCCGATGATATATGCGGCTTTATCAACATGGGTCTTGACGTATGTTTAGAGAGCGAAACCGCGTACTGGCGCGATTCAATAAACGGTTTTGTTATACCCATTTTTGGCGAAGCAACCCGTACACCGCTTGAAGAGCGCAAGGATGAGCTGCGTGCTGTTCTAAAGAATATCTCCCATGAATACCTATCGCTGATTGATTTGGCCTATGATTCTGTACAGCACCGCCTTTTTGAGGCGATGACACTTAAACTGCTGACCGATGAATATGGTTACGCAGGGCTGCATTTAGGGGGAGGACGCAAGCCGGACGGTGTAATCTATACCGAAGGGCTTGAAAATGATTACGGTGTTATTATCGACACTAAAGCCTATGCCGAGGGGTACAGCGTACCGATAGCACAAGCAGATGAAATGCAGCGCTACATTCAGGAAAATCAGCGCCGAGACGCTTTGGAAAATCCAAATAAGTGGTGGAGACACTTCGCAGAACCTGTCAGATTATTCTACTTTATGTTTGTGTCCGGCCACTTCAAAGGTCAGTACAGTTCACAAATTTCCCGTATTATAAGGATTACTGGGGTAGCAGGGGCGGCCGTTGAAATATTTAACTTGCTTCTGACAGCGGAAAGAGTAAAAGGCGGCGAAGAATCGCTGTCTGGCATAGCGCGAAGTTTCTTCCCGCGAGATTACGAAGATGAAACTTTATCTTAAATACCTTCCAAAATACATACGACCGTTTATCTTCGCCATAACCTGCGTGGCGTGCGAGGCTTTCTGCGATTTGCTGGGGCCGACGCTTATGGCGCGCGTAATCAACCAGGGCGTGGAGCGCGCAAGCCTTGAAAGCGTCGTTTATTGGGGCGCGCTTATGCTTCTCGCCACGGGGTGCGGGGCCGCCTTCGCGGTAACGCGCAACATACTGGCGTCCCGCGTGTCCCAGCGTATCGGCGCGGAGCTGAGGCGCGACCTCTTCGCGAAGATTATGAACTTTTCCGAGGAGGACGCGGACAAAATAGAAAGCGGCTCGCTTATCACGCGCATGACCAACGACACCTCGCAAATCACGCAGTTTATAAACAGCGTGATGCGGATTTTTATGAAGGCCCCGATCTCCTGTATCGGAAGCATTGTCATGGCCTCGGTCTTAAACCTTCGCCTAAGCCTGATTATTTACGGCGTGACGCTTGTGATCGGGCTTCTTATTTTTATAAGCATGAAGCTTTCCTATCCGCGCTTTGCCGCGCTTCAGCGCGCGACGGACAAGATGAACACCGTGGTTCAGGAATACCTTGCCGGCGTCCGCCTTGTAAAGGCCTTCGGCACTTACGATGAGGAGAGCGGGCGCTTTGAGGGGTCAAACGACGCCCTTCGCAGGCGGGGCGCGGCGTCCCAGATGATTATCACGTTCACTTCGCCCCTTATGACGCTTACTGTCGGGCTTGGCTCGGCGCTTGCCATCTACTGGGGCAGCGCGCTGTTCGAGACGGGCTTTGCCCAACCGGGGGACATCTCCGCGTTTATAATCTATATGGCGCAAATCTTAACGGCGCTTCTTATGCTTACCAATATATTCAACACCTTTGTCCGCACGCGGGCATCCGCCGCGCGCATAAACGAAGTGTTCGCCTGCGGGGACGATTTTGCCGCCCAAGGCGGGGAAATCGCGGACGCGCCGGAAAATGCCGCGTTGCGTGAAAGCTGCTCTCTGGCCTTTGAAAACGTCACTTTCACCTATCCCGGCGCGTCGCTGCCCGCGCTTAGGGACATAAGCTTTTCCGTCGAAGCGGGCAAAAGCCTTGCCATAATCGGCCCGACCGGAAGCGGGAAATCCACCGTCTGCTGGCTGTGCCTGCGCTTTTACGACATTCAGCAGGGGCGCATACTGCTTGGCGGCACGGACATAAAAACCCTTAACGCGGAGAAAGTGCGCGCGTCCGTATCAATCGCGCCGCAGAAAAGCGCGCTCTTCTCCGGCAGCGTTGCGGAAAACCTTCGCTGGGGGGACGCGGGCGCGACGTACGCGCAGATGCGTCTTGCGGCCGCGCGGGCGCAGGCCGGGTTTATCGGAGAAATGCCCCAAGGCTTTGAAAGTCCGTTGGGCGCGGGCGCGGTGAACCTTTCCGGCGGGCAGAAACAGCGCGTTTCAATCGCGCGGGCGCTTTTAAAGCGCGCGGGCGTCCTTCTGCTGGACGACGCCACCGGCGCGCTTGACGCGATAACCGAGGCGAAGGTGAGAAGCGAGCTTATGTCCCCGGAGGAGAAAAGGACGCTTGTCGTCGTGACGCAGCGCTGTACGACCGCCATGTTCTGCGATGCCATACTCGTCCTTGAAAACGGCGAAACGGCGGGGTTCGGCACCCACGAAGAGCTTATGAAAACCTGCGACGTCTACAGACAGATTTATAAATCCCAAGTAGAGGGCGGCGAGGAGGAAGCCGATGAGCGGCGTTAAACAGCCAACCCTGCGCGCCGGGGGCGGCGGCGGGGCCGCCCGCTTCGCGCCCAAGCCCAAGCCCGCCGACGCGAAGGCCGCCTTTAAGCGCATTATGAAGATATACCTGCGCTGGTCAAAGCCCGTGGCCGCCGCCGCGCTT
>JAISVI010000157.1 GCA_031271665.1 Oscillospiraceae bacterium
GGGAGGACTGCGAAATTACGCGCGCCCCAAAGCCGTAGAAACTGGTAAGGTTACGTCGCCCGCACTGTACCCGAGGTAAAGGATTTTGTGTCGCTGCCATACGCGTCTTCCGCGATGAACTTCGCGTAGGCATAGTAGTTCCTGCCCGCGACGCCTTGGTATGTAAGCGCGTAAGAGTGTCTGCCGTCGTATTGCTCGGTGCTGTACTGGTCAGTCGCGCTGGCGACACTTTTCCATGTGCTTGTCTGAACGTCCCATTCGTACAGTATAACGGACATAATGCCGATATGCGTACACCAGGGGGTCGTTCCGTTAATGAAGGCGAAAGCGTCTATCACCCCGCCGCCTTGGGGAATGCAGTCGACGCGAGCATCAGCTATTTGGTGGCTTGCCCGCGCGAGGGCCGCCGTGCCGGAGGTCAGGAAAAGCACCGCGAGGATTAAGGATACCGCACGTTTCATTTTTACCGTCCCTTTCAAATAGAGTCAAGAATATCGGTTAACTGCCCGAAGGCAAGATCACCCTGCAGCGTTATTTGATAACAACCCTGAAACCAGATGGCGACGACCCTTTCATAGTTGGTTAAGACCATATATTTGTCTTTATACACCTCGTACCCCCTTTCGGGGTTGACTTCCGCACCGCCGCTTACGCCGTTTGGCGGTATTTGATCAATGCTTATGCTGAAGGAATTTTCACCGTCGACAAACCAAGCGAGTATACAAGTATAATTGGTAAACCCATCCACATCGACGCCGTGCTGATAAAAGCCTTCGGGCAGGTATTTGGGAAGGTCGATTTGGACGCCGTTTTCCTCAAGCGCCGTTTCAAGCCAGACGTACTCCGGGTTTCTGTCAAAGAACGGTTGGGGATACTCGGACGGCGGCGGGCTGCCGAATACGAAGTACACCGTGTCCTTCGTCCACCTTGCGAACGTGCCGAAGAAGTCGAACCCGGCGGCAAGCGTAACGGCGTTGGCAATGAAGAGGGCGGCGAACACCATCGCCGCGGCGGTAAGGTGCGAAAAGCGGACTCTCCGGGGGCGCGGCGGCGTCTTTGCGGCCTTACGTCCGCGAAGTCGTCTGCGCTTCGGCGCGGCCTCGTCTTCCTCTATATACCGCATAAGCGCACTGAAGCTTGCCTGTACCTTTTCTTCAGACACCCCAGTGTATTCGGCCCGTCTTATTTCCTCTTTCGCAATGTCATCCAAAAGGCGCATCTGCTCGTCCGAAACAGTCTCGGACGACAGAATTACAGCCATCAGATTTTGCAGTTCCCGTGACGTCATTCGCGCAAGCATCTGCTCCATTGAAAAAACCCTCCTATCTCTTTATTCCAAAAAAGGGTGCCAAATGTTACTCATCTTTTAAAAGTTTTTTCTTTTTCAACAAAATTCTTAGTCGCACCCGTGCTTTATGTAGTCGCGCTCTCGCCGCGTTTTCCGTGATTCCAAGCATTTTTGATATTTCCCGCGTGCTAAATTCGCTTAGGTAAAAAAGCCGCAGCACCTGGGCGTCGATTTCGCTTAATTCGGACATGATGTCAAGCGGGCGCGCGCTCCCCGCGCGAATATTATCCTTCATTATCTCAATCATAACTTTGACAGCCTCTAAACTCTGCGTCAGATCCCGCCGGAGATGCAAGGCTTTATTTTTCATTGTAACAAGAAGCCACCCCAATAAATTGGGATGATCAATAAGCTTGTCCATTGCCCGCCACGCCGCCAAAAAGGTTTCCTGC
Source organism: Oscillospiraceae bacterium (assembly GCA_031271665.1). Lineage (GTDB taxonomy): Bacteria > Bacillota > Clostridia > Oscillospirales > UBA929 > WRLJ01. The sequence continues at coordinate 1,741 of JAISVI010000157.1, forward strand.
GCCAAATCATCGGCCGTTATCTCGCTTTTGGGGCATATGTCGGTAACGTACCAGTCGGCTTTTTCCCGTATGTAGGTGTAATATTCTTTGTAAAGCGCCTCGTACGCGGCTTTTTTGTCGTTTTCCACGATTAACCCGTCCCCTTCTGTAACCCGCCGCAGGCATTGATAAACCGGGCTGCCAGCCTGTATTAAAACTATACTATTCAGAAGGGTTTGTCAATTCTTGTCTTCGGCTCTACAAAGCATGAATATTGACATAAATGCCCACAAAGGATACGATAGGGCATACACTTTTCAAAGAATATGCGAACGGGAGGGCTTATGAAAAATACAATCCTTCTTATCGAGGACGACGCGATGATTGTGTCCGGCCTTGTGTACGCCCTTGAGCGCGAGGGCTACGCGGTCACGCACTGCGAAAATGTCCGCGCGGCGGCGCAGGCGGCGGCGCGGGAAAGGTTTGACCTCGCGCTTATTGACATGCAGCTTCCGGACGGGACGGGCTTTGACGCGCGCAAGGCGCTTAATGGCGCGGACGCCGCGATAATATTCCTTACGGTCGTTGACGACGAGGGGAATATAGTAAAGGCGTTTGAGGGCGGCGCGGACGATTATATTACAAAACCCTTCCGCCTGCGCGAACTGCTTGCGCGGATAAAGCGCGCCCTTAACTCGCGGGGCGGGGCGGGGCGTTCTGTCCTTACGCTTGGCGCGGTAAGCGTTGACACGGGCGCGGGGAAGGCGTATATCGGCGGCGCTCCGCTTGATTTGACGGCGCTTGAATACCGTTTGCTGCTTACGTTCGCGTCAAACAGGGGTCAGGTTCTTACCCGCGCGCAGATACTTGAAAGCATTTGGGACGCGGCGGGGAATTTCGTCGAGGACAACACGCTTACCGTGTATATAAAGCGCCTTCGCGAAAAGCTTGGGGCGGCGGCAGGCATCGAAACGGTACGGGGGCTTGGATACCGTGCCGATTAGAAAGAAGGATATTAAAAGGCTGTCCGCGGACGTGCGCAGAATTATAGACGGCCAAGTCTTTGATTTGCGCGACAACCGCGAGGGCGTTTTTTCCATACTTAAAAACGATATACACACACTTGCCAACCTTAAAAACGAACAGGTCGCCGCGCTTAAACACGACCGCGACACGCTTAAAAACACGCTTGCGGACATCTCGCACCAGCTTAAAACGCCGCTTACCTCCATGATGATTATGGCCGAGCTTCTTGAAAACGCACCGCCGGAAAAGGCCGCCGAGTTCGCGGCAAATATAAAGACTTCGCTTTTGCGCATGGAGTGGCTTGTCTCCGCGCTTCTTAAAATGGCGAAGCTTGACGCGGGCGCGGTGGAGTTTTCCCGCGAGAGCGTCAAAGCGTCCGCGCTTGCCAAGCTCGCGCTTGACCCGCTTCAAATACTGCTTGAGATAAGGAATCAGCGCGCGGAGGTTGCCGGGGACACCGATCTGCTGTGCGACAGCCGCTGGACAGCCGAGGCGCTTTCAAACCTTTTGAAAAACGCGTCGGAGTATTCGCCGGACGGCGGCGTAATCCGCATAGAGTCCGGCAAGAACCCGGTATGCGCGTGGATTTCCGTCACCGACAGCGGCGCGGGGATACCAAGCGAAGAGATTACGGGCTTGTTCCGCCGTTTCAAGGGTTCGCGCAGTGACAAGGGCTTTGGCATCGGTCTTCCGCTTGCCCTTGCCATAATGCGCGGGCAGGGCGGCGACGTGGAAATAAACGGCGGCGGAAACGGTATCGGCGCGACATTTACGCTTAAAATCTACGCATAGACGCAAAAATCCGCCCCTTCCCGCGCGGGGAAGGGGCGGATTGGACGAACTTTTTCGGTCGGGGCAGAGTTACTTCTTAAACTCCACGCCGCCGTCCGCGCCGCCAAGCCAAAGTGAGCCGTCTTTGTACTCGATAGTGCTGTCCACAGACTGACCGTCTTCAGTAATCATTACCTTGCCGCCCTCTAATTTATAAGACGCGGTTACTGCCGACGTTCCCGCTATGTTCATTGTAATGCTGTTTCCGCTGATCTCGATAGAACCCATGCTTTCAAAGAGGGCGGAAGCGGGCTTGTACGTGCCGCTCGGGATTCCCCCGCCGCCGCCGCAGGCGGTCAGCAAAGCCGTGAGCATAAGCAGTGCAAGGGTCAGGGCAAGCGCTTTCGATGTCTTGTTCATGGTATCCTCTCCTTGTCTTTTATTGCGTCTTTTACCTGTCAAAGGAAAACACGCCTTGAGCAGAATACCACTTTGCGGACGCACTGTCAAGTTATTACTTTGTTGTAAGCTTAACTGCAAAAAATCCCCGCGTATAAAGGTTCTCAGGGGCTTACCTGCGAAGCGTAAAGCGCGTAAGAAGCTGCTGCAGAAGCGCCGACTGACCGGATACGTCCTTGCTGTCGCAGGCGCTTTGCTCGGCGGTGTCGCTGTTTTGCCGCACCGCGCTGTTAATTGACTGAAGGTTTGTCCGCACCCGGGCGATTGCCGCCGCCTGGTCGTCGGAAGAGTTTGCGATTTGGGCGGCAAGCAGCGCGCTTTTGTTGACCTCGGACACTATCGCGGCGAACGACGCGGCAGTTTCTTCGGCAATGGCCACGCCGTGCCGCGTACGAAGCTCGGATTCTTCGATAAGCGCGCCGGTATCCGTGGCGGCGTGACGGCTTTTCTCGGCAAGGCTTCGCACCTCCTGCGCCACTACGGCGAAACCTTGGCCGGACTGTCCGGCGCGGGCGGCCTCTACCGCCGCGTTAAGGGCAAGTATATTCGTCTGGAACGCTATATCCTCGATCATTTTGATGACTTTCGCGATTTCGCCGCCTGTCTCGCTTATACGGCGTACGGCGGCGATCATTGCGTCCATCTGCTTTCCGCCTTTTTCCGCAAGGGTTTTAACGCCGCCGGAAAGGGCGGCGGCCTCTCTTGCCATTCCGGCGCTTTGCGCGGTCTTTTGGGATATGTCGGTAATCGCCCCGCTTAGGAATTCGATTGTCTCGGCCTGGCGCACCGCGCCCTGCGCAAGCGCCCCCGCCCCCTCGGCAAGGCGGTAGGATCCCGCCTCTACCTGCCCGGACGCGGCGAAGATATCGGCGAACATGGCGTTAAGACCGCTTACCATATCCGAAAGCGCCGTCCCGACCGAATCCTTTGGCGAGCGCGTGGCTATCTCGGCGGACAAATCGCCCTTCGCAACGGCGTTAAGCGACTTTATCTTGTCGCGGAACATCGCAAGCATATCCCCGACGCTGCGCGACATTCCGCCAATTTCGTCGCCGCGTTTGTTAAGGCGCTTGGTTTCCTTATACGCCGCGTCGTCAAGATAGATATTGCCCGTGGCGGCAATGCCGGAAATCGCGCGGGCAAGGAAGCCCACCGGCTTTGATATATGCCTTGAAAGCAAAACCGCGAAAACCCCTGCCGTGACAAAGAATAAGGCGGCAAAGCAAGCCGCCCAAACAGAAAGGAGCCGAAGCTGCGGCACAGTCTCCGCGCCGCCGGACGCCAGTTCCTCTATCGCGGCTTGGGACGAAAGCGCGGTCGCCACGGCAAACACTGCCGCCAGAACGGCAAGAACACCGAATGTGCAAATAATCTTCACGCGTATACTTTTCACGCAATAACCTGCCTTTTCTTTTGTTATACAGGGGTTTTCTTACGAAATCGGCCTTATGTCCCCGTCGCGGCCAATCACCTGAATGAAGCCGTATCCGTTTTCCGCAAGCCGCGCGATAAACGGCCCCGGCTTTTTCGGCATGGCGTACACGGCGGCGTCAAAGTTTTCGCGAAGCGCCTCGGCGCGGGCGCAGGCGGCGGGGAAATCCCCGGCTTTGTAAAGCACGGCGGCGCGCGGCCTTTCGCCGGGGATAGAGAAACCCCTTTCAAGCAGAATGGCGCAGATGCGCTCGAAGCCGATGGAAAAGCCGACGGCGGGGACGTCCTCTCCGCAGAATTTGCCGATCATGCGGTCATAGCGCCCGCCCCCGGCGACCGAACCGCCAAATCCGGGTACGGAAATCTCGAATACCGTGCCGGTGTAGTAACCCTGCCCGCGCACAAGCGTAAGGTCGAAAACCGCATTGTAATCGTCCCCCGCCAGATCTCGCGAGACGCGCAGTATATCGCGCAGCGAGGAAAACGCGGGCAAATCTCCGCAAAGCTTTTCCGCCGCGTCCAAACCGTCCGATTCCTCAAGGATTCCCAGAAGCGCGTCAACCTTTTCCTCGCCCAGACCCTTTTCAAGCAGTTCCGCGCGAACGCCGCTTGCGCCGACCTTGTCAAGCTTGTCCGCCGCCACGAAGACCGCGGGGTACTCCTCCGTAGCGAAGCCAAGCGCGCCGAGCAGCGCGTCCAGAATCCGACGGTCATTCACTTTAATAGTAAACCCGGTAAGCCCAAGGGTAAGCAGCGCCCTCGCCGTTACGGCAAGAAGCTCGGTTTCGGCGTTCGGGCTTTCGTCGCCAAGGATGTCTATGTCGCACTGGTAAAACTCGCGTAGACGCCCCTGCTGCGGCTGTTCCGCGCGGAAAGCGCGGTCAATTTGTATGACTTTAAAAGGCGAAAGAAGCTTTGCGCGGTTCATGGCGTAAAAGCGCGCCAGCGGCAAGGTAAGGTCATAGCGAAGCCCGATGTCGGCGGGGTCGCCCCCCTCGCTAAGCGCCTTTTCAAGCTTTTCGCCGCGCTTCATCACCTTAAAGATAAGCCCAAGGTTTTCCCCGCCCTCGCTTTGGCGCAGATTGCCGATATCCTCTAACACGGGCGTCCCTATGCGCTCGAACCCTGCGGCACGGTAGACGCGTAAAATCTCGGACTGCATGTAATCGCGAAGGCGCGACTCGCGCGGAAGGATGTCGCGCGTTCCCTTTACCGGCGTAGTTTTCATAAACCGTCCCCCAAAAACCAGATGGGCTATTATACTATATCTTTCACCGAAAGGAAAGACCAATGCTTTGCGAAAGCGCCGCCAAAGCATGGACGCGCATTGTGCGTCCCACGCAAGCCGGATTCAAACACCGTGCTAGCAAGCCTTTGGATACCTTGGAAACAGTATCGGAAATGAGAACCTTTGTGAAACATGCCCTGTGTAGTCGTAATACGAGGCGGATATATGTGCAATATGCCAGCAAGCGCTTTTTGAGGATTAAAAATCCGCGGACTTCCCGGAGAAAGCTGACGTTAAAAGCCCCAAAAGCGAAAAATTCAGCTTTATCATCAAGTGATAAGGCTGTCAACCGCTTCCCGATTATGAGAACCCGCCGTAATTGCCGAATTCTGACATATTCTCAAAAAAGAAAAGCGCCCCGTGGGCGCTTTTCAAACTCGGATAAGTATAATTTCGCGCTCAAGGCGTCTTGCGTATTCAAGCGTCCGGTAGGTACCGCCATGCGGGCTTCCGTTCCAAACGGCGACGACCACGCCGGACTGCGCGACCATCCACTCGTTCCTAAGCTGCATACACATCGGGGTGTAGGACGGGGACAGCATATGGGTTTGCGCGCAGCGCTCTAAAATAGACCTGTACCGCTCGCGCTGAAGGGCGGGCCAGGCGCTTGGCTGGCTTGGGCAGGGTATCGCCGCCTCCATGGCCGCTTCGGGCGGAAGTTCGCCAAAGACGGCTTCGGCGAACATCATGTCCACCCCAAGCGCCATACCGCATATAAAGCGGCGGAAGCCGCGCCCGTAAAGCTCTTTAACCGTTTGCCGCAGATGCCGCCGCAGCGCGTCACAGCGGTCGTCGTCCTCGTCAAAGCCCCACGGCAGCCCCTGCGGGCGGTGTCCGGTGACACAGCAGGTCAAGTCTCTTTCCAATCCCCTAGTCCTTCTTTCGCATTTTCATGCGCTGTTCGTGCGACAGGACGCGCTTGCGAAGCCGTATACTGCGCGGGGTAATCTCCAAAAGCTCGTCGTCCGCGATATACTCAAGCGCCTGTTCCATGCTCATAACGCGCGGAGGCGTAAGGCGCAGGGCGTCGTCGCTTCCCGCCGCGCGTATATTGGTAAGCTGTTTGCGCTTGCAGACGTTCACCGTCATATCGTCGCTTTTCGCGTTTTGCCCCACTATCTGCCCGGCATAGACCTGCGTCCCCGGGCCGATAAAAAGCACGCCGCGCTCCTGCGCGCCGGAAAGGCCATAGCCCACCGCCTCGCCCGTTTCAAACGCGACAAGCGAACCGTTCTGGCGGCGCGCGATCTCGCCCCTGAAGGGCGTATAGCCCTCCAGCACAGAGGACATAACGCCCTCGCCGCGCGTATCCGTAAGGAACTCGTTGCGGTATCCGAACAGCCCGCGCGAGGGAATCAGAAACTCAAGGCGCATACGCCCGCCCATCGGGTTCATGTGGGCAAGCTCCGCTTTGCGCGCGCCCATTTTCTCCATAACCGCGCCGACCGCGGACTCCGGCACGTCGCAGACAAGCCGCTCAAGCGGTTCGTGGCGCTGGTCGTCAATTTCCTTGTACAGCACGCGCGGCGTGGAGACCTGAAACTCATATCCCTCGCGCCGCATGGTTTCCATAAGGATTGAAAGGTGCATCTCCCCGCGCCCCGAAACGTTCCATGCCTCGGTGGTTACGGTATCGGCCACGCGCAGCGAAACGTCCTTCAAAAGCTCGCGGTACAGTCTGTCGCGCAGGTTGCGGCTTGTGACGAACTTGCCCTCTCTGCCCGCGAAGGGCGAGTCGTTTACGCTGAACGTCATCTCTATCGTCGGCTCGGAGATGCGCACGAAGGGAAGCGGCTCGGCCTGCGAGGGGTCGCAGACGGTGTCGCCGATGGTGATGTTCTCCGCGCCGGAGAAGCACACGATCTCCCCCGCCTCGGCGCTTTCGGCGGGAACGCGGCGCAAATCCTCTATCTCGTACAGATTGACTATTTTGGACTTATAGGACGTGCCGGGGCTGTTGATATTACAGACCGTGACATCCTGCCCGGCGCGGATAACGCCGCGTTCGACGCGCCCGATGCCGATACGCCCCACATACTCGTTATAGTCGATAGAGCTTACCAAAAGCTGCGCGGGGCCGTCCCTTTGCACGTCCGGTTCCGGTATATGGCTTAAAACCGTATCGAACAGCGGCGTAAGGTCGCTTCCCGCGTCCTCCGGCGCAAGCGAGGCCGTCCCGGCGCGCCCGGAACAGAACAGCATCGGCGAATCAAGCTGTTCGTCCGTCGCCTCGAGATCCATAAGAAGCTCCAGCACTTCGTCCACGACTTCGTATATGCGCGCGTCCGGGCGGTCGATCTTGTTGACCACCACAATGACCTTGTGACCAAGTTCAAGGGCGCGCCCAAGCACAAAGCGCGTCTGCGGCATCGGCCCCTCCGCAGCGTCAACAAGCAGAAGGACGCCGGACACCATTTTCAGTATACGCTCTACCTCGCCGGAAAAGTCGGCGTGGCCGGGCGTATCCACGATGTTGATTTTAACGCCCTTATAGCGAATTGCCGTGTTCTTCGCCAGAATAGTGATTCCGCGCTCGCGCTCTAAGTCGCCGGAGTCCATAACGCGCTCGGCGACAGACTGGTTTTCCCGGAACGCGCCCGCCTGCGCCAGCATCTCGTCCACAAGGGTCGTCTTGCCGTGGTCAACATGCGCGATGATTGCGATATTTCTAAGTTCCAAAAAAAGTTCCTCCCGGTAATCGGCGGTAAAATAAGGTATCGCCCTTCTATTTTCCGATATTTTATAGATTCTGTCAAGATGGGCTTTTTCATGAATATTTCACGAATATTTTATTGCCTTTGCAGAATAATGGTGTTATAATCCAGACAGGACTGATTTTAAGGTGTTGGGAAATACATCGCGAACGCGCGATATTTGGAAATATTATACAGAAGAAAGGTATGGTCACGGTAATGAGCGAATTAGTGACGCATTTGAACGCAGAAACATTCGAGAAGACGGTGCTGGGGTCGGAGATACCCGTTTTAGTGGATTTCTGGGCCTCCTGGTGCGGGCCGTGCCGCGCGCTTGCCCCCATAATCGAAGAACTTGCGGCCGATTACGAAGGAAAGGCGCTTGTATGCAAACTTGACGTGGACGCCGAGGGAGAACTGGCCGAGCGGTATGAGGTCACCGGGATTCCGACGGTGGTTATATTCGGCGGCGGGCAAGAGGCGGCGCGTATCGTTGGCCTACAGGGGAAAGAGGCTTTTTCACAGGAACTTGACAGTCTTTTGGGGGAGTGATCCGCAGTGGTGGCAAAAAACGACCGATCATTCAGAAAAAACCCGTTGGGCGGCTTCAACCGCCAGGATGTGGTGGCCTATCTCCAGGCCACCGCGAAAGAACACCGCGAGGAGACGGACGCGCTTCGCTCGGAAGCCGATAAGCTGCGCGCCGAGTGTCTGGAATTAAGGCACAAACTGGACGAGCTTCAGGCCGAACGCGCAAATACCGCCGCCGCCGAACGGCTTGCGGAAGAGAAAGACGGCCTTCTCGCGCAAAAAGACCGCCAGCTTCTTGAAAGCTCTTCGGCTTTGGCGGACAAAGAGCAGGAGGCGTTCCGCCTTTCCCGCGAACTGGAGCGCCTGCACGCGGAATTCTCGGCGCTTAAGGACGAGCTTGGCGGCGCGGGCGAAACCCTTACCTCCCTGCGCGGACGGCTTGTCGAGTCCGAAGAGCGCAACGCGGCGCTGGAGAGCCGCGCCCTGGATCAAGAGCGGCGTCTAAGCGAAAGCGCGGGCGCCGGGGCGGCGCTTGTGACGACGCGCATAGAGCTTGACGACGCCCGCGGCGAGATTGGCGCGCTTACCGGAACGGTGGAAGAGCTTAACGAAAAGATCGCCCGGTATGAACGCGAAATGGCGATGTATAACAACATAATTTTCGGGATGGGGGAAATCGAGGGCGCCGCGCCGCTTGCCATGGCCGAGCTTGAAAGGTCGCGTATAAGCCTTCAAAACGCAAGCGCCCTTTTTGCGGGACTTAACGAGCGGTTTTTGTCCCTTATGGAAGTGCATGGACGAAGCCAAACCCCGCCGCAAGTCCCCGAGGAACAGCCGGAGTCTTTGGAGGAAACGCGCATGGAAATCCTTGAAAGCCCCGCCGAACAGCTGCCGCAGGACGAAAGCCCCGCCCTGTTCACAGAGCAGGGCAGCCCCATGATACGCGATTTCGTCCCGAAAGAGTTTGAATGAGGCGCGTTCACGTAAGCGATCTGCCGCAAACGCGGCTTACAGCCGGAGAGCCAATACTGCTTTCCGGCTTTGTCTATACCGCGCGCGACGCCGCGCACAAGCGCATAGCGCAGGCGCTTTCCAAGGGGGAAGAACCGCCTTTCCCGATTATGGGAAGCGTGATATATTACGCCGGCCCGACGCCGGCTCCGCCGGGCCGCGTAATAGGTTCCTGCGGCCCGACCACGTCCGGGCGCATGGATTCGTACGCGCCCGCGCTTTATGACCTTGGGCTTTCCGCGACCGTCGGGAAGGGACAGCGCGACGTTGCCGTTCGCGGCGCGATTGCGCGAAACCGCGCGCTTTACCTTTGCGCCGTCGGCGGCGCGGGGGCGCTTATCGCCTCTAAGGTGATCTCCTGCGAAGCTGTGGCGTACGAAGACCTTGGGTGCGAGGCCGTACACCGCCTTGAATTTGCGGATCTGCCGCTTATCGTCGCCATTGACCGCGAGGGAAACGACCTTTTTAACTTTTCCCAAGCGTGACGCAGGCCTTGAATAAATCCCCGTCGATTTCCACCGCAAAATCGCCGCCTTGGGCAGTCATAAAACTTTGGACTATCGAAAGGCCAAGCCCCGCCCCTTCTCCGGCGCGGGCTTCGTCGCCGCGCTTAAAACGCTCGGTAAGCTCTTCCGGCGCGATGTTTCCAAGGGGCATCTCCGAAACGTTCTTGATATAAAGCCGCGTAAGCGTCTCCTTCTCTTCAAGCGTGATATACACCCTTGACCCACCAAGCGCATATTTAAGCGTGTTGTCAAGCAGATTCTCTATAACCCGCCACATAAGCTTCCCGTCCGCGCGGACAAGGGCGCGTTCGGGCAGACCTTCGCGTATATCAAGCCCGCTTTGCGATATCCGTTCGTCCATTTCGCCAAGCACTTGGCGCACAAGCTGGCACAAATCAAGCGTTTCGGGCTGTACGGTGATGTTGCCGGACGCGGCCTTGCTTGCCTCGAACAAATCGTCCGTAAGCGTTTTAAGGCGCTGCGCCTTCTGCGTGATAACCGCAAGGTATTCCCCCGCGCGTTCGCTTTCAAGCCCCTCGGTGTTAAGCAAATCCGTATAGGCGATAAGCCCGGTTATGGGCGTGCGTATATCGTGCGAGACGTTTGTTATAAGTTCGGTTTTCATGCGCTCGCTTTTTATGCGCGCCTCGACCGCGGCGCCGACGCTTTGCGAGATGGCGCCGATATATCCGGCAAGCCGGCTGAAGACGCCAAGCAGCGCCGGGAAGTTCGGCGTATCGCCGCCGGCCGCCCTTTTCGCGCCCCTTTGAAGCATACTAAGGTTGACGGCGAACAGCAGAAGGCAGACAACGTCGAACATCATAAAGACGAGAAGCAGAAGTCCCGCGTCATAGCTAAGCGCAAGCATAATAAGCTGAACGCAAAGCGCCGCCGCCACGGCAAGGACTTGAAGCCCCAGCGGAAGCCCGGCCCAAAGCCTTCTTGCGATATGGCGTATCCCCCGCCAGATTGTATGCAAAAGCGTGTGCCGCCACCAACGCCCCGCCTTTACGCGCCGGGCAATACACAGAACAGTCCCGGTGACAATGGCCGAGAACAGAACCGCGACCGCCGCCGTGAACACGTACAGGCTTAATGCGTTTCCCGCATGGGCAATGTCAAGAAAGAAGGTATAATGCTCGGATGTCATTGCGTAAATAAGGCCGACGATGCCTGCGCCCGCAAATACGCAAATGACGAGTATTACATCAAGCCAAAGAGTATACAAAGGCGTTTTCTCGGTTTGCCCGTCTGCGTTAGGCCTGTTCCCCGCGCCGGAGACAAGCGGAATAAGCAGAGCAAGCGCAAGCAGCGTCATTATACCGCACAGTACGACCGCGCGCACGAAACCGTTAAACTGCGCCCCGCGCAGGGCAAGCACGCGCGCCACTTCGCCGGGCGTATATGAAATACGAATCTTCGCGGCATTCCCGTAATAATAATCGGAGAAAAACCGCTCCGAAAACTTGCCCTCTATAAGGATTTCAGTTTCCCCGTTATCGTGTACAAGACATGTTGAATTGTCACCCGGCACAAAATCGGCCATACGGGCGTCGCCGGATTCGATAATCCCCCCGCTCTCTTTTGGGATGGACGCGTACCAACCAAGGCCGTTTGCCCGCTCTTCCTCAAGCCACTCGACGGCGAGTCTGAACGCGCTTAACCGGGCGTTCACGGCGTCCGTCCAATGGCGCTTAAGCTCCGGGTCGTCTTCGCCGGCAGGGATGCCGCGTCTTATAAGAACGGTCGGGATGTCGCGGAAGCCGTATTTTTCGATAAGTTCGTATTGGTACATTCCGTCTTCGTCCACCGTGGCATTCCAAGAAAGCCAGTCGCCGCGCAAAATCTCCTCTTCGCCGCCATAGTTGACAATATCGGCGATATGGTAATACGCCTGATGAAGCCGCGCTTCGTAGTATTCTTCGGGTACGCCGAAAGGCTCTGTCCAGTCTTCGCCGCCACGCCGCGCCGCGTCGTAGCTTACTGCCTGGGCGAGCATAAGGCACGCGACAGCCGCCGCAAGCGCAAGGATAAGGGCAAAGCATGCCGCCTTAACGCCTGTCCGGGCCGTCAGCCTTTTCCATTTTGTATCCAATTCCCCACACCACCTTAATATATTTGGGTTCTTTGGGGTTATACTCGATTTTCTCCCTTATGCGTCTGATATGCACCGTAACCGTCCCGCCGCCGCCAAGCGCCTCTTCGCCCCAGACATGCTCGTAAATCTGGTCGATTGAGAATACCCGCCCCGGATTTCTGATAAGCAGAAGCAGGATTTTGTACTCAAGCGGCGTAAGGCGCGCCTCCGCGCCGTCCACGGTGACGGTCTTGCGTTCGTCGTCCACGCAAAGCCCGCCGATTTCAAACACGGACGCGCTTTCCGCGCGCGTCTGTCCGCCAAGCTGAGTAAAGCGCCTAAGCAGGCTTTTCACGCGGGCGATAAGCTCAAGCGGATTAAACGGCTTTGTGACATAGTCGTCCGCGCCGAACCCAAGCCCGAGTATCTTGTCGGTGTCCTCGCTTTTGGCCGACAGCATAAGGATTGGGATATTGCTTGACGCGCGTATCTCCTTCGTTGCGCGTATGCCGTCCATTACCGGCATCATCACGTCCATAATGACAAGCTGCGCCCCGTGCTTCGCAAGAAGGTCAAGCGCCTGACGCCCGTCGTGGGCGACCAGCGTCTCGTATCCCTCGTGCTCCATGTAGATGGCGATGGCGTTTGCGATGTCTTTGTCGTCGTCGCAAATCAGAACGGTCACTCAATATCCCCCCCAATTTCCCCAAACACGATTATAGGGAACGATTTCTAAGAAAAGACGCCGGAAAGTATTAAGGATTTCTTACAATCTTACAACATATTCAAAAACCCGTGTCCGCCATCAGGCGAACACGGGTTTTGGAAGCGTACCAATCACACCGCGCGTGTCACTTTGCCGCTGCGCATACAGCGCGTACATACGTAAATATGGCGCGGAGAGCCGTCAACGACAGCCTTAACACGTTTGACGTTGGGCTTCCACATGCGGTTAGACCGCCGGTGGGAGTGCGAAACGGCAATACCGAAGGAAACGCCCTTCTGACAAACACTGCATTTAGCCATACCATGCACCTCCTCGCTTGGATTACAAACACTGCCAAAGCAGTATAGCAGAGTTTATAGAAAATTGCAACTGCCAAATTCTCGGTTTTGCGGCGCGGACAAGAAATCTATTTCTTGCCCGCCTGTTTTGCCGGGGCGCTTTCCGCGGTTTCCTTATGAAACCACATTGAAGCAAACGCCGCGAGCGCCGCGCCGATGAACGGGCCGACGATAAACACCCAAAGGCTTTCCGTCACGCCGTTGTAAAGTGCGGGCGCAAGCGAACGCGCGGGGTTCACCGAGGTCCCGGTAAGCGGGATTCCCAGGATATGAACCGCCGTCAGCGCAAGGCCGATAACAATCCCGGCCACGGACGAGTTTTCCTTCTTCGAGGTTACGCCCAGAACGACGAACACAAATATGAAGGTGAGAATGATTTCAACGCACAAGCCGGCAAATTCATCCGGCAAATTAGTCACGTCATTGTATCCGCCCGTTGCAAAGTTTGCGCCAAGGATACCGCCGAAAGCGAACACCGCAAGAAACGCCCCGGCGCACTGCGCGACCATATACGCAAGCATATCGCCCGCGGAAATTTTCTTGCGTATCCACATGGCAAGCGTGACGGCGGGGTTGATGTGGCATCCTGACACCGGACCGATTGCGTACGCCATAAGCGTCACGGCCAGACCGAAGGCCACCGCCACGCCCAAAACGCCCGTCATATAGTACGCGTCGTCAATGTAGTACGCGGCACCGCAGCCCATAAGTACAAGCACAAATGTGCCGATGCACTCGGCCACGTATTTTTTAATTCTGCTTTCCAATTTTCTTCCCCTCTTTTCTCTTAAATAGACCAAAGCATTATGAGTATAGCAAACTAAAAAAGGAAATGCAAGGGGGAATTTACGCGTCGATGTACGCGTCGAAAAGCCGCGTCGGCAGCCGCCGTTGAGAGAACAAAAATTTTTCTTGACAGCGCGGCAAAACCGTGTTATACTCATTCCACAATCGAATAACCGAAACCGTTGAACAAGAATAGTAGCATCGTCCGGGTGTACACAGAGAGCCGCCGATGGTGGAAGCGCGGCAGCACAGGCGTTGTGAATGGACTTGCGAGGGCGGCCCGAAACCGTTGCGCTTTGGCGCTTTGCGGGAGTAGTAGCCGACGGGGACCCCGCCGTTACCAAAGGGGGAACGCGTGTTGGCGCGTGAGTGGGCGGTCATTGCGGCCGTCAATTAGGGTGGTACCGCAGAAGCAGCAGGCTTTTGTCCCTTTGGGGCTTAGGTCTGTTTTTATTTTGCCGAAGAGCGCCCCGCTTATGGCGGCAGGGTTCTGCGGGCGGCAAATGGCCGCTCCTGCGTTGGGGGGTGGCGCGCCGGGGGCGTCGCGCCCTACAAAACTCTCTTTAGAAAAGAGGGTGGCCGCCGAAGGCGGACGGGTGTTTTGACCCAAATTGTCAATTGTCAATTGTCAATTGTCAATTGTTCATTGTCAATTGACGTCGCCCCCGCATCCCCGTAGGGGACGCTGTCCTCAGCGTCCCGTCCCCCGCAGACGGCAGGTGTTTCCCCTTGCCTCCCCCTTTGGGGGAGGTGGCACGCGCAGCGTGGCGGAGAGGGTTTGGGGAACGGATTTACTTTCTTTGGTTTCGCCAAAAGAAAGTAACAAAGAAATGCGCCTTATAAAACCCTTGGTTTTCTAAGAACTTTCCGCTTATACGGGGGCTTAGTCTGCGGCTTTGGTAACGCTTTACCGTACCAATGGCGTTTCTCCGCGCACGGTCAGTCTATGTTCGGCATGTCGTGTGTTGACGAACGGTGTACTGCGTCGCCGGGGAACGGGCGGCAGAACGCCGCCCCTACAGCGGGTCACCACGCGCCGCTCAAACCCACGGGCGAACACAGTTCGCCCCTACGAAACACCAACCCCAAAATTGTCAATTGTCAATTGTTCATTGTCAATTGACACGCCCCTGCAAAACCCTCTTTAGAAAAGAGGGTGGCCGCCGAAGGCGGACGGGTGTTTTGACACCGACGCGGGTTTTATATGTACAGAGAGGAAGGGAGTTTTATCATGGTTTTCCCAAGTCTAAGCGAAGTGAAAGACCTTGCGCGGGAGTACAGGGTTATCCCCATTTGCAGCGAGCTGTACGCCGACATAATCACGCCCATCGCGCTTTTGCGCAAGCTTGCGGCGCGCAGCGGGAAGTATTTCCTGCTTGAAAGCGTCGAGGGCGGCGAGCGCTGGGGGCGCTACACCTTCCTTGGCTTCAACCCCGCCGCGCGGGTTACGTACCGGAAGGGCGAGTATACGCTTTATGACGAGGACGGCACGGTCACGGCGACGCGTACGGATACGCCGTTTGAGATGCTGCGGGAATTTATGGCGCGCTACCGCGCCCCGAAGCTTCCGGGGATGCCGCCGTTCACGGGGGGGCTTGTCGGGTATTACGGCTACGCCGTGGCGGGCGTGTCCGAGCCGTCGCTTAAACTGTCCGGCGGCGGGGTGAACGACTTTGACCTTATGCTTTTTGACAAGGTAATCGCCTATGACCACCTGCGCCAGAAGCTTACGCTTATCGACAACATGAAGACGCAAGACGTTCAAAGCGGCTGGGACACGGCCATGCGCAATATCTCGGCGCTGAAGGCGCTTATAACCGACGCGCTGCCCCCGCCGGAGGAAACGCCCCAAAACGCGCCGGAATTTACCTGCGACGCGGACAAGGAACGCTTCTGCGAAATGGTGGACACGGTTAAATCCCATATAGTGGAGGGCGATATATTCCAGGCCGTACTGTCGCGCCGCTTTACCTGCCAGTACCAGGGAAGCCTTCAAAACGCCTACCGTGTGCTGCGCACCACAAACCCCTCGCCCTACATGGTCTGTATGAGTACCGGGGAACTGGAGCTTATGGCGGCCTCGCCGGAGACGCTTGTGCGGCTTCAGGACGGGAAGCTGTCAACCTTCCCGGTCGCCGGTTCCCGCCCGCGCGGAAAGACCCCCGCAGAGGACGAGGCGCTTGAGAAAGAGCTTCTTGCCGACCAGAAGGAACTAAGCGAACACAACATGCTTGTCGATTTGGCGCGCAACGACCTTGGGCGCGTGTCGGAGTACGGCACGGTAAGGGTTTCCGAATACAAGCTTGTCCACCGCTATTCGCGGATAATGCACATCACATCTGTGGTCGAGTCGCGGCTTAAAGAAAACCTTGACGCGTTTGACGCGCTAAGGGCGCTTCTGCCCGCCGGGACGCTGTCCGGCGCGCCGAAAATCCGGGCGATGCAGATAATTGATAAGCTTGAGGGAAGCCCGCGCGGCGTTTACGGCGGGGCAATCGGGTATGTGGACTTCTGCGGCGATATGGACACCTGTATCGCGATACGCATGGCGGTTAAGCGCGGGAACACCGTCACGGTGCAGGCGGGCTGCGGCATTGTGGCGGACAGCGTGCCGGAAACAGAGTACGAAGAGTCCGCGCACAAAGCCGAAGCGGTGATTGACGCGATTAAAAGGGCGGGAGAGGTGACAGAGCTGTGACGCTTATAATTGACAATTATGACAGTTTTACGTATAATCTTGCCCAGTGCGTGGGCGCGCTTAACCCGGAGCTGCTTGTAAGGCGCAACGACGAAATAACCGTGGCGGATATACGCGCGCTTAACCCCGCGCATATCATCCTTTCCCCCGGACCGGGGCATCCAAAGGACGCGGGCGTCTGCGAGGAAGTCATACTGGCGCTGCGGGGCGAAATCCCGATCCTTGGCGTATGCCTTGGGCACCAGGCAATCTGCGAGGCATACGGCTGTACGGTAAGCCACGCGAAAGAGCTTATGCACGGCAAGGCAAGCTGTATCCACGTCGCGGGCGGAAGCCCGATATTCCGCGGCCTTCCGCCGCTTATCGCCGCCGCGCGCTATCACTCGCTCGCGGCTGTGCGCGCCACCCTGCCGGACGACCTTCTTGTAATCGCCGAGGACGGTGAGGGCGAGATAATGGCCGTCAAGGCGCGCGGGTGCGACGTTTACGGTCTTCAGTTCCACCCCGAATCCATCCTTACCCCCCACGGCGCGCAGATAATCGAAAACTTCATGTCGATCGGCGGGGTGTCCGCATGATAAACACTGCCATAAGCCGCGCCGTCGGACGCGAGGATCTTTCCCAGGAGGAAACCCGCGCCGTTATGGACGAGATTATGCGCGGGGAATGCACCCCGGCGCAAATCGCCGCGTTCCTTACCGCCATGCGCATGAAGGGCGAGAGCATTGACGAGATAACCGCCTGCGCGGCGGTTATGCGCCGACACTGCCAAAAGCTTGCCCCGGACACGGACGTTTGCGAGATTGTCGGCACGGGCGGCGACGAGGCGTTCACCTTCAACATCTCCACCGTTTCAAGCTTTGTCGTGTCCGCCGGGGGCGTTCCCGTGGCGAAGCACGGCAACAGAAGCGTTTCAAGCAAATGCGGTTCCGCCGATGTGCTGGAGGCGCTTGGCGCGAAGCTTGACATCCCCGCCGGGCGCAGCGCGGAAATACTGCGCGAGATCGGGCTTTGCTTTCTGTTCGCGCCGCTTTACCACTCCTCGATGAAATACGCCGCCCCCGTGCGGCGCGAGATGGGCGTGCGGACGATATTCAACATCCTCGGCCCGCTTGCCAACCCCGCCGGAGCCAATATGCAGCTTCTCGGCGTGTATGACGAAGCGCTTGTCCAGCCGCTTGCAAAGGTGCTTATGAACCTTGGCGTAAAGCGCGCGATGGTGGTTCACGGCCACGACGGGCTTGACGAAATCACGCTTACTTCCTCCACCACCGTGTGCGAGGTGCGCGACGGAAGGATGGACAGCTTTTTCCTCGACCCGCGCCAGTTCGGCTTTTCGCTTTGCAGTCCCGAAGACCTTACCGGCGGCGGCCCCGCCGAAAACGCGGAGATAGCGCGACGGGTTCTGGGCGGCGAACGCGGCCCCAAGCGCGACGCCATAGTGCTTAACAGCGCCATCTGCCTTTACATGGCGCGGGGCGACAAAACTATACGCGAATGCGTGCGCGCGGCCGGGGAGATTATCGACAGCGGCCGGGCAATGGCGCAGATGGAGAGATTTGTGAGGCTTACCAATGAGTGATATCCTTGACACAATCGCCGCGAACGCGCGCCGCCGCGTGGCCGCCCGGAAGGAAGGCATTCCGTTGGGCGAGCTGCGCGAACGCGCGGACGCGCTGCTCCGGGGCGATTTCCGCTTTGAAAACGCGCTTAAAACCGGCGGGGATATCGCGTTTATCTGCGAATGCAAGAAAGCCTCGCCCTCCAAGGGGCTTATCGCGCCGGACTATGACTGCGCGGAAACCGCGAAAAGCTATAAGCGCGGCGGCGCGGCGGCAATAAGCGTGCTTACCGAACCGGACTTCTTCCAGGGCGGCGACGCGGATTTACAAGCCGTACGCGCCGCGGTGAACCTTCCCGTACTGCGCAAGGATTTTACCGTGGATATGTACCAGATTTACGAGTCTAAGGTTCTTGGCGCGGACGCGGTGCTTCTTATATGCGCGATTCTTGACGGTGCGTTTCTGCGCGAGGCGCTTGCGCTTTGCGACAGGCTTGGCCTTTCCGCCCTTGTCGAAACCCATACCGCCGGGGAGATTGACACGGCGCTTGCCGCCGGGGCGCGTATCGTCGGCGTGAACAACCGCGACTTAAAAACCTTCAATGTCGATCTGGGGATATGTATGGCCCTGCGATGGCGGGTGCCGGAGGGCGTTCTGTTCGTGGCCGAAAGCGGAATCACTTCGGCGGAGGATATAAGGCGTCTGCGCGAACACCGCGTAAACGCGGCGCTTGTCGGCGAAACGCTTATGCGCGCGGGCGACCCGGCGGGCGCGCTGGAAGCGCTTAGGGGCGCGGGAGGGACGCGTGAAGATTAAAATCTGCGGGTTAAGCCGCGTCCGGGATATTCTGGCCGTCAACGCCTGCAAGCCCGATTACGCCGGGTTCGTGCTTGCCCCAAGCAGGCGGCGCGTCAGCGTTGATACCCTTTGCGAGCTTAGGGGAATGCTTGAAAACGCGGTAAGCGCCGTGGGCGTGTTCGCAGACGAAACGCCGGAGAACGCGGCCGCGCTTCTTAACCGGGGCGTTATAGATATTGCCCAGCTTCACGGAAGCGAGGACGCGCAGTATATCGCGCGTCTGCGCAAACTTACGGATAAGCCCATTATCAAGGCCGTTTGCGGCGTGACGCCGGAGAGTATCGAAAACGCGCGTAATATGGGCGCGGACATGCTTTTGCTTGACGGCGCGCGCGGCGGCTCGGGGAAGAGTTTCGACTGGTCGGTCATCCCAAGGCTTGATATGCCGTGGTTTCTGGCGGGCGGGCTTGACGAAAGCAATCTTGCCGACGCGGCAAAGCTTGCGCCGTACTGCCTTGACATAAGCGGCGGCGCGGAGACGGACGGGGTAAAAGACCCCGAAAAAATACGGATTCTAATCGAGAAAGCGAGGAGTTTATAATGCAGAAACAAGGCAGATTCGGCGTTCACGGCGGGCAGTACGTCCCCGAAACGCTTATGAACGCCCTTCACGAACTGGAGGATGCCTATGAAAGGTACAGAAACGACGAAGCGTTTGTAAAAGAGCTTGAAACGCTGTTCACTGACTACGCCAACCGCCCCTCGCGGCTTTACTATGCCGAGAAAATGACGAAAGACCTTGGCGGCGCGAAAATCTATCTCAAGCGCGAGGACTTGAACCACACCGGCTCGCACAAAATCAACAACGTGCTTGGCCAGACGCTTTTGGCAAAGCGCATGGGCAAAACGCGCCTTATCGCCGAAACGGGCGCGGGTCAGCACGGCGTGGCCACGGCGACAGCCGCCGCGCTGTTCGGCATGGAATGCGTCGTCTTTATGGGCAAAGAGGATACCGAGCGTCAGGCGCTTAACGTCTATCGCATGAAGCTTTTGGGCGCGGAGGTGAAAACCGTTCTAAGCGGCACAATGACGCTTAAAGACGCGGTGAACGAAACCCTTCGCGAGTGGGCCACGCGTATGCACGACACGCATTACGTGCTTGGAAGCGCCGTTGGGCCGCACCCGTTCCCAACCATCGTGCGCGATTTCCAAAGCGTTATCGGCCGCGAAACGCGCCTTCAGGTCGCCCAGGCCGAGAACGGAAGACTGCCCGACGCGGTTATTGCCTGCGTGGGCGGCGGAAGCAACTCCATCGGCATTTTCTCGGAGTTTATACCCGACGCCTCCGTGAGGCTTATCGGCTGCGAGGCGGCGGGACACGGCGTTGACACGGATAAGCACGCCGCCACGCTTACCACCGGCACAAAGGGCATCTTCCACGGCATGAAGTCGTATTTCTGCCAGGACAAGTACGGGCAGATCGCGCCCGTGTACTCCATCTCCGCCGGGCTTGACTATCCCGGCGTGGGGCCGCAGCATTCGTATCTGTTCGACAGCGGGCGCGCCGAGTACGTACCCGTCACGGACGACCAGGCGGTCAAGGCGTTCGGATACCTAAGCCGCACAGAGGGTATTATCCCCGCGATTGAAAGCAGCCACGCCGTCGCCCACGCGATGGAGATCGCGCCGGGGATGCCAAAGGACTCCGTTGTGGTCATCTGTCTGTCCGGGCGCGGAGACAAGGACGTTGCCGCCATAGCGCGGTATATGGGGGAGGATTTGTATGAATAGGATTGCGCGGGCGTTTGAGGGCAAAAAGGCCTTTATCCCCTTTATAACGGCGGGCGACCCCTCGCCGGAAATCACGGAAAAGCTTATCTACGCGCTTGAGAAGGCCGGGGCCGACCTTATAGAAATCGGCGTCCCCTTCTCAGACCCCGTGGCGGAGGGTCCGGTTATCGAGGCCGCCAACGCGAGGGCGCTTTCCGCGGGCTTCACCACCGACACGCTTTTTGAGCTTATGCTCCGCATAAGGAAGAACACGCAGATTCCCATTGTGTTCCTTACGTATCTTAACCCGGTG
This sequence comes from Oscillospiraceae bacterium, assembly GCA_031271665.1. Classification (GTDB taxonomy): domain Bacteria; phylum Bacillota; class Clostridia; order Oscillospirales; family UBA929; genus WRLJ01. The sequence goes on from JAISVI010000157.1 coordinate 22,505, forward strand.
TTTACCTACGGGGCGGAGAGCTTTATGCGCCAAACCGCCGAATGCGGCGTGGACGCGCTTATTGTCCCGGACATGCCGCCCGAAGAGAACGACGAGCTTGCGCCGCTGTGCGCGAAATACGGCGTTATTACAATTCCCCTTGTCGCGCCGACCTCCGGAAAGCGCATCAAAAGCATCGCCGCCGGAGCGCAGGGCTTTGTCTACTGCGTGTCGTCGATGGGCGTTACGGGTATGCGCGAAAAGCTTACCGCCGACATAAGGGAGACGGTAAGCGCGGTAAAAAGCGTTAAGGAAATACCCTGCGCGGTCGGCTTCGGCATCACTACGCCCGAACAGGCGCGGGAGATGGCCGCCGTCGCGGACGGCGTTATCGTCGGAAGCGCGATAGTGAACATCATCGCCCAACACGGCGAAAACTGCGTGAAGCCGGTGGCGGAGTACGCGGAAGCGATGAAAAGGGCAATCAACGGATAAGGACGTGAAACGCGATGAGCCGTAAGCAGGAGTACACAAACGAATCCATATCCTCGCTGAAGGGGGCCGACCGGGTGCGCAAGCGCCCGGGGGTCATCTTCGGTTCGGACGGGCTGGAGGGCTGTCAGCACGCGTTTTTCGAGATACTCTCCAACTCCATTGACGAGGCGCGCGAGGGACACGGCAAACAGATACGCGTGCGCGTGTTCCCCGACGACTCTATCGAGGTCGAGGATTTCGGGCGCGGCTGCCCCGTGGACTGGAACGAGAAAGAGGGCCGCTTTAACTGGGAGCTTGTCTTCTGCGAACTGTACGCAGGCGGCAAATACCACGCCGGGGACGAGAATTATGAGTTTTCGCTTGGCCTTAACGGCCTTGGCTCCTGCGCCACGCAGTACAGCTCGCAGTACATGGACGTCCAGGTGCGGCGCGACGGCTTTACGTACACCCTGCGCTTTGAAAAGGGCAACATCGTGGGCGAGCCCGGCAAGGAACTTGGAAAAGAGCCGTACCAAGGCCGCAAGACCGGCTCGCTTATCCGCTGGAAGCCCGATTTAGAGGTGTTTACGGACATAGCCATACCCGCAGAATACTATTTCGACGCCCTTAGGCGTCAGGCCGTGGTCAACCCCGGCGTTGTCTTCCTGCTTGACTACAAGGGCGAAAGCCGCGAGTACGTATACGAAAACGGCATCGCGGACTATGTCAACGAAATCGTCGAAGAGCAGTCCGGCGTCAAGCCCGGCGGCGAAGACGAAGACTCCGGCGCGGCGGACGGCGCGAAGGCGTTCCTTACAAGACCCGTGTTCTGGGACGCCGAGCGGCGCGGGCGCGACCGCGAGGACAAACCCGAGTACAAGGTGCGCCTTGGCGTTGCCTTCTGCTTTTCACAGACCGCCGCGCTTCAGGAGCATTACCACAACTCTTCTTTCCTGGAACACGGCGGCTCGCCCGTGGCGGCGACGAAAAGCGCGTTCGTGTCCGCCATTGACGCGTGGCTGAAGGTCAACAACAAGTATAACAAGGGCGAAAGCAAGCCCTCGTGGCAGGATATAAGCGACTGCCTTGTGCTTGTAAGCAGCAACTTCTCCACCCAGACAAGCTATGAAAACCAGACGAAAAAGGCCATCACCAACAAATTCGTCACCGATACCATGACGGAATTTCTGAAGTCGCGGCTTGAAGTTTACTTTATAGAGAACAAGTCCGAGGCCGAGCTTATCGCCGCGCAGGTAATGGTCAACAAGCGAAGCCGCGAAACGGCGGAGAAGACCCGCCTCGGCCTTAAAAAGAAGATGTCCGGCGGCCTTGACATTGCAACGCGCGTACAGAAATTCCACGACTGCAGAACCCGCGACACCGAAAGGCGCGAGCTTTACATCGTAGAGGGCGACTCGGCAATGGGCGCGTGTATCCAAGCGCGCAACAGCGATTTCCAGGCCATTATCCCCGTGCGCGGCAAGATACTTAACTGCCTTAAAAGCGAGTACGCAAGGATATTCAAAAACGAGATTATTACGGATTTAATAAAAGTGCTTGGCTGCGGCGCGGAGGTGCGCGGGAAAGTCAAAGAGCTTTCGGCCTTTGACCTTTCCGGCCTTCGCTGGAAGCGCGTAATCATCTGCACCGACGCGGACGTGGACGGTTTCCAGATACGCACCCTTATCCTCGCGATGCTTTACAAGCTTACCCCCGCCCTTATTGACGAAGGGTTTGTCTATATCGCGGAAAGCCCGCTTTTCGAGCTTACCTATAAGGACAAGACGGCCTTTGCCTATACCGACATGGAGAAAGAGCGTATTCTGGAGTCATGGGGTCGCCCCAAGTCCGCGCGGGTAAGCCGCTCGAAGGGGCTTGGCGAAAACGAGCCGGACATGATGTGGATGACCACGATGAACCCGGAAAGCCGCCGCCTTATCCGCGTTATGCCGGAAGAGGCGCAAAAGACCGCCGAGGTCTTCGACCTTCTTCTGGGCGACAACCTTCAGGGGCGCAAGGACTTTATCACCGAACACGGCGCGGAGTATCTGGAGCTTGCGGACATAAGCTGATGGCTACGCGGTTTCCGGCAGACGGTCTGAAACCTGAATTAAATACACGATATAGACATCTCCATTGCCGGTGATCCATCCGTCATGGGTGATCAGCACAATGCTATTAACGGGTATTTCCTCCGGCGG
>JAISVI010000162.1 GCA_031271665.1 Oscillospiraceae bacterium
TATGGTCGAGGTTTCGGCGCTTACAAAAACATACGGCGGGAACCGCGGCATCTCGGATATAAGCTTTACGGTGAGAGAGGGCGAAATTGTCGGGTTTCTGGGGCCAAACGGCGCGGGGAAGACCACCACGATGAACATACTCGCCGGGTATCTGACCCCCACGTCCGGCACGGCAAGCATCGCCGGGACGGATATCCTGGCAAGGCCGCTTGCAGCGAAGCGTCATGTCGGATATCTGCCCGAACAGCCGCCACTTTACACGGATATGACCGTAAACGAATATTTGAACTTTGTATATGGGATTAAAGGCGTGCGCGCGCCGTCGCGGAAAGAGCATATCGGCGCGATTGCCGGGCTTACTGACATAGAAAGCGCAGGCGGGCGGCTTATCCGCAATCTGTCAAAGGGGTTCAAACAGCGCGTTGGGCTTGCCCAGGCGCTTATCGGCGACCCGGACGTGCTTATATTGGACGAGCCCACCTCCGGGCTTGACCCGCGCCAAATTGCGGAGATGCGCGGCGTTATTAAAGAGCTTGGGAAATCCCGCACGGTCATACTGTCCACGCATATTTTAAGCGAGGCATCCGCCGTCTGCGAGCGCGTACTTGTTGTTTCCAAGGGAGAGCTTGTCGCGGACGCCGCCCCGGAAAAGCTTACCCAAAGCGGCGAAGGCCGCCTTCTTATACGCGTGGCCGGACCGAAAGGCGCGGTTCGCGGGCTTTTGAAAGGACTGACGGGCGTTAAAAGCGCCGAACCAGCCGGCGAGGCCGAACCGCGCACCCACGACTTTCTTGTAACCCCTCTTGCGGATACGGATATACGGCGGGGACTCTTTACCGCGCTTGCCGACGCCGGTTATCCGATACTTATGATGCGCCCGCACGCGCTTACGCTTGAAGAGGCGTTTATTAAGCTTACCGAAGAGCCGCCCGCCCATACAGGCAGAAAGCGCCCGAAGAAGTCCGGCGGCACGGAGGGGGAAACGCGATGAGCGCCGTCTTCAGACGCGATTTCCGCGCGTTCTTCACCTCTATGACCGGATTTGTGTTCATATCCGTGTTCCTGATTATTATGAACGCATTTTTTGTGCTTTACAATATCCTAAGCGCCTCGGCCGTCCTGACGCCCGTGTTCGCGACGATGCTTCTGATTATTCTGTTCACCGTGCCGATACTGACTATGCGCGTATTCTCCGAGGAGTATAAACAGGGGACAGACAAACTTCTTTTCACCGCCCCGGTACGCCCCAAGGATATTGTTTTGGGCAAGTTTTTCGCCTGTATGGGGGTCTTCGCGCTTACCCTCGCCTTCACGTTTTTGTGGGTGCTGATTGTCGCCGCGTTCGGAACGCCCATACGCGCCGAGGTGCTTGGCAATTACATAAGCGTTTTCTGCTTGGCGGGGGTGTTTGTCGCCGTCGGCATGTTCGTCTCCTCGCTTACCGAGAATCAGCTTATCGCCGCGGCGGGCGCGTACGGCGCGTTCTTCGCGCTTTACGTCCTTAACATTGCGGCGGCGTCGCTTGGCGAGTCTATGCCGACGTGGGTTACGCGGGCGTTTACGTTTCTTTCGGTGTTTTCGCGCTATGATACGGTATCCTCCGGGCTGCTTGCGTTTGACGACCTTGTGTTTTTTATAAGCGCCTGCGCGATGTTCCTTTTCTTCTGCGCGCTTGTGCTTAGGCGGAAAAGGGTCGGCGCGGTGTCCGCCGTGGCGGCGGGGCTTGCTTTCGCGGCGTTTATCGGTATAAATATCTTTGCGGGAAGCGTGACCGAGCGCCTTTCTCTTAAGGCGGATCTCACCCGCGATAAAATATACGCGCTTTCGGACGAGACGGGGGATATCCTGCGCGACATGCACTACCCGGCCACCATATATATGCTCGCAAGCGAAACGGACACCCGCGAATTTACCGCAAGCACGGGGCTTAACTTTCCCGAGTTTCTTGGGCAGTATGTGTTCCTGTCCGGCGGCAATGTGCGCCTTGAGTACCTTGATGCGCAGATAAGCGCCGATGTATCCGGGCGCTTCGGCGTGGGTGACGTGACGCAGGGGGACATCGTGGTAGAGGGGCCGCGGCGAAATAAGCATATCCCCTCGTCTTCCTATTTCCAGACGGAAACGGACTACGCCGCCGGAATCGGAACGATAACGGGCTATACCATCGAGCAGGAGCTTACGGGCGCGCTTTTGTACGTGGGCGCGGAGATAGTCCCCGGCGCGGTTTTTACAACCGGTCACGGCGAGGCGTCCACGGACGTATACAGCCTTAGCATCTACGCCGACATGTTCGCGAAAAACGGTTTCGCGGCGGAAAGCCGCAGTATTGCCGTTTCCGGCATTCCGGACGGGACGGACGTCGTTGTCATTGCCGCGCCGCAGACCGATTTCAGTGAAGAGGAACTTTCCGTGCTTGACGGCTTTGCCCTTCGCGGCGGAAGCGTTGTCTATCTCGCGGCAGAGGAAAGGCCGGAAAGACTTATGGCGTGGCTTGCGTCACGGGGCATACAGCTTGGGGACTTCCGCGTTTTTGACGACGTCCAGCGCGTGTCCTCCTCCGAGTATGTCGTCCCCGCGGTGCAGCCCCACGAGATGTTCGCTTCTTCTATGGACACGGGTATTCTGCCCTTGCTGGCGTTCCCAAGGGGGCTTACAACAGATGGGGACGATACCGGGGTAAGCCCGCTTCTGACAACCTCCGGTTCGTCCTACGGGCGCGCGCTGTCAAGCGAAAACACGTCCCCGGCGCGGGCGGAGGACGACCTTTCCGGCCCTTTCACCGTCGGCGCGGTAAGCGCGTACGGCGGCGGCGAGGGTTCGTCCCTTCTCGTCCTGCCGCTTTCGCTTTCACATGACGTTATGCTTAGCGAGCTTGTCTATCTGAACACGCGGCTGTCCGGGGACACCGTGCGGTGGCTTACCCCCACGGGGGCGGCGTCGGGTCTTGTTATCCCGGCGAAGGCGCTTACCTCGGCCGTTATGAATATAACCGGCCTGCCCGCGATAATCATCTCCGCCGCCCTTGTCTTCGCGCTTCCCGCCGCCGTTTTCCTGTCCGGCCTTATCTTTTGGCTTAAACGCCGAAGGTTGTAAAACACATCAATAGAGGAGTGTTTCCCATGACGACAACAATTGCGGCGCTTGCCACGCCGCCGGTTTCCGGGGCGCTTGGCATAATACGCATAAGCGGGCCGGACGCCGTAGCGCTGGCGCAGACGGTGTTCTTCCCCTCCGGCGGCGCGCCGCTTGACCGCCGGGGCAGCCACAGGGCGGTTCTTGGCCGGATAAGCATTGACGGGCGCGTTATTGACGAGGGGTTCTGCGTGCTTATGCGCGCGCCGAAAAGCTATACGGGCGAGGACGTGGCCGAGCTTCAGATGCACGGGTCGCTGCTTGTGCTTAACGCCGTCCTTTCCGCGCTTTGGAAGAACGGGGCCGCGCCCGCCCGCGCCGGGGAGTTCACGCGCCGCGCGTTCCTGAACGGCAAGCTGAACCTTTCCCAGGCCGAGGCCGTGCGCGACCTTATCGCGGCGCAGACGCTTGACGCGGCGTACAACGCGGCGGGGCAGATTTCCGGCGTTATCGAAAAGCGCTACGCGCGCCTTTACGACACGCTGTCCGGCCTTCTTGCGCATTTCCAAGCCTGCGCGGACTACCCGGAAGAGGATTTGCCGCCAAGCGCCGCGGAAGAGACGCTAGAAACGCTTGCGGGCATTATCGCCGAGCTTCAGGCGCTTTTGCAAAGCTATGAAAAGGGGCGCGCGCAGACCGAGGGTATACGCTGCGCCATTATCGGAAAGCCCAACGTGGGCAAGTCCACGCTGCTTAACGCGCTTACGGGCATGGATCGCGCCATCGTAAGCCCCGAACCCGGCACGACGCGCGACACAATAGAGGAGGCGGTGCTTCTGGGCGGCGTGCTTCTGCGCCTTACCGACTGCGCCGGGCTTCGCGAAACGGACGACCCAATCGAAAACAAGGGCGTCGAGCGCGCCCGCCTTGCCGCCGAGCGCGCCGCGCTTCTGTTCGTGGTTCTGGACGCGTCAAAGCCCCTTGACGGCGAGGATCGCGCCGCGTTGGACTATGCCTCCGAGCGCCCGGCGGTGGTCGTGCTTAACAAATCAGACCTGCCCCGCGCCGTCGAGACGGAGATGCTTGAAGCGGCGTTCCTGCACGTCTGCCCCGTTTCGGCGCTTACAGGCGCGGGGATTGACCATATCGAGTCCACGGTGCGCCGCATTTTCGACTCGCGCATGATTTACGACGGTTCGGTGCTTGCCGGCGCGCGTCAGGCCGAGGCCGTACGCGCCACGCTGGACGCTTCCCGCGAGGCCGAGGACGCACTAAGGCGCGGCGTCACCCCCGACGCCGTTATGGCCGAACTGGAACGCGCGATGAACGCGCTTGACGAGCTTACCGGAAAGCGTATGTCCGAGGATATGCTTGACAAGATTTTCGCGGATTTCTGCGTGGGAAAATGAGTGCTTGACAAATCCCCGGCGGTCTGCTAATATGGCTTGGTCAATGACATGGGGGAATTCCCGAGTGGCCAAAGGGGGCAGACTGTAAATCTGTTGTCTACGACTTCGGTGGTTCGAATCCACCTTCCCCCACCAGCGAAAAGTTCTGCAATTGCAATGATTGCAGAACTTTTCGTTTTTTATTCCATTTTTCATATTTGTCGTTTACCCCTGCCGTACCCCTACGGCTTCAGTATTTCAGCATCTTAACGTTACGCTTTAAATCGCTCGTGTCAACATGAGTATATATTTCCGTCGTGCTTATTGCCGAGTGGCCAAGAAGTGTTTGAACCGCCCGGAGATCTGCTCCGCCTTTTAACATGTATGTGGCAAAAGTATGTCGGCACTTATGCGGCGACATGTAACGCACAGTATTGTCACCCAATGCAGCATTTAGGTCGGTGAAAAATTTTTCATAGTATCGAGCAAAAGAACGTTCAAGATAATGATTACCATTCTCGGTTGTCAAGACGAATAGTCCACGGCGCGGAACACTGTCAAGGACAGACTGAAGGTTCGGAGAGATTGCAACACAACGTGCTTTATCTGTCTTGGTGGTTTTGATGATATACCCGCCGCCCTCTTTTCGTGCGACGGATCGTTCAACTTTTATAATCCCGTTTTCCTTGTCTATATCCGACCACTGCAATGCTAACAACTCACCCATGCGCAAGCCTGTATAAAGAAGCAATGTTACAAGGTGGCCATCGGGGTGCGTCTTGGCAAATTCTAAGATGTTTTTGATTTCCGTTTCTGAAAAAACATCAACTTCTTTTTTCTTCAGTCCGCCCCAGTCGGCTTTCTTGGCCGGGTTTGATGTGCAAAAACCGTTATCCATCGCCGTTTCAAAAATTGCCGCTACTGCTATATGGAGATGGTGGCGCGCCGATGCAGACAATTCTGACTTATCCTTATAAAACTTTTGAATATGCGCCGGGCGAACTTCGTCTAATTTTAACCGTCCAAGCGCCGGGACGATGTGCTTATCCACATAAAGCTTATAATTCTTGTATGTTCCGAAAGACACCTTACCCCGCTTATAAATCTCCAACCAATGCACAGCCCACTCCCCGACTGTCTTTACTTTTTCAATCGGGGCTGAATGCGGTTTGGCCTTTAGGTATTCTTTATGTGCCTGCTTCGCTTCTGTCTTCGTTGAAGCATAGAAACTTTTACGGATAGGCTTGCCGTCCAAGTCTGTCCCTACGACCGCGCGATACTCCCAGCGTCCTCCTGGACGCTGCCGTAACGTACCGTCCCCATTTGCCTTTTTCTTTTCGGGCATACCCGTCACCTCCGTTTTTAAGCGCACCCCGCTCAATAGAGCGGGGCTTTTCGTTTTCGTTATTTCATTTCTTCTGGGACGTATATTCCAACAACCTTGCCGACCGTATAAACGTCATCGCCTTCGCCGACCTCAAAAGTCGGGCCTGTAGGATTAATTGACGTAAGCCGCATGATGCCCTTTTTTTGATCAATGAGTAAACGCTTAAATACTGAAGTCCCATTGTAAACGAATATTCCATCCTCACCTGACTCAATCATTGGACGTGCCTCAACAAAGACCTTACAGTATTTTGGATAGGTTGGCTCCATACTGTCACCTGTTATGCGGCAGCAGAAGCTTGCCGTCTTAGGGACAAGGCGAGATGGGAGTTCAATTGTGTTGTATGCCGGGCTGTCGCTTAAATAAGTTCCAACCCCTGCCGCCGGGGACTCGTCGTAATAATCGATT
>JAISVI010000003.1 GCA_031271665.1 Oscillospiraceae bacterium
TAGGATTACTGAGACACGGCGAGTTGATTTCATGCTTTTTTTCCTCCTAAATTTTTTTTGTTATTTCAGCCCCTATGGGGCGAATAACCGTGGGTGGGGGAGCGCTTTCTACTCCTTTACGCCGCCGACGTTGACGCCCTTGGCGAAGTATTTCTGTATGTACGGGTAGATAATAATTATGGGTATTATCGCGCAGACAATAAGCGCGTATACGATTGAGTTTGGCGCGTACGGCGTGGTAACGGGCTGATCCCCTATCAATATTTCCTCAAGCGTTTGGCGTATATAAACCTGAAGCGGCCATTCGTTTGAGTTTGCCGTAACCGCGCGAGCCCAGAAATAGCCGTTCCACCTGCTTATCGCGAAGAAGAGACCGACAGTGGCGATTGCCGACTTGCTCATGGGTATGTAGACCCGTGACAAAAGCTGAAATTCCTTTGCGCCGTCGACGATGGCCGCCTCTTCAATCTCGCCGGGGATACCCTCGAACGCGTTTCTCAGAAGAACGATATTGAACGCGTTCATGCCCATCGCTATAACTATAAGCCATTTGTCGTCGGCGATTCCGATTGCGTCGAATATGTCCCGCGTGGCCATCAAGTTAAGATAGGTCGGTACAAGCCCCGCGGTGAACCAAAGGGTGAACACACGGAAGAAGTTAAAAGCGCGTTCGAAGAGAAGGCGCTTTTTCGCAAGCGCGTACGCGCCGAGTATACTTGGTCCAAGCGCCCAGATCGTGCCGTAGAAAGTGACAAAAAGCGTGTTGGCGTAACTGACCCAAAAGCGCTTTAAAGCGAAGACCGAACCGAACGCGTCAAACTGCAAATCCACGGGAAGCAGCACGACACGCCCCTGATAAAACGCGTCGCGCCCGCTTAACGAGGCGCTTATGGAATAGATAAACGGGTAAAGGCAGAATATGGCGAAGATCGTAAGGAAGGTATAGGCGAAGATTTTAAAGATAAGCTCGGTCATGTCAAGTCTTTTCATTCCATCACCCCTTTTAGTAAAGCGAGGTTTCGGACGCGCGGCGGCTTATCATGTTCGCGCCCATAACAAGAAGCATCGAGGTAACGGCGCCCATAAGGTCGGCGGCCGAGGCAAGCGACTGCCGCGCGACACCGCCGCCCGCCTGAATTCCGGCAAGCGCGGCGACATAGGTAGATATAACGTCGGCCGTTACAAGCGTATGGGAGTTATACATAAGAAGAACCCGTTCAAAGCCGATTGTAAGAAGTCCGCCGACGCGAAGGATAAGCATAATCGTAATCGTGGAGAGTATACTTGGCAGAACGACATACCGTATCTGCGCCATCTTCGACGCGCCGTCTATACGCGCCGCCTCGTAGCTTGTGGGGGATATGCCGATAATCGCGGCGAAGAACACAATCGAATCATAGCCGGCCGATTCCCAAATGCCCGAAACCTGAAACACCGAGCGGAAGTATGAGGGTATGTACATCATACCGATAGGCAGCTGGTTGTCCGCGACAAGTCCCAGCTTGTTAAGAACCTGCGCCAATATGCCTGCCTCGGAGAACGTCCCCGACCTTTGCAGAAGCATCGCCGTAAGCGTCGTGATGACAACCGCCGAAACAAAGCGCGGGAGATAGGTCAGAACCTGAAGCACGCTGCGGTATCCGTTCGAGCGGATTTCGTTGAACATAAGCGCCAATATAATGGGGATGGGAAACCCGAACAGCATTCCGTAGAACGATAATATAAACGTATTGCGGAACGCCTGCCAGAAGCCGGTCGAAGCGACGCCGTAAAGAAGATCCTGGAAGTTAAAGAATCCGACAAAATCGCGGTCAATAACGGGCACCGAAGCGATGCCGTCCGCCTTGAACGCGGCGATAAGCTCGTAAAGCGGCAGATAGCGCCAAAGGATGAAAATCAAAAGCATCGGGACAAGCATAACGTAAAGCCGCCAGTCCTTCAGCATACGCTTGAACGCGTTTTTCCAATAATGCTTCTCCAGTTCGTCGCGTATGCGCAAGGCCTCCGGCTTGGGTATCAGGTTCATTCTAGACGCCATGCTTCCGTTCCTCCTCTTCCTTACTGACACGCACAAGATACTCTTTCTGTGGTTCAAACATGCCCTTCTGCCTTCGGGCAATCAGAATGACGATAACCGCCACAACCGCGCCAAGCGCCTCGACCGCAAGAAACCTTACCGCAGGGAAGCCCTGTTTCGCAATCAGTGACACAGTCGAGCGCCCCAAACACATGGCAAGATATCCGGATATGCAATACAAAACACAATACGTAACGGATTCGCGGACTTTTTTTATTCCGACCCGCCTTGCCCACAGAAGGCTTAACCCGATAAAAAGATTCCCCGCTATGTATATGAAGTAGTGGGCGGCGGTGTCGCCGTACAGGATACAATAGAACGCCCCGCCCAAGGCGGCGTGAATCAGTCCGAACCAGTCCCACCGTATCATTATCAAAAGCGTAATCGGCAATACAACGGAAAAGTGGTACACCTCGCCGGGGTTGGCGCCAAGCGCCCGGTATGACGCAAATTCAAGCGCGAGGAGCAGAAGCGCGAATATCGACAAGTCTATCAGCCTATAGCGTCGCATACAGAAGTTCCCGTCGTCTCGTCAAAGAAGAAGAGTTTATCAGAAGGTATGGCGAAAAGGCGCTTTGTGTCCATCTCGGGAATTTCGTGGGGGGACACCTTTGCGATGACGTTGTTGGAACCGAATTTCACATACACGTTGGCGTTGTCGCCAAGCATTTCCGTAAGCTCAATATCGCCCTCGAAAGTAAAGCTTCCGCTTGGAGCTGACTCCCCGGCGGGGATGATCGCCGCGTCTTCGGGGCGGAATCCGAGAAGGGTGGATTCCCGGCGCTCGAAGGGAATAAAGTTCATCGGCGGCTCGCCGATGAAACCGGCGACAAACATGTTGGCCGGATTGAAATAAAGCTCGTGCGGAGTGCCGATCTGCTGAACAAATCCGTCTTTCATAACAACTATACGGTCGGCCATTGTCATGGCCTCGGTCTGGTCATGGGTGACATAAATGGTGGTCGCGCCGATGCGGCGGTGGATTTGGATAATTTCGGCGCGCATACTCACGCGCTGTTTGGCGTCAAGGTTACTAAGCGGTTCGTCCATAAGAAAAATCTCGACGCGGCGGATAATCGCGCGACCCACGGCCACGCGCTGGCGCTGGCCGCCGGAAAGTTCGCGCGGGAAGCGGTGAAGATAGTCGGTAAGCCCGAGTATCTTTGCCGTACGCATGACGCGACCCTCGATGATATCCTCGTCAAGACCCTTGAGCGTAAGGCCGAAGGCCATATTCTCGTATACGTTCATGTGCGGATAAAGCGCATAGCTTTGAAACACCATGGCGATCCCGCGGTCACGCGGAGACTTCTCGTTGGCGCGCAAATCGCGAATGAACAAATCGCCGTCGGTAATCACCTCAAGCCCCGCGATCATGCGCAGGGACGTGGACTTGCCGCAGCCGGAAGGACCGACGAAGACAATAAACTCGCCCTTTTCAACGGATAAATTCAGATCGTGTACCGCATGGAAGCCGTTGTCGTAGATTTTATGTATATTCTTAAGCTGCATCTGCGCCATAGCGGGCGTCACCCTCCACTTGGTAAATTTCCGCAAACCAATGGTATTACGAAGTATAGCACAGATGTTACAAAGATGCAATAGGAATTTTTAATTTTTTATTACATTTGCGCAAATGTCTGAAAAAACTGGCAGACAGCCCAAAGTGGAGGGCATTGACCTGCCTGCGTGTCCATGTTCGGATCAAGTCTTTTGCGCGGCGCTTTTCATCTGCCCCTCCCTATCACAAAAGGACGCTTATTACAGTGCGGCGTAGAAGTCATAAAGCGCCTTCGCCTTCTGCGTATACTCGTTATGCGACGGGTAGAAGGCCTTCCATGGCTTTATTCCGGCATAGTGGATAACCGCCGGATAACCGGGTCTGAACTCCCCAAGGCGGCTTCGGCTGGAGGCGGGGAAGTAATTATACACGTATGGGTCAATATGCAGGATGTCCTTATGGAAGAAAACGTTCAGCAGGTCTTGATCCGGCAATACCATATGCTCCCCGCAGAAGGGGATGTGCTTCATGATTTCGGCGGTCGCGCCGCTTTCCCGCATAAGCTCCAAATCCATAAGCAGGACGCCGGAGTTTACATACTCCACCTCAAGCGGAAGCCCAAGGCTCTGCTTGCGAAAAACGTACTCCGCCGTGGTGTTGTTGGGGTCTGTCGCGGCGGCGAACATATATCGGCGGCGGTTTTCGCCGCCCGACAGGTCGATATTGAAAAGGCTTTCAAGCGCGCCGTTTATTATGATGTCCCCGTCGAGATAAAGCACGCGCTTTACGCTGTCCGGCAGATATTCCGCGGCGAAAAGCCGGTAGAATATCTCCGGCGGGAATATTTTTGATTTGTCCGACATCTTTCTGTGTTCGTCACTTACCAAATATGGGATGAGCGTACCGCCGTATTTTTCCGCGGCACCGGAAAGCGCGCCTATGTCCCCGTCTGTCAGCTCCGAGTGAAAGAGGTGGACGGTAATTTCGCACCGGGCGTTATTGATATACAGCGAGTGAATAAGCGCTTTAAGCGGCGCGACATAGCGGAGGTTAATCGACATCAATATGTGCATTTGCGTCACTCCCGATTTCACAGCGCGGCATAGAAGTCATAAAGCGCCTTGGCTTTCTGCGCGAATATATTATCCGTCGGGAAAGAAGTATCCCACGGTTTATCCGGTCCGGCAAAATGGATAATCGCCGGATACCCTTGCCTGAACTCATTCATCCAGCCGCCGCTTAAAGCGGGGCAATAGTTATACATATTCGGGTCAATGTGCAGAACGTCCTTGTAAAAGAGAACATTGAAAAGGTCTTGGTCGGGCAGTTTCAGGTGCGCGCGGTATTTGGGGATTTTCCCCGTTATCTCTTCGGCGGAAACGGTTTCGCGCAGCATCTCCACGTCTATGAGAAGCACGCCAGTGTTCACGTACTCGGTTTCGATTGGAAGCCCAAGTCTCTGCTTGTGAAAAAGCTTAAACACCGTGTAATTGAAGGGGTCTGTCGCGGCGGCGAACATAAAGCGCCGTCCGCCTTGCGTCAAATTTATGCCGTATAAACTTTCAAGCGAACCGTTTACAATTATGTCTCCGTCCAGGTACAGAACGCGCTTTATGCCCTTTGGCAGATAATCCGCGCACAGAAGCCGGTAAAATGCCTCCGGGGGGTATTTCTTCGTGATGTCCGACACTTGCCTGTGCGCGTCGCTTACCGTATACGCGGCAAGTTCGCCGCCGTATTTCCGGGCGGTATCGGAAAGCGCGCCTATGTCCTCCGGGGTAAGCGCCGAGTGAAGAAGGTGCAGCGTGATTTCGCTTTGGGCGTTGTTCAGGTAAAGCGAATGAATCATGGCTCTAAGCCGCGTGACATAGCCGCGGTCAATCGACACAAGTATATTCATTGCAACTTCTCCGTCTGCCGCGCAAGCTCATGATTCCCGCAGTCCCCCAAAAGCCTTGTCAGATTGCGGCGGTTTTGCGCCGTGTCGCGATCCTTGGCCAGCATAAGCCTGTAGGATTCGGCGGCCGCCAGCACACAGCCGTTTTCCTCTAAAACAGGGGCGGCCTTTTCATGGGTCTGCAGCAGCATTTCCGAAACCGGCCTGTTTTTATCCCTTTCATACCCTTCAAAGAAAGCAGACGGCGTCATAGCGGCCAAAGCGCTTTTTTCTTTGTCCGGGTCTGCGCCGTAAACGGTGCCGGTGCTGATAATATCGCTTAAATCCACCATTTCATCCAGTATCGCCATGGACTCCTCGTAAAGTTTCCTCGCCTCCCCCGCCATAGGCTGCGGCATTTTTTCCGCCGTGACAAGCAGTATGCCAAGAAGCTCCTGAACCGTTTTCCCGCCCTTTATATGCGGCGAAACGATGCTATAGGCCTTCTCATACTCCCCCATCATCAAACAGGCATACGCGGTATAATAGGCGCACCTGTACTCTTTCGCGGCCGCGAAATCCGCGTCCGGGTTATCGGCAATGTCCGCGTAACGGAACACGGCGTACGCCTTTTCCGCGTTCATTCTGAAAAACACAAGCCGATCCGGCTCGGAATCCTGCGCCCCGACAACGCTTAGTCGGCGGTTTTCCGGCGGGAACACCTCCGCCGGGGCGGCCCCGGCGAAAAGCTGTTCGCGCGCACCCTTCATTTCAATTATCTGTATCACTTTGCCCGCCACATCGGCGCGCCCGGGCACCGCTGCCGATCTCAAGATGCGCCGCGCGTCTTCAAGCGGATGGTCTTTAAGCGCGTACAGCAGAAGCAGCAGCACTCTTCCCTCGACAAGCTGCATACACTCCATCGCCCGATACGCGTAAAGGCAGGTATTCCTTCTGTCCCCGCGCATGTGACAGGCTTCCGCGGCCTGTTCGTATATCCTCATCTCGACAAGGCGGCGGTCGGGGATGTCCATGGGGAACGCCGTCAAAAGCTTTGGCTCCGCCGCCTCCAGTTCCCGCAAGAAGCGCTCTTCGCGGTAATCATACCTAAGCTGATAATGCAGTTCGCCCACGATCGCGTCCCTTGTGTCATGGCACAGTTCGCTGAAGCTGCCGAACAGCTTGTCATAAATCTCTTTCCTGCTGAATTTGCCGCGGCGCATTTCCACGATATGGTTCGCGTTATAGAAATGCCGCAGAAATCCCACGGGGGATTCCTCATACGCGCCGGGATAATGCCTGTGGTTGGCAAGCAGATACAGAAGTGTCTTGGCGGCCTTATCATAGTCTCCGATAAAAAAAAGTTCCCGCATAAGGTACGAGGCGTTCATGTACAGCTTAAAGGGGTCTGTAAGCCTTTGCTGTTCCTCTTCCAGAAGCTTCAGGTTGCGCCTTATTTTTTGCTCGGCAATCTCTCTTGAATACCCGGTGTGAATCACCGCGTATTCGTTAAAGAACGCCCATTTCGGAATCTTACCGTCAAAACCCCTTGGAACCTCGTGTATCCTGTTTTCATAGCGGACGGCCGCCCTTCGGAAGATACGCTCGCGGATATGCACCTCTACAACGGTGTTGTCCTCTTTCTCAACCTCGATGGAGTTAATGCCGATGACGTCCGCCTTCGTCTTCCTAAACTTCGCGGCAAGCTTTTTCCTGTCTTTGGCCGTAAGCGGCGGATAGAAATGCTCGTCCGCGTCGATAAAGATGACAAATTCGCCCCTTGCAAGCGAAAGGGCATAGTTCCGCGCGGCGGAAAAGTCGTCTGTCCACTTGAAATGCGCGACCTTTGCCCCGCACTGCTCGGCGACGCGCACCGTGGCGTCCGTCGAACCCGTGTCAACGACAATCATTTCCTCGGCGCAGTCTTTCACGCTTAAAATAGACTCTTTAAGGTTCTTCTCCTCGTTTTTCACTATCCAACAGGCCGAAAATTTCATGACAGCACCCCTTTGCCTTATCGAAGTGTTGAAAATTGCGTGTTCGCCTGCAAGGCGAACGAGCGCAGTGCTTGCGAACAGGCGGCTATGCCGCGGCATCGCAAGCCGGAGCGGGCAATTTTCAACATGCCCCTATCCTTACAGTATATGCGCCATCCCCCGGCGGCGGTGTCTGAAAAGGGGAGCTTCCCGTAAGGAAAGCCCCCCCTTTTTTGCCGTCCGCCGCGCGGGATTAGACCATGGATTCGTTTACCTTTGTGTATTCGACCCAGATGTAAACCGGGGCCAGATAGCGGTTCTTCGTTGACAAGCTGGCGAAACGCAGCTGGTTATCGGTGGTGACAAGCGGGAATCCGTGAACCTGGTCTTGAACCGTGCTGCCGGTCCAGTTGATTAACGTGGCGGGGATATTATACCTTTCCACGTTGTTGGCCACGCCGTTGGCGGTGTCGCCTGTTGCGAAGTTTCCGCCGGAATTGATAATCTCCTGCACATATCCCGAGGTTGCGATCAGCGGGGCGTTGTCCGGGCTTTTCGCGTTGGTCGTGACGGTAAAGCTCCATGCCCGTCTGTAAACCGGCTTGCCGTTATATGTTCCGCCGGTCTTCATCTCGCCGCTCTTAGGATCGTAGTTTTGGGATACCTGAAGCTGTTGGATGGTCTGGGTAAGCGCGCTTGCGTCAAATGTGACAACCGGCCCGCTTGGCCCCGTGGCCACGTTGATGCGTATCCCCGCCCCGGACATGCCGGACTGCCCGGACATGCCGGTTACGGCGAAGACAAGGTTGCTGAACGCCGCGTTCAGCGGAGCCGGTGTGCCTGTCGCGCCGCTTCCCGGCGCCACGGTATAGCCGCCTGTTGATCCCGCGCCTGTCGCGCCGCTTACGTTGATGGTGACGACGGCGCCTGTCGCGCCGGTGGCCACGGTCATCTTGACTGTATCGGGCGTGTCTGTCGCGTAGTATACCGTGTCGCCCATATGAATAGGCACGTTCACGCCGCTTGCCCCGGTTCCGTAATTCGTATAGAACAGGGTCGCGCCCGTGGCAAACGTTCCGGTCGCGCCGGTCGGGCC
>JAISVI010000012.1 GCA_031271665.1 Oscillospiraceae bacterium
AATGCGTCAAGCGGCTGCGCCGCGCCCGTTTCCGCGCACACGGCGCAGACAGACACAAGGAAAGTGTCCTCGCGGCAGGCGTCAAGCACCGCCTGCGCGCGAAGCGCGCCGTCGCTGCCCGCCTGCACTTGGCTTATTTCATACCCTTTGTCACGCAGGGATTTAAGCGTTTCAAGCACCGACGGATGCTCCAGCGAAGTAGTCACTATATGCTTCATGCGCCGCCCGTATGCCGCCGCCGCGGCCTTCAGCGCGAGGTTATTTGCCTCGGTTCCCCCGGAGGTCAGAATAATCTCTTCCGGCTGTGCGCCAAGCGCCCCGGCAACCTCCGCCCGCGCCGCCTCAAGCGCTTTGGCGGCTTCACGCCCCGGCGCGTGTATGGACGCGGGGTTCGCCCAAGTCCGCCGCGACGTTTTCAGGAACGCCCTAAGCGACGCGGGGTTGGGCGGCGTTGTCGCCGCGTGATCCAAATAGACGCTCAAGAATATCTCTTCCTTTATTAACGTATTGACATCGTAAGCTATGTTCTGTATAGTATGGGTGTAAAGGAGCTGATTGTATGGCTACCACCAGTATTACTATCCGCATGGATGAATCCCTTAAAAAGCAGGCGGAAATGCTTTTTGACGATTTGGGCATGAATATGACCACCGCGTTCACTGTGTTTGCAAAGGCCGCCGTCCGCTATCAGAAAATCCCCTTTGAGCTTGCGTCGGATCCATTTTTCGCGGATGCGAATATGAACCGCCTGCGTAAAGCGATCGCCGACGTAAGTTCCGGCGAGTCGAAGCTGACCAGGCACGAGATTATCGAGGCGGACGATGATTAAACTGTGGCATGACGATGCTTGGGAAGATTATCTTTACTGGCAGAGACATGACAAAAGGACGCTTAAAAGGATAAATATGCTTTTAAGGGATATAGAGCGTAACGGTTTCGGCGGAATCGGCAAGCCAGAGCCGCTTAAAGGTGATTTAAGTGGCTTTTGGAGTGTGCGAATTGACGCGGAGAACAGAATGGTCTTTCGCATTGAGAAAGGCTGTCTTGAAATCTGGCAATGCGGGTCGCATTACAGGGATAAATAGTCCCGTATCGACACATCTAAAAACCTTTGCGCGGGCAATGCAGACATCGGATCTTACGTCGAAACTGGACAACACATTTTATACAAGGGGGCTTTGTCCTTGGTGCGCCTTACCTTTTCAAAAACGGGTCGCGCGCGGTTTATTTCGCATCTTGACCTTATGAAGGTCTTCCAGCGCGCCTTTTACCGCGCGGAGCTTCCGCTTAAGTATTCCCAAGGATTTAACCCCCACGCGTATGTTTCGATCGCGCTTCCGCTTTCCGTGGGGCAGGCGGGGCTTTGCGAGCAGCTTGACATGGGAGTAAGCGGGCCGGTTGACACCCAAGCGCTGCCGGAGCTTCTGAACGGGCTTCTGCCCGAGGGGATCGCGGTTCTTACGGCGGCTTACGGCGGCTTTCCGATAAAGGACATCGTCTGGGCAAGATATGACATGGAGTTCGAGACGGACGCCGCGCCGGAAACGTTCCTTCAGATGTTCGCGGCCCCGCTTATCGTTGAAAAACGCACAAAGAAAGGCAGCGCCCCAACCGACCTGCTGCCCATGATAAAATCATATTCCTGCGCGGCGGTTGACGCGGAAAGCGGCGCTTCGCGCGGACTTCGCGCGGTGATGGAACTTGCCGCCCAGAACCCCACGCTTAATCCCGACTATATCACCGCCGCGTTTGCGCGCACCCTTGGCGAAGACGTAAGCGCAAGTATCGCGCGCACGGCGTTTTTGGACGCCGCAGGCGCTATCTTATAGGCGCCGTCTCAAGCCCCTCCTGCGTACGGAAGAAGCGGATGCCGAATATGTCGGCGGCAAGCTTTTTATACTCCGGGCCGATTACGATTACAACGCCGGGATACGCCGTGCCGCGAATGGTTATCGTGCCGTATCCTATGGTACGCATCTTCTCCTCGACGATCTCTTTTTCGGCGAACAGGTCAAGCCGCCTGTTTTGCAAGGTTTGAAGCGTAAAGCGTATTTTATTGTATTCCCCGATGCGATCCTGGTCAAGCCGTCCGCGGTCTTTAAGCTGCTGAAGCACGTCAAGAAGCCGCTCGATTCCGGCGATTTGCTTGTCAATCTGTTTCTCCTCGATGGGTATCGCCCCGGCGCGCACACTGACAACCGGGTCGCTTCCGACTTCGATGCGGGTTTCGGCGCCGCTCATGCGCGAACCGACTGTGTGACACTCGACCTCGTACCTGACGAAAAGCTTTCCCCCGATTATGGTCGAACGTGTACCCTGCATCTTTACCGTGCCGCCGCAGCGTATCTCGCTGTGGTACAGACGCCCTGTTTCAAGGTTGCCGTCCACGGAAACGCGCCCGTGGTGGATGTGCTTGCAGGCCAGATTGCCGCTGCAGACAATCTCGCTGCCCGAGTTGCCCAAATAACCGTCGCCGATTGTAACCGACCCGCCGGCATATATGCTGCCCCCGTCCACATAGCCGCGAACGTTGACGCTGCCTTCCGCGCGCACCGTATATCCGTTTTGAATCGAACCAAGCACCGTCACGTTTCCGACAAATGTGATGTTTCCGGTGGCCACGTCGACGTCGCCCTCGACGGTGTATGTATTCTGCACGGTGATGCGGTTGCTTGAGTCGGTCGAGACCTGACCGTCCATCGTCGAGACAAGGCGCTTTCCCTCGGAATCCAGCACCGTATTCTTCCCCTGGGCAAGGCGCGGCGTTTTTCCGGGCTTGGCGGGGATTTCCCCGCCCAAAACGTTGATCCCGGGGATTCCGGGGTCGGCGGCGTACAGCGTGGCAAGCTGCTCGCCCTTGCGCACGTTCGGCAAATCGCCAAGTTCTTTATAGTCAACCGTCCCGTCCGCGCGAAGCTGGGGTTTACGTGTGCGGTCGGTCGAGAAGTGGTATTCGATAAAGCCGTCCTTGCCGTCAACGGGCGGCTTCGCGTCCGCAATCGGGATGGGCGAACTGTATATAGGTTCAAGCGCAAGCCTTGCAACAAGGTCGCCGCGGACGCCAAAAATAACGCCGGCCCTTTCCAGCGCGTCGGAAATGTCAGGCTGTCCCAAAGCGTTCCCGCCGTTTTCGGGCGGAGTGAGAAAAACGGAAGCGCCGCGCTTATCCGCGTTTACGGAAACAGTAACCGTTGCGTCAACTGGCGGCGGGGGCGGTTCCGGTTCTGGCTCCGGCACCGGAAGAGGGGGGATGTCTTGGGGCGACGGATCGGGGACAATCGGCAGAATGTCGGTCTCCATTGTCTTTCCCCCATGTTCATAAGTATACTAGCGTATATCAAGTATATCTCACAATTCAAGAAAAAGCAATAGCGGCAAGCTCTCCGGGGTTAATTTTGTTTCACGCAGATGGTTTCCCGGCGGCCGGTCGTTTTGCCCGGCGTATAAGTCCCGCCGCATGTCCCGACGGCTATACATTTTTCCGCCGCCCAAATCACAGCGCCATAATACAATGCGCCGGAAGGTACTCAGACCGCGCCATCTGAATCGCGCATTTGCCGTAAGTCTGAGACAGTATGTCTTTTTGTAGTTTCCTCCGAACGCTATTTTATTTAAGGGATAAATGTCACTTTTTCAAGTCCTGTGCCGTCCTCTCGTATACGATACATTTCATCGTCAGCTCCCAAAAGGGAATTCCCTTCCTCACGAAGGTAGTAATACACCCATCCATCTGCGTATTGCGGATAAAGGATACCTTCTCCGTCAAGTATTTCTGTTAATTCTGTACCATCAAGACGCATGCG
>JAISVI010000061.1 GCA_031271665.1 Oscillospiraceae bacterium
CTGTCGATAGCGGAAGGGTTTAAGCTTGACAAAAGCGTTCTGACCGTTTCAGAGCTTTCCGGCATTGTCACGGCGCTTAAAGGGCTTGGCAGCGTGTCGGACAAGTCAAATATCGAGCGGACGCTTGACAAACTCCACGCGGATTCTGACGCGATGGTGTCCCTGCGCGAGTCGGTTATTATTGACCTCGCCTCGCATTATAAAGGGCAGCTTACAGGCAAAATCGAGCTTATCAAGCGCGCGGTTCTTGAATCGCGGCTGATTGAGTTTGATTACTACTATGAAAAAGGCGAATCCCACAGGCGCATTGAACCGTATTTTGTTGTGTTTCAGTGGTCGTCATGGTATGTGTTCGGCTTCTGCTTGGAGCGGCAGGACTGGCGGATGTTCAAGCTATTGCGCCTGTGGAATCTGCGGTTATGTGACAATAAGTTTGTGTCGCGCGAAATCCCGCCGGAACGGCGGGACTTCGGCGCGGGCTTTCCCGATGACAAGCGGCTTGTGGCGCTGTTTGACAAGTCTGAACGGTATAAGCTTATTGAATCTTATGGAATGGATTGTTATACCGAAACAGCGGACGGGCTTCTGTTTGAAATCGGTTTTACAAACCGCGACTATATCGCAAGCTGGCTGCTCGGTTTTTGTGGCAGAGTTAAGGTGCTGAAGCCGGATTATTTGGCGGCGGATATAAAAGCGGCGGCGGAAAATATTTTGGCGAGATATAAATGAACATGGCACACTGTTGTCGTGTTTGGTGTGCTATGATTGAATTATCAGAAAAGCGGAGGACATGACAATGGCTGAATCAAGATGCGGTATTCTGTGCGGCGAGTGCGAGTACAGGGAGCAAATGAACTGCGGCGGCTGTGTACATATCAGCAAACCGTTTTGGGGCGATTCCTGCCCTGTAAAAACCTGCTGCGAATCTAAGGGCTTGGAGCATTGCGGAACGTGCGGTGATTTCCCCTGCGCGCTGCTGAATCAGTTTGCCTCCGACAAAGAGCAGGGCGACAACGGCAAGCGCATTGAGCACTGCAGGAAGTGGGTGGCGAGAGTATGATATATAATGTCTATGTTTACGTTCTTGACACGTTGGCCGATTGGGAGTTGGGATACGTTACCGCCGAACTTAACTCCGGGCGGTTTTTCAAAAGGGACGCGCCGCAAATATCGCTCAAAACGGTTAGCTATTCCAAAGAACCAATCAAGACGATGGGCGGCCTGACCGTAACGCCCGATTGCGTGATTGATGATATGGTCGTGAGCGAAGCAAGCGTATTGCTCTTGCCGGGCGCCAACGGTTGGAATGACCCGAAGCACGGTGCTGTTATCGAAAAGGCAAGCGCATTTCTCACTAAAGGGGCCACTGTGGGCGCGATTTGCGGGGCTACAGCCGCGCTTGCGGGCGCGGGGCTGCTGGATAATCGCCCGCATACCAGTAACGGGGTGGGATTCCTGGACATGGTTTGCCCCCATTATAAAGGTCAAAGGTTTTATGTGGACGAGCCGTCTGTAGCAAACAACAATCTGATTACCGCAAGCTGCACCGGCGGTTTGCTTTGGGCGAAGCATATCATTGATCGTTTGGGCGTCTTTGAGTCGAACACGCTCGAAGCGTGGCATAATTATTTCAGCACCGGACGGCCTGAACACTTCTTTGCGCTGATGCAAACTTTGCCGTCCGAGGAGGAGGGGCTCTGAATGAAATATCAAGGCGAATGTCCTGTGGCGAAATGCTGTCAGAGCAAAGGCCATTCCCACTGTGGAGAGTGCGTCGAGATACCGTGCGGCTTGCTGCGCGACTACTCCTACGGCGAATCGGAACACTCCGACAGACCGAAAGGCGCGCGGATTGAGGTCTGCAAAGCATGGGTGAGATAATGGAACATATCATATATGACTTTAAGTCCTTCGTGGCCGCCCTGCAAAGCGCCGGGTTCTCCGTCGCGTCCGGCGGCAATGACGAGGGGGTGTTCGGGCTTATAAAGCACGGGTGGGACGACGACCCGGGCGACAGCCCCGTGCGCTGGCACACCGGAGACCCGGACACCGACCCTTGGGAGTGGCGTATGCGGGTGCTTGACGAGCGCGACGACATAGCCTACGCGAAGATGTTCTTCCGCAAGGGCGGGTACATCACGCGGGAGTGGTATCCGTACTTCCTGGCCGCCCGGCGAGGCGCGCGCGGCTTTGACGAGGAGTACGCGGACGGCGCGTACAGCCGCGAGTGCAAGCGCGTGTACGACGTGCTAAGGCAAAGCGGGGCGCTTCCGCTTGAGGAGATAAAGGCTCGCGCGCTTTTTACAAAAGAGGATAAGTCCCGGTTCGACAGGGCGCTTACCGACCTTCAGACGGGGCTTTTCGTCACCATCTCCGGGCGGCGGCACAAACTTAGCCAAACGGGCGAGGAGTACGGCTGGGCCTCTGCCATGTACTGCACCGCCGAGGATTTCTGGCCCTCCGAGGTGTTCGCCCAAGCCGCGAAAATAAGCGCTGAGGACGCGCAAAGCGCCATAACGGCGCGGGTGTACGCGCTTAACCCCAACGCAAACGCGAAGAAGGTTGTTAAGTTTATCTTCGGGCGGTAAAATTCTTCTGTGTTCGCCTTGTATCCTCCGTTTTGGTGTGTTATAGTTGTGCAAAGAGGAGGGACTCGCCTTTGCATTGCGGTCTTGTAACATTCCACGCGGCGCACCATTACGGCGCCATGCTGCAGGCATACGCGCTTGCAAAAGCGGCGTCGGATATCGCCGGACACTGCGAGCTTGTTGATTACGTCCGGCCGCATACGGCGCGTACGAACCGCGTCTTTCAAAGCGGCGTTGACCTGCGGACAGTGATGAAAAACGCGCACAGCCTTCTGCATTACGGCGCGTTGAAGCGCCGATTTGAACGTTTTGAGGCGTTTAAGGATGATTTTATGCCGCGTTCCGGCAAAAGCTTTGCAGAACTGGGCGAAATTGAAACGGCTCTGCCCGGCTATGACCTTTACCTTACCGGAAGCGACCAGATATGGAATCCGTTTATTTACGATGACGGAAACTTTGACACAGTCTTTTTTTCGTCCTTCGCGCCAAAGGGCGCGCGCAAAGCCGCCTATGCCCCAAGTTTTGGCTCGGCGGTTCTTGACGCGCGCCATAAGGACGAACTCCGCGCCTTGCTTACGGGATTTTCCCATCTTTCGGCGCGTGAGAAGCGGGGCGCGGATATTTTGAAAGAGGTCACGGGGGTTGAAAATATCCCCGTCGTGCTTGACCCCACACTTCTGCTTACGGCGAAGCAGTGGGGCGGTATAGCCGCGCCGTACGCGCAGCCGCGGCCGTATATACTTTGCTACTTCGTATCAGAGCCGGGGGCGCTTCGCGCGGAGGCCGCCGCGCTTAAAAAGCGGCACGGTCTGCGCGTGCTTCAGCTTGGGGCGCGGCGCAAACTGCCCGCGGCGGACAAGCTTGTGCTTGACGCCGGGCCGCGCGAGTTTCTGTCGCTTGTAAAAAACGCGGCGTTTGTGCTGACCAATTCATTCCATGGCACGGTTTTCTCGCTTCTGTTCGGGCGCGATTTCCTCTGCGACGCCGGACGGGGAGAGGAGGCCGGGCATTCCCGCGCAGGCGGGCTGCTGCGTATGCTTGGACTGGAGGAACGCCTGCAAAGCGTCGGGTCGTCCGGCGCGGGCGATAAACTTGACGCCGAGCGGGCGCGCTCACTCGGCTTTCTGCGCGAAGCGCTTACGGGGGGGACAGGCAATGCCGGATAAATTCAATCCCGCGCCCAAGACCGTTCTGGCGGCGTGGCTTAAAGACGGCCAGGCAAGGAAAGGAAGCTCGTCCGGCGGCTTTTTCCGCGTGCTTGCAAGCTTTGTGCTTCAGCGCGGCGGAGTGGTGTTCGGCGCGGCGTTCGACGAAAATTTCCGTCTGCGGCACATAAGCGCCGAGACGGAGCGGGACTGTGAGGGGTTTTACAAGTCTAAATACCTTCAAAGCGACGTCGGGGATACTTACAAAGAGGCGAAGGGATTTCTGGACGCGGGAAGGTGGGTGCTTTACGCAAGCACGGCCTGTCAGATCGCGGGGCTGTACGCGTTCCTTGGCGGCGACAGGGAAAGGCTTGTCACCTGCGACCTTGTCTGCTCCGGCGCGCCGGCTCCGCGTGTTTTCGCGAAATACCTTGAGTATCTTGAGAAAAAGCACGGCGGAAAGGCGGTTAAAGTTCAATTCCGCCCAAGTTTGCGCTTTGAGTTTGACAACGGGAAAGTCTATGACACGCCGATGTATGACGACCCCTATGGACACGGCTGCGGAGAGGCGCTTTTCCTTAACGCGCTTTGCGGCAAGTGTCCCTACGCCCGCCCCGAGCGGGTAGGCGACTTTACCCTTGGCGACTTCTGGGGGCTTCCAAACCCGCCGCCGCACGCTTCAGAGGGGATTTCGCTTGTGCTTACAAACAGCGAAAAGGCGGCGGGTCTTACCCTGCCGCCGCTTTACGAGTATATGGAACGCCCCTTTGACCAGGCGATACCCAAGAACACATGCCTTATCCGCTCGGTCACGCACAGCCCCCGCAGGGAGGAGTTTTTCCGGATTCTCGATACCAAACCGTTCGGCAAGGCTGTGGCGTTTATGCTTCCGCTTTACAAGCGTGTCGGACGCAAAGTGAGGGGTATACTAAAGGGGCGCTGAAACCATGGCGCTTCGATTGCGCAGATAGACATATGAATAGCGCCTGTGCTATAATACCCGTGCAGCGGGTATTATCTTCTAAAGATATATCATTCCGCGTTGCGACTATGTTATAATACCCTTGCAGAAAGGGATGATCCCAAAATGAGCAACAGGGAAAAGTGCTTGGAAATCATAGACAGCTTCACAGACGAGCAGCTTGCGACTGTCGCGTCATTGTTGGTTTCGGCAAAAACACTGGCCGACGATACAGCCGACGACGCGTTCTGTTTACAGCTATATACGGATTATCAGTCTTGCGCGGACAAAGGCGAACCTGTTAGCCTTGAAAGCTTCGCGCACAGTCTAGACATACGGCTATGATGCCATACCGCATAGAGATAATGAAGCCCGCAAGGCGGTTTATAGAAAACCAGCTGCGTCCCCAACAGGAACGGCTGCTAAGGGCAATAAATAAGCTTCCTTATGAAGGAGATATATTGCCCTTGTCAGGACGAAAAAACGAATATAGGCTTCGCGTCGGTGATTACAGAGTGATTTATTCACTGTATGACGATGTGGTGACTGTGGTGGTTATGACGGTCGGAAATCGCGGAGACATTTATAAATAGCCGTGTAATGCCTATGCCCCGGAAGTCTTTCTTCGCCGCCCGTACCACGCTGCTATGCCCTTCGTCCGGGCGCTTAGGAACCAGAACATGCGCGAGCTTATAAGGATAAGCGGCAGATAGAAAAGCGCGTTTCGGGTGAACATGTTCCCATAGTCGAAAAACCGCCCGAAGAAAATGAACAGCGCCGCAGATGCCGCGCAAAGCGCCCCAAGCAGAAGGCGAACCCATTTTGTGATGGGGCGCGCCGTTGCGGCGAGAAGCACGAATCCCACCACGCCGACCAAGAATACGTTTATAGTCGAGCTTTCCTTTTCGCTTAACCCGAACAGGACGCTTGCCGCAAGGATAAAAAGCACGTTGAACACGACCGTAAGCGCGGCGGGAAGCGCCTTTTCAAGGACGTTTTCCAAAAACCGCCCCTCCGGTCTGTAGTAGTTGGCGCGCAGGGCAAGGAAGAAGGACGGTACGCCGACTGTTAAGGCATTCACCGGCGTCATCTGCAAAAGCGTGTACGGGTAAGGGTGCGGCAGGAAGATGAACAGAAGCGAAAGAAGCGCGGAGAAAACCGTTTTCGTAAGGTACAGACAGGAAACGGTTTCAATGTTGTTTATAACCCTGCGCCCCTCTTTAAGTACGTTTATCATTGCCGAAAAGTCCGAGTTCACAAGCACAAAGTCGCCCGCGCCGCGCGCCGCGTCGCTTCCGGCCATCATCGCCACACTGCAGTCAGAAGCCTTCATGGCCAGAATATCGTTTACCCCGTCGCCGGTCATACAGGTTGTATGGCCGTTTTTTTGAAGGGCAAGAACAAGCTCTCGCTTCTGGGCGGGGGATACGCGCCCGAAGACCGTATACCGCTTCACAAGTTCGGTAAACTCCGTGCCGTCGGGGCAGGCGCTCATGTCAATAAAGTCCTCCGCGCCCGCGATGCCCGCCTTTCCCGCGATATTTGAAACGGTGCGCGCGTCGTCGCCGGAAATGACTTTAAGCGTAACGCCCTCGTCCGCGAAATAGCGGAACGTCTCCCGCGCGTCGGCGCGCACGGTGTCCGAAAGCACTATAAGCGCCGCGCACTGAAGCCCCAAGGGAAGCGCCTGTTCGCCTAAGGCGCTGTCCGAACGGGCAAGGCAAAGTACGCGCTTGCCCGTTTGGGCAAGCTCCCCGGCTTTTTCAAAAAACGCCCCGTCGCCGCCGGGAAAGACGAAGGCGGGCGCGCCAAGCACAAACGAGACCCCGCCAAACTGCGCGCCGCTGTACTTGCGGCTTGAAGAGAAAGGAATGACCGCGTCGGGCGCTTTGCTTCTGTCCGCGCCAAAGCGCTTGCGCAGGGCGTCGGCGGTGGCGTTCTGGTCGTCCAGCGCCCCCATAAGAAGCCCCAGCGCGTTTTCCGCGGTCTGCGCGTCAAAGCCGGGCAGGGGGATAATTTCCTCGAAACTAAGCGTCCCGTCGGTGATCGTCCCGGTCTTGTCAAGACACAGAACGTCCGCGCGGGCAAGCGTTTCGATGCTGAAAAGCGACTGCACCATCGCGCCGCGCCGCGCGAGGTTAAGCGCGCCCACCGTAAGCGTCACGCCGGTAAGCAGGATAAGCCCCTGCGGTATCATGCCCACCACGGCGGAGGCAGTGTCCAGAACGGCGTCGGGTATTTGCGCGCCGGAAGAGAATTTTGAGTAGAACATAAGCGCCCCGACCGGAATCACCGTGAACGAGACGCATCTTATGATAAAGTTAAGTACGCGCATAAGCTTTGATTTCGCGTTTTTGACCTTTTTCGCCTCGACGGTAAGCATACTCGCGTAGTTATCGCGGCCAACGGCGATAACGCGGGCAAGCCCGCCGCCTGCGGTCACAAAACTTCCCGAGAGAAGCTTGTCGCCCGGGTTTTTGTATATGCTGTCCGGTTCGCCGGTAAGAAGCGACTCGTCGCACTCAAGGCCGTCCGAGCGCACCACTTCGGCGTCGGCGTAAATCTGCGCGCCCGCCCTAAGGCGCAGAAGGTCATGCAGGACAATGCCGCCCGGCTCGGTTTGCGTCTCAACGCCGTCGCGTATAACGGCGGCGCTTCCGCGCGCGAGGATTGCGAGTTTGTCCAAGGTGCGCTTGGCGCGAAGCTCTTGAATAATGCCCATCGCGGAGTTTGAAAGCACGATGCCCATAAAAAGCGTGTTTTCCGGGTGTCCAACGACAATAAGCAGAATGGCAAGCGCGACGTTCAGAAGGTTGAAAAGGGACACGGTGTTCTTAAAAAGGATTCTGCCCACCGTGGGGGTCAGACCTTCGGGTTGGACATTGTAAGCCCCGGCGTCAAGGCGCGAGCGCACCTGCTGCGAGGTAAGCCCCGCGTCGCCCGGCGGCGCGGTGAAGCTTGCGGACGCCGTACCGGTTTCCTTACGAAACGCCATACGCCTTTATAACATCCTGGCAGAAAATGATGCCGTTTCCGGGCTTGTCAAGCGCCAGTTTCTCCTGTACGGCCCCGGCAATTTTATCTGTGTCTTCGGCCTTTGAAAGGATAAGGACAATTTCCTTCTCCGGCTCTATATCCATATGGAAAAGCTTGCCCGCCGAATACTCGCCCGCGCCGCGCGCCTTTATCACCGTTCCGCCGCGCGCCCCGGCGGCGGTCGCCGCCTCCATAACCTCTTCCGCCTTGCCAAGCTCCACGACCGCCATAATTGAATGGTACATAATATCTCCTCCGTTACTGTCTAAGCTTTCGCCCCCCGCTTCCCCCGTAGGGAAGGCGCATTGAAACGCCGTAAGGGGCAGGATAAACGCTATTCCGTGATGCGGCTTTCTAAGGTCAAACTCTTTGTTAACAAGTTCGGCGATTTCTTCCGCCTTTGAAGACTCGGCAGCAATAATAACGACCTCGCGCCTTACGTCGCTTAACTCAAGAAACTCAAGAAGCCTGTTCTTCGTCGTACCCATGCCAAGCAGAACCGTTCCGCCCGGCGCGCCGGCCTGGGTCGCAAGTTTAAGGACTTTGCTTCCGTGACCGTAGTTTACTATAACGATCAGCATATCATGCTGCGCAGAAACGCCCGCATGAGAAGCGTCACACCTCATTTTCCCCAGTTCCTTTCTTTCTCGCGCGTATTTTGAATATTATGCCTAATATCTGAAGCGTTATTATGGGCATTGTCGCCACCATGGAAATCATGCCGAACCCCTCGGTAAGCAGGTTCGCGCCCTCGAACCGCTCGGCGGCCCCCTGGGTGAACGCAAGGATAAACGTGGCGGTCATCGGCCCCGTGGCCACCCCGCCCGCGTCAAACGCGATACCTACGAACAGTTTCGGCGCGAAAAAGGTCAGCGCTATAGCTATAATATACCCCGGAAGGAGATAGTGCCATAACATAATCCCCGGCACAAGCGTGCGCACCACGGAAAGCGCGACCGCAAGCCCAACGCCGATACAAAGCGAGATCAGAACCGCACGGCGCTTTACATAGCCGCTTGTCACCTCCTCAATCTGGTGCGTAAGCACATAGACCGCCGGCTCGGCAAGGATTGTAAGCATCCCTATCACAAACGCGACCGCAATGATATAAAACTTGTTATCAAGCGCCGTAAGGCCGTCCCCGATAATGGCCCCCACATCCATAAATCCGCCGTTTACGCCAAGGAAGAACAGCACAAGCCCCAGATAGGCGTATATAAACCCGACAAGCATTCTCCTGAACGCTTTTCTGCTTATTTTGAAAACCGCGAACTGAAGGATTATAAGGATAACCAGAAGGGGCAGAAGCGTTTTAAGACAGTCAAAAAGGGTGTCGGGGAGAAGATTCATAAAGGACTGGCTTTCGCTTGTGGGAAGCGCGGAGGAGAAAGACGATGTTTTTGTAACAAGGTTAAGGATCATAACCGCCAGTATCGCGCCCGTGGACGCGACCGCGACAAGCCCGAAGCTGTCCTTTTCCGAAGCCTTCGAGTCGCGCTTGAGGGCGGAAATACCGACAGAAAGCGAAAGGATGAACGGCACGGCAAGCACCCCGGTCGTCGCGCCGGAAGAGTCGAACGCGATGCCCAGAAACTCCGGCGAGGTGAAAACCGACATAACGCCAATCACAAGATACAGCGCGATAAGCAGTTTGTAAAGAGGGAAATTATAAAAGATCCTTACAAATCCGGCCGCAAGCATTACGGCAAGCCCGACGGAAACGGCGATAAGTATGCTGATGCTTGATATTTGGTTTTTAGTCACCGCCCCGACCTGATCCGCCAGCACTATAAGGCCCGGCTCCGCGACAGAGATGAAAAAGCCCAGTATAAACCCCGCGACAATAACAATCATAAGCTTATTTGACTTTGCAAGCGCGACGCCGGTATGGCTTCCAAGCGGCGTTACGCCAAGGTCAACGCCGATAAGAAAGAAGGAAAGCCCAAGCACAATCAGTACCGACCCGATAAGAAAGCGCAGAAGAAGCGGCGTTCCAAGCGGCGTGACGGTAAAGTGCAGGATAAGCACAATGGCCGTTATCGGTGCCACCGCGAAGAAGTTTTCTTTAAGCTTGCTCGCGAACGCATTCAACCGCATTACCTCGCTTTCTTATACAGATAGGTTTCCGGATATAAACGCCGGGATACGCGAGTGATTTGAGTGTGCTGTCAGCAATAAAAAGCTATAGTATCAACTTCGAAAAACTCTTTCCATTCGTCACAAATAATCGAATGGCTATCACCGATAACGTCCATTATTTTATTTAATTCCACCGAGGGTATTCTGCTTCTGTTGTCGGCCAAAATACATCCGCCGCCACGGGTAAGCCAAACCTTCGTCGCGTTTGGCGATATTTTTCTAATGGCGATATGCACATGAATAGGTTCGCCCTCTTCATTTGACCAAAAGAACACCACGTACTGCCCAATGCTAAACAACTTTGGCAATATCAAGCCCCCCTGTTTCTGCGTACCTGTAAAATGAATGCGCCGCGTTGTGGAGCAGCGTTTCAAATCTTTCTATTTCTTTGTCTGAAAAGCCCTCACGCATAATCCATTCATATGACGGCAGACGGCATCTGGCAAAATCAAACCCGCCGTCAACAGGGCGCTCGAAATGAACCTCAACGGTCTTTACGCCGTCTTTGTCCATCAAATGGGAATGCGTTATTAAAGTGTCGTCAGCGAGGGTTATATATGGATACATCATTTTCATTCCCTCCTGTCAGTTTGGAAATGCTGTAACATTGCAGCCGGAGGTTGTCAAATATCACACCGCCCCGGATACCGCCCTGGCAACGGCGGGCGCGACGCGCATGTCAAGCGCATTACCTCGCTTTCCTGCTGTCATGTTCACCGCGACGGGCGAGTTGCTCTACTCGTCCTCTACAACCCGCGCTGCAAGGGGAGCGCGGGCTGTAGTTCGCCCGCTTTTTCTAAAATTGACCGATAAAGTGACGCGCCGATGCGTATATTCTCATTAATCATCATATCAAGCAAAGGTTTAATCTGCTTAACAATTTCAATTTCTTTTGCGCGCAAAAGGATTCCAAGAGTTCCGACAGTACGTATGCCCATATTTTGCGCGATTTGTCTGCCCTTCCGCTCATCCATAAGCAAAAGCGCGTCCTGCAAAGTATCTGCCAGAACAATGGCTTCGCTTTCGCCCAAATCAAGCCCGGAAGACCGCAATATTTTAATTGCTTGAGTGTTCTCTGCCGCCTTCGTCTTTATAAACCCGCAGGACTTAATAACAGCGGATTCTGCCTCAAATATCGGGTTTCCGCAAACCTCGTAAAAGACAGCGTCTGGAAGAATCACTTCACCGTAAAACCGCTTCAGCAGATCCAACATACCGATCTTCACCAGAGAGATAATTGGCGTGGAATCCGAAACAACAATCATTCAACACTCTCCGTCGTTGTATTGGCAATGATTTCAGCATCATGCCAGACTTCGGAGGCTGTCGCATTGAAATATGGAATCCCCATATTCCCCATTTCAGTTATAAAGGTTATTTTGTCAACGCCGACAATTTCAGCCGCCCTGCCAAATGAAATTACCCCCTGCTGTGCCAGATCGGCAAGCAAAAGCTTTCTAAGCCGTGTTTGGACTATACTGTCATCTTCCGGTAAAAAGCCTTTTATCGCATCGGGTATTTCAATTTCCAGTTTGCGTGTAAGCATCGCAGACACCTCCATTCAAATGCCGGGACAAGCTGTTGCTTTTTAAGCTGCAAGCGCCGCGTCAAACGCCCGCCCGCGCCCCGGATACCGCCCTGGCAACGGCGGGCGCGACGCGCATGTCAAGCGCCGAGGGGATGATATAGTCCGCCGACAGTTCGCCTTCCGTCACAATATCCGCAATCGCCCTTGCCGCCGCGATTTTCATGCCGTCGGTGACGACCTTCGCGCGTACGTCAAGCAGACCCCGGAAAATCCCCGGGAACGCGAGGACGTTATTTATCTGGTTTGGAAAGTCGCTTCGTCCGGTGCCAATAACCGCCGCCCCGGCGGCCTTCGCGATGTCCGGCATGATTTCCGGAACCGGGTTGGACATCGGGAAAAGCACGGGATTTTCCGCCATTGAGGCGACCATCTCCGCCGTCACCGTACCGGGCGCGGAAACGCCGATAAACACGTCCGCGCCGCGTATAACCTCGGCAAGAGTGCCGGTTTCGCGATTCTTGTTGGTGACTTTCGCCATTGCGGCCTTTTCGCCGTTAAGTCCGCCGCGCCCCGAATAAATCGCGCCCTGTCTGTCGCACAGAATCACGTTTCCAAGCCCGACAGATTGCAAAAGCCGGACGACCGCTATGCCCGCCGCGCCCGCGCCGGAGACGACGGTCTTTACATCCCTGATGTCCTTTTTGACAAGTTTAAGCGCGTTAAGCATCGCGGCAAGCGTCACAACGGCGGTGCCGTGCTGGTCATCGTGGAAAATCGGGATGTCGCAGACTTCGATAAGCCTTCGCTCTATCTCAAAGCAGCGCGGCGCGGAAATATCCTCCAGATTAATGCCGCCGAAAGAACCGGCCAAAAGCGCGACGGTGCGCACTATCTCGTCAACGTCCTTCGAGCGTACGCAAAGCGGCACCGCGTCAACGCCGCCGAACCGCTTGAAAAGCGCGCACTTCCCCTCCATAACCGGCATGGCGGCTTCGGGGCCGATATCGCCAAGACCCAAGACGGCGGTGCCGTCCGTTACGACGGCGACAAGATTTCCCCGGCGGGTAAGGTCAAAGCTTAAATCCGTATTCTTCTGGATTTCAAGACAGGGCTGCGCGACGCCCGGCGTGTACGCAAGCGACAAATCATCGCGGCTTTCAAGCGGCGCGCGGCAGACAACCTCTATTTTACCGCCCCACTCGTAATGCTTTTCAAGCGAAACCTTCGCGTAGTCCAAATGCGCTTCCCCCTTATAAGGGCTATTTTAACACAGCGGAAGGCCGGGTTACAAGCCCAAAAATGAACAGCCCCAAAATGACAGTACCGCCCTTGCGCCCTTGCGCCGGATATGATAGAATGCGCCTAGGGTTTCGCGGAAGGGCAAAGCGGCGCGAGTGCGCACTCGCCGCAGCGCGGGCTTCGCGCGGTGCAGACGGCGCGCCCGTGGTGAACAAGCCTGTGGCAGAAATAAAGCTGCTCCGGTTCGGGGATAAGCTTTGCAAGGGCAAGCTCTACCTTATAGGGGTCTTTGCTTTCCGCAAGGCCAAGGCGGTTTGAAAGACGGATGCAGTGCGTGTCCGTTACAAGCGCTGGCTTCCCGTAGACCTCGCCCAGTACGAGACTTGCCGTTTTGCGTCCGATTCCCGGAAGTTTAAGCAGTTCCTCCATCGTGTCGGGAACTCTTCCGCGGTAGTCATCAAGCAAAATTTGCGCGCAGGACTTGAGGTCACGCGCCTTTGTGTGGTAAAATCCGCACGGGCGCACATAATCCTCGATAAGCTTTTCGTCGGCATGCGCGAACGCGTCTAGCGTGGGAAGCGCCTCGTAAAGCGGCCCCGCCACTTGATTGACGCGCGCGTCCGTACACTGCGCGGCAAGGCGTGTGTTGAACAGAAGCTGCCACGGCGTTTTATAGTCAAGCGTACACTGCGCGTCGGTATAAAGCGTTTTCAGTTCGGTCACTATTTGCTGCGCGCGCGCTTTCTTCGTCATTTTTATGTACCGCCTTCGTGTTTCAGTGCAGATTGCCGCGCGTGGGACGCGCCGACCCAATTATAAAGGAGATGTCCAAAATGGTCAAGGAATCTATAAACTATCTCGCGCAGTACGACCCGGAGGCCGCCCGCGCGGTCGAGCTTGAGTTGGGACGCCAGAAGGATCACATCGAGCTTATCGCCTCGGAGAATTTTGTGTCCCAAGCGGTGCTTGCGGCAATGGGCAGCGTGCTTACCAATAAATACGCCGAGGGTTATCCCGGCAAACGCTATTACGGCGGGTGCGAGTTCGTTGACATAGCGGAAAACCTTGCCCGCGACCGCGCGAAAACCCTTTTCGGGGCGGAGTACGCCAATGTCCAGCCGCACTCCGGCGCACAGGCCAACGCCGCCGTCTATCTCGCGTTCTGCAAGCCCGGCGACACGGTTATGGGCATGAGCCTTTCTCACGGCGGACACCTTACGCACGGAAGCCCGGTTAATATCTCGGGTATCTATTACAATGTAGTGCCTTACGGCGTTGATGAAAAGACGCACCGAATCGACTACGACGCGCTTAGAAAGACGGCAAAGGAATGTTCGCCGCGCCTTATTATGGCGGGCGCGTCGGCCTATTCGCGGACAATAGACTTCAAAGCCTTCGCGGACATCGCCAAAGAGGTAAACGCCGTGCTTGTGGTGGACATGGCTCATATCGCGGGGCTTGTGGCGGCGGGGCTTCACCCCTCGCCCGTACCGTACGCGGACGTTGTGACTACCACCACGCACAAGACGTTGCGCGGCCCGCGCGGCGGCATGATACTTTGCAAAGAGGAACACGCCAAGGCCATCGACAAGGCGGTTTTCCCCGGTACGCAGGGCGGCCCGCTTATGCACATTATCACCGCCAAGGCAGTCTCGTTCGGAGAGGCGCTGAAACCCGAGTTCAAGGTATACCAGCAAAAGATTCTGGACAACGCCCAAGCGCTGGCACAAGGACTTGTAAGGCGCGGCTTCGCCCTTGTGTCGGGCGGCACGGACAACCACCTTATGCTTGTTGACCTTCGCTCGTTCGGCGTGACCGGAAAGGACATGGAAAAGCGCCTTGACGAGGTGAACATCACGGCGAACAAAAACACCATCCCCTTTGACCCGCAAAGCCCGTTTGTAACGTCGGGCGTACGGCTTGGGACGCCGGCGGTCACAACGCGCGGCTTCACAACTAAGGATATGGACGCCGTTGCGGAG
The DNA here is from genome assembly GCA_031271665.1 of Oscillospiraceae bacterium. Taxonomy (GTDB): domain Bacteria; phylum Bacillota; class Clostridia; order Oscillospirales; family UBA929; genus WRLJ01. Next base: position 14,619 of record JAISVI010000061.1, read on the forward strand.
TGCGTTTACCTTACCGCCGGCGACTTTGAAAACCGCAAGGAGAACATCCGGGAAACCGTGCACGCGCTTTGCGCGGCGCATCCCCTTTATGAATAAGCCGCTTGCCCCGCTGCCGGAGCGTATCCGCCCCACGTCTCTTGACGAGATTGTGGGGCAGGCGCATTTGGTGGGCAAAAACGGGCTTCTGCGCCGCGTGATAGAGAACGGGCATATCCCCAACATGATCTTCTACGGCCCTTCCGGCACTGGGAAGACCACGCTTGCCGGGATTATCGCCGCGCGCACCGACCGCACCCTGCACCGCCTTAACGCCACGCAGGCGGGCATTGCAGACATCAAGGCGATATTCGACGGACTTGACACGCTTTTAAGCCCCAACGGGGCGCTTATATACCTTGACGAGATACAGTATTTCAACAAGAAACAGCAGCAGTCGCTTCTTGAGTTTATGGAGAACGGGAAGATAACGCTTATCGCGTCCACCACCGAGAACCCGTACTTCTATGTATACAACGCTATTTTGTCCCGCGCGACGGTGTTCGAGTTTTTTTCCGTTACGCCGGAGGAGATACTGCCCGCCGTTCGCCGCGCCATAAGCATGTGCGGCGAGGCGCAGGGCATTGACGTCAGCGCCGAGCCGGGTGTTGCCGAATACATCGCGAGAAGCAGCGGGGGAGACGTGCGCAAGGCCGTCGGGGCGGTAGAGATGCTTGTTTCCGCGATACCCCTTGGCGGCGACCCCGTTATCACGCTTAAAGACGCGTCCGCGGTAAGCCAGAGAAGCGCGATGCGCTATGACCGCGACGGGGACAGCCATTACGACATTTTGTCTGCCTATCAGAAGTCGATGCGCGGTTCCGACCCCGACGCGGCGGTACACTATCTGGGGCGGCTTTTGTCGGCGGGCGACATGCCGTCGGCCTGCCGCCGGCTTTTGGTCTGCGCGGCCGAGGACGTGGGGCTTGCTTATCCGCAGATTATGCCGATTGTGAAAAGCTGCGTGGACTCCGCCCTTCAGGTCGGCCTGCCGGAGGCGGCGCTTATGCTTTCAATGGCGGTCGTGATGGTGGCCACCGCGCCAAAGTCAAACTCCGCTTCCGGCGCTATCGGCGCGGCTATGGCGGACTTGCAGTCCGGGAAAAGCGGCGACATCCCCGCCCACTTGAAGGACGGACACTACCAGGGCGCGCAGAAACTCGGACACGCCCAAGGCTATAAGTACGCCCACGATTTTGACAATAACTATGTAAAACAGCAGTACCTGCCCGACGCGCTGAAGGACGCGGTGTACTACACCCCCGGCGGCAACAAATTCGAGCAGGCGCTTAAAAAGTACTGGGACGCGGTAAAAGGCGAGTAGTAGCGTATTGCACACGCTGAAAGTGTATGTTATGATTAGAGCATGGAGGGTTATACCCTGTGACTTTGTTATAACACCGATTTGAAGTGAACGGAAGGGGATGCACGCAGTGTCAAATAAAGAACTGACGATACTTGGCAAAGCGCTGAAAGCGCTGTACAAGGCGGGACTGATGAAGGAACTGGAAGAAATCCTTGACATTATGTCAGATAGTCCCGCAAAACTGGGTCAATTCGAGGAATCGGACAAAGATTGACGCTATGCTGATGGTTAAAAACCTGTTCCCATAGATGGAAGTGACGCTGACATGGCGCGTTCTAACCTATGGGAGCAGGTTCTGTGTGGCTTTGATTAACCCAAACTCAATACCTTGGCCGTCTTTGGGCGGCTTGTTTTTTTGACTGTGCATGTGGCAAATGTTTGGAATAATCTCAAATAGCGGGAACTTTTCTTGGATTGCGTTCGTCAAAAAGTCAAGGGGGGATTAAAGATGAGAAAAGCAATCATATTTGCAAGCGCCGGGCTTGTCTTAATGTTCTCCGCGTGGCTTTTCGCGTCCGCACTTAATAACGGGGAGGCGTCCGGCGCTTCCGGTGACGCCGATGTTTCTGACAGTGTTCCGATTATCCCACTCTTGTCTAGCGTGAAAGAAACCATGAGTGAAACAGGAATCAACCCTGCCCCGGATTCGGGGAACGCCGCGCTTAGATCTTTCGAGGCTGTCAGCGCTAGATTCGGCACAATGGAAAAGCTTCCGAACGGGAAGTACAAAGGCGGTCAGTACCGTCTGTCTTTTGAGAATGGGCGGCTTTCCGGCATGGTTTTGATGTACACAGATGATACAGAGAAACTGCCCGAAGTAAATTTATCGGAAACGGAAGTTTTGGATAAAGCAACGGAATTATTCGTTGAATACGGACTTTCGCTTAATAATACAACTGTTGACACGAGGTACTCAGAAGGTGCGAGCGACCCTTGGGCGGTAACTGTAACGGGGCGCGACGAACGCGGCGCGATTATCCTTCAATGCTATGTACACATTGACAGTTATGGCCGTATAGGCTTGTTTATGATATCGGAACAGAACCGTCCAAGTTCCAAAAGCGCGGTTCTTTCACGCGAGGATGCCATTGAAACAGCGGTGAGGGCGATCGTCGCCGAAAACGGCAAGGCGCTTAACTTGAACGCAGACGAGGTTCTCAAGAAACAAGCGTTCACAGTTACCAGTGCCGATCTGTATGCTTTGGCCGATGTGGAAACGTGGCAAGTCGTAATCGACGGCTTAAAACTGACCGATGAAAAGCATATACACACTTGGTTTGTGACTGTTGACGCTGTTTCCGGTGAAATAAGCTCCATGTCGCCGTGCAGATAGTGTTACGGCATTCTGTAATGAAAGAGGGTTACTTTGATGACTGCGCGGAAACTAAGTAAAAAAAGCATGGCCTTGGGCATTGCAATCCTTGCGTTGGCGTTGGTGTTATGCGTCGTTTTTCTGACGCGTGTTGGCGGCGCATCAACTCAAGTGCCTACGCACTACTTAAGCGGAAGCTTCGCTTTCGATGTCAATGACATAAATCTTCTTGCCGCTGACGTCGATTATGTCTTTGTCGGCCAAGTGGTCAGTGACGATGGCACCGATTACAGACGCAACGCATCCATCGACACAGACGGTGATTTCAGCGCCGGTTCTATGCCCTATAGCAAATACACGGTACGCATAATGGAGAACATGAAGGGAGAACTCATCCAGGAAAAGGATATCCCTATTTCTAAGTATGGTGGGTTATTGGAAGACAAAAGCGCCTTTTACGCTTTTGAAGGTGATGTTTTCCCCGCCGTTGATGGCATGTATATCTTTTACGCATATGGACAGGAAGACGGTTCTCTTTTATTATCTGGCCCGGGTTCAGTGCGAGAAGTAAGCGGTGCCAAAACATCGCTAAACTTGAAGGTGTTTGACACCGATGATAAGATTTACTCAGACACTCTTACAGCGATTTCCGAAAACACATTTGTGCGTGAACGCACACGGTATGTCTCGGATTATGACGCAAGCAAATGAAGCGTTCGCGTCACACCGAAGGCATATCGATGACTAAAAAGCCGCCCCGTATGCGTTTTCGCGCGTACGGGACGATTTTGTATTATTTTGGCGAAAATACTATTTTGCTCTTGACACTGTAAAACATAGGCGCTATAATTATGTTGTATGGGAAGGGGGAGATTATTGTGCCAATTACAATAGGTGATATTATCCGTTCAACCCGAAAGAAAAAGCGCCTTAGCCAAGAGGAATTGGCGCATGGAATCTGCGCGGTAAGCACGTTGTCACGCATAGAAAACGGCACACAAACGCCGCAAAGAAGTACATTTGACGCTCTTATGCGGCGGCTTGACCTGCCGCCGGAGGTTTTTCCCTCTTACCAAAGCGAGCGGGAGGTTACACTGAACCTTCTGAAACATAAAATCGACCAAAGCATTGAGGCGGAAAACTATGACGAAGCAAAAGCCTTGTCGAGGAAATGGAGAGTACGCCGAAACTTACGCTGGTGGACAGGCAATACATAACACATATTAAGGCAGTGCTTATAAATCACCCGTACAATTCCAAAAGAGATATGCTTGATGCGGTGAAAGAAACTGAGGAAAAGCTGTATTGACCTTCCTGAAACGTTGCCCCCCTTTTTTTGCAGTAGGAATATCTTGAGTTAATGCGCGTATAGTTATTGTACTCTTATGTATTTCCAACGAAATGTTGCAAAAATTATAAATTTCCGCGAAACGCATAGGCGTTTCATGGAAGAAAAATTTCCATGAAACGCTATGGTGCTATTCTATGCACTGTGCTACTATTGTTATGCGAAGGCTTGATCGCGAGAGCTTTCGACACAAAAAAGAAAAGGAGAAATGGAAATGCGAAAAACTGCCATCGTTTTAAGTATTGCTCTATGTGCAGCAATACTTATGGGGGTTGCCGGAGTAATAGCCACCGGCGACGGGCTGTGGTTCCAAAGCGAAGAGAAAACGGACGCATATCAGTTTCCCGTGTACGAAGGTGAATCCGGGCGGCCATACGCCGAAATAGTTAACTCTCTTCAAATCCCGGAAGATAAACTGCGCGCTATGTCAACAGAAGGATTAGTTGAAACCTGCATGAATTATCCGTTATTCGCTCTTGGGATTTACACTTCCAACGAATCGATGTACGCGGGTTTCATGAAGACACGCAAGGAGTTTAACGGGCTTGAAGCGCTTTTCAAACGAGAAGACGCGCAAAAGATTTTGGTTGGTAAGTTCCTGAAAGTTAACCTAAAGGAGTTGGCAAACGGGGCGGATGATTTTTCTATACTGAGATTGCGGTATTTGGAATACATTCTGGCGCAAGATGAAATTCTAAAGAGCCTTACGCCGGAAGAAAGGCAGATACTGACGGACACCTGTCAAAAGATGATAGCGGAAAAAGTCGAGAAGTACAAAGACGTGTTCTCGATTGACAGCACTCTTTTGATAGCCGCAAGAATCCAGGTGCTTGATAACCCCGAGTTCGCGGAATACGCGCAGTCAAATAAAAAGATAAAATACTTTATCGAGCGCGGCGTTCAACCATACTTAGAGGTTGAGGAAGTGGAAGAAATCCTGCAAATACTCAATATATCATTGGAGGGGTAACAATGAACAGAAAATTACAGTCGGCTCGCGTTCGTTCTCTTGCCTTTGTTCTCTGCGTTTGCCTTGCATTGGGCGTTACAGCATGCGTCAGCAGCAATCAAGAGGCTACAGATGCGATAAACAACAGCGGGATACCGAAAAGTTATTCGTCGGTGACAACACCAAATGGGTCAATAATTGAAACAATCAATTGGGGTCCGTTGCCCGCTGCCGAGGTTGATGGCCTAAACGCTTACGCTGAAGATCTTATTTCTGAGTTTCGTTGGAACGTGCAAAAACTGCGAGAACCGACATCAAGCTATAACTGCCATTCATACGCTTGGTATCAAGCCACAACCGGTAACATACATTGGATTAATCTGATGACAGAAACTTGGCAGGCAAATCTTTCAAAGTATTGGACTGACGGAAGTTATACGCTAATCGATACAGTGGCAGACGGCAGCATCCCATCTTCCGTGCCTGCAAACGCCAGAGTATTCTATGCGAACGGCGACCATTCTGCGATAAACAACGCAAACGGCATGTTTATTTCAAAATGGGGACCCGCCGGGGTGTATCGACACGCACCAAGTCACGCGCCGTATGATTACAGCGTATTAGAGTATTATGAGGCGGCCTGAGTATACGCAGTATACACAAGCCTTACTTCGCGCAGTGCTCTATAAGTCGTTGGTTACAGACGACACTGAAGACATCAGAACGGCAATAAAAACCATATGTTCAGAAGAGACAAAAGCATTGGTTGAAAACAAGCATTCACAGTTACCAGTGCCGATCTGTATGCTTTGGCCGAGGTGGAAACGTGGCAAGTCGTAATCGGCGGCTTAAAACTGACCGATGAAAAGCATGTACACACTTGGTTTGTGACTGTTGACGCTGTTTCCGGTGAAATAAGCTCCATGTCGCCGTGCAGATAATACTCTGACACCGCGCAGACAATCTCACAAACAAGACCGCCCCGTATGCGTTTCCGCGTATACGGGGCTGATTTGTATTATTTTAGCTAAAATGCTATTTTGTGCCTGACACAGCAAAACATAGGCGCTATAATTATGTTGTCCGGGAAGGAAAAGGCTTCCGGAAACGCTGTTTTATCTCCCGCGTTTCGCAGTAGGAATATCATGCTTCAATGCGCGTATAGTTATTGTGCATTAAAAGGGAAGAGAATCACGGCATGTTAAGTTGAAGGGAAATGTTTATGAAAAGATATCTTTTTATCGGTGTTCTTTCCATTCTGCTTGGGCTTT
>JAISVI010000064.1 GCA_031271665.1 Oscillospiraceae bacterium
GTGGCGTCAAAGCCGCTTGCCCGCTTTATTCGCGCCGCCGCCGACGCGGAGGAGTACGGCTTCAGGCAGGAGGATGTGCTGGAGCTTCTTGGGACGGGGCTTACGCGCGTTCCCGACGCGCGTTCCGGCGAGCTTGAGAACTATATAAGGCTTTGGAAGCCCGACCGCAGGCAGTGGTCAGACCCGCAGCCGTGGACGCTGCCCCCGCGCGGCTACGGCGGCGCGGCGGACGACGCGGACGCGCGCGCACTGCGCGTTGTCAACGCTGCAAGGGTTTTGCTTGCCGCGCCGTTTTTGCGTCTGCGGGGGGCTTCAACGGCGCTTGGCTGGGCGAAGAAGTTTTCCGAGTTTTTGCAAAGCTGCCGGGTGCCAAGGGCGCTTAAACGCCGCGCGGAAGCCCTTGGCCGCATGGGGCGGCGCAAGCTTGCCGACGAAAGCGCCCAGCTTTGGGACATCGCGGTAAACGCCCTTGAGCAGTGCGCGGCGGTTCTGGGGGACAGACCCATGACGCGCGCCCAGTTTGCCGAGCTTTATCTGCTTTGCGTTGGGGCGTACAGCGTCGGGGCAATTCCGGCGGGTCTTGACCGCGTAAGCGTCGGCACGGCGGGAAGGCTTAGAAGGCTTGAGGTCAGGGCGGTTTTGATGCTTGGGTGTCGCGCGGAGCTTATGCCGCGCTTTGCCGCGCCGGAAAGCCTTCTCGCGCCGGAAGAGCTTTCGGCCATAGAGGGCGCGGGCGCGGAGATACCCCCAAAGGACGAAGAGCGGTACGCGCGCGCGCGCTTTGACCTTTATATGGCGGCGGCGCTGCCGTCGCGCTTTCTTTGCGTCACCGCCTGCCCGGAGGCAAACGGAAAATTCCTTCCCGCCGAGCTGTTTGAGAATATTTGCGCGGTCGCGCGAATTGTGCCGGTTCAGCATTCCCGGGCAAAAAGACCTCCGGCGGCGATGGACTGGCTGCGCGCGCCGCTTGGGGAGGACGCCGTGGAGGGGCTGTACGGGCGGGACGTGTACCTTTCCGCCTCGCGGCTTGAAAGCCTTATGGGCTGCCGCCAGGCGTTCTTCCTGCGCTATGGGCTTCGGGCCGCCCCCCGCAGGACGGAAAGCTGGACGCCCCTTGAACGGGGAAGCTTTATTCACTGGGTGTTGGAACAGACCGGAAGGCGCTTCCTGGGGCGCGAAATCTCCGAAATCCCGGAAAGTGAGATACGCGCGGCGGCGGAGAACGCGGCGATGGATTACATAGAGACCTCCCTGCGCGGCTTTAAGGGGCAGAGAAAGCGCTTCGAGCGAAGTTTCGCCGCGCTGACCGCCGCCGCGCTGGAGGCGGCGGACAACGTCTTCGCGGAACTGAAAGTCTCGGACTTCCGCCCCGTCGCGTACGAGCTTGCTTTCGGCGGCGGCGGGGACATGCCCGCCGTTCAGGTTGGGCGCACGGGCCGCTTCTCTGTGCGCGCGGGCGGCAAGACCGACAGGGTTGACGTCTGGCAAGACCCGGAGGGGAAAAGGTATATCCGCGCGGTTGACTATAAGACCGGGGCCGCCGAGCTTGACTACACGGGGCTTCTCTACGGCTTTGACATACAGCTTCCGCTTTACCTAAGCGCGCTTACGGACGCTTGGGGCGATATACCCGCCGGTTTTCTCTATGTCCCGGCGGGAAGCGCGCCCGCGCGAAGCGACCGCCGCCTTTCCGAAGAGGACGCGGCGGAGCAAAGGGACGCCTCGCGGCGCAGGAAGGGGCTTGTGCTTGACGACGGGCGGGTTCTGCGCGCTATGGAGCGTTCGGACGACTGCCGCTTTATCCCGGTGCGCTATAAGAAGGACGGCACGCCGGACGCGCGCTCGGGCGTGATAAGCGAAAGTCAGATGAGGGCGCTTTCCGGGCATGTGCGAAAGACGCTTGAAAAGGCGGCGGAAGAGCTTACGGGCGGGAATGTGGACGCGTCCCCGGCGGGGGGCGAAAGCCGCTGTGAAAGGTGCGACTACCGCGAGTGCTGTTACTTTGACTCCAAGAGGGACGTTTTGCGGGAGCTGACGAAGGCGGATAAAAAGGCGTTCCTTGCGGCGATAGGGGGGGATGACGGCGGTGAGTGAGCTTACGCCCGAACAAAAGGCCGCCGTATCGCTTCGCGGGCGGCCCGTGCTTGTGTCCGCCGCCGCCGGGGCGGGGAAGACCCGCGTTTTGACCGAGCGGCTTATGGCCTATCTGAAGGATAAGGCTGACCCCTGCGATATAGGGCAGTTTCTGCTTATCACCTATACCCGCGCGGCGGCGGGCGAAATGCGCGCGCGCATTATAAAAGAGCTTGGCGCGTACATAAAGGAAAACCCCGGCGACGCGCATATGCGCCGCCAAGCCGCCGCGGCGCACACTTCCCCGATAGGCACCCTTCACTCTTATTGCATGGAACTGTACCGCGAGTTTTACGCCCAGGCCGGACTGCCCGCCGGGCTTCGCCTGTGCGACGAGGCCGAAAGCGCGCTTCTGCGCGCGCGCGCGTGTGACCTTGCCCTTGAGGCATGGTTTGAGACGGGCGGCGGCGACGCCGATGGCGCGGCGGATTTAGAGCGCATGGGCGTTACCATGCGCGGCGACAGGCGGCTTGCCGAAACCGTTCAGGAGGTATGGAAGCGGACGGCGGAGGGCGCGGAGGCCGCCCTGCCCGACCCCGCCGGGCGGGAGGTTTGGGAGAGTGAGCTTGTTTCAATTGCCCTCAATACCCTTTCCCTTTGGAAAGAGCGCCTTGCGGCGGTTGACTCCTCCGCCCGGAACGACGCCGCCATGCTGCTTGGCGCGGCAAAGCGCGGGTGGAACGCGCTTACGCAGGCGCTTTGCGCGGTAAAGAGTCCGTCAGCCAAAAGGAAGAAGGACTGGGAAGCGCGCGACGAAACGCTGCATTTCTGGGGGGCGAGACTGGAATGGCTTAAAAAGACCTTCTGCGTCACCGCGGAGGAGGGCGAGGAGGACGCCCTTGCCACCCTGCCCGCCGCGCGCGCGCTGCTTGGGGCGGTAAAGCTTTTCGGAAGGATGTATGAAGAGGAAAAAGAGATACGCCGCGTAATGGACTATAAGGATTTGGAGAAATTCGCGGTAAAAATACTAAGCGACGCGGAGACGGCGGCGGTAATATCCTCGCGCTTCCGCGAGATTATGGTGGACGAGTATCAGGACATAAACCCCCCGCAGGACGAAATTGTAAGCCTTTTGTCGCGCGGCGGGCGGAATGTGTTCTATGTCGGGGATATACGCCAGTCCATCTACCGCTTCCAGCGGGCCGAGCCGGGGATTTTCCTTGAAAAATACGAAAGCTTCCCGCCTTGGCCGGACGCGCCGCGTCACGGGCCGGTAAGGGTGGCGCTTAAAGACAACTTCCGCTCAAGGCCGGAGATTATAGAAGCGGTGAACCGCGTGTTTTCAAAGCTTATGCGCCGGGAGTCGGGCGAGGTGACTTATGACGAGCCGATGCGCCCCGGCAGAACCTGGCCGCCGGACGCGCAGTCCGGTACGGAGTGGCTTGTCTGCGCCGGAAACGAGGAATACGCGGTGGCAAAGCGCCTTAAAGAGCTTATTGACGCCGGGACAAGACCCGAGGACTGCGTGATACTGCTTCGTTCGCCGAAAAAACGCGCGGGCGCGTTCCGGGCGGCGCTTGAACGCCTTGGGATAGAGGCAAGACAGCGCGACGACAGCGCGGACTGGCTTGCCGCCCCGGAGATCACCGCGCTTACCGCGCTTTTAACCGTCACCGATAACCCGCTTCAGGACATACCGCTTCTGGCGCTTTTGCGCGCCCCCCTTTACGCGTTTGACTCCGGCGAACTGGCAGCGCTGCGGGCGGGCGATCCAAAGGCGCGTACGATATACGCCTGCCTTCGCGCCGCGCGCACGGAAAAAAGCGAAAAGGTGCTTAACGACCTTCGCGAGTGGCGCTTTCTGGCGGCGGAGTGGCCGGTATGGCGGCTTGCGGCGCGAATGGCCGCGCGGCTTGCGCCGCTGTTCGGGGGGGACGCGCAAAGGAATCTGGACGCCTTCGCGGAAATGGCGAGCACCGCGCCCGCGTCGGGGCTGCCGGGGTTTTTGGGCTGGCTTGCGCAAATGGCGGAAAGCGGAAGGACCGCGCTTTCCCCGCGCGCCGACCCGCGCGGCGCGGTGCGTATTATGAGCATACACGCCGCCAAGGGTCTTGAGTTCCCGGTGGTGGTGCTTGCGAATCTTGACCGGGCGTTTAACCTGCGTGACGGTTATGCCCCCGTACTCGCGCACGAGGGGGCGCTTGCCCTGCGGCGCAACGACGGAACCGCCGAGTACCCGACGCCGCCGCACCGCCTTCTCGCCGCGCGCATGGCGTGGCAGTCAAAGGCCGAGGAGCTTCGCCTTCTGTACGTTGCTATGACCCGCGCGGAAAGGCTTCTTATTCTGTCCCACGCGGAAAGTTCGCCGGAGAGTTGGCTTTCGCTTTGGAACAGCCGGGACGAAGATACGCGTTACTCCGCGCAGGACGGGCGGTGCTTCGCGGACTGGCTTCGCGTTGCGGGAAGCCCGGACTGGCGCGTTCGCGTCTGCGACGGCGAGTTGCCGGAGGAAAGCCCCGAAGAAGCCGCCGACACGTCTTACGCACCGCCGGATATAACATACGCGCATGAAAAAAGCGTCTCGCTTCCAAGCAAGATGACTTTCGGAGAGATGAAGGGGCGATTTAAGGACGCCGAGGCGTTTCAGGACACGGAAGGCGAGAAAGCGCTTCGCCCGTTTGAGTACAGCCTTCCAAGTTTTGAGTCGCGGCAGGGGATGACCCCCGCCCAGCGCGGAAGCGCGGCGCATCTTGTGCTTCAGTGGGCGCGGCTTGAAAACTGTGAAACCCCCGAATCCGCTAAAGCCGAAATAGAAAGGCTTACGGAAAGTTCCCTTGTCACGCCCGAACAGGCCGCCTGTATAACGCCGCAGTCGCTTTCGCGCCTTGCCGTCTCTTCGGTCGGCAGAAGAGCCGCGCGGGCGGAGAGGATTTACAGGGAGTGCAAATTCTCTTTTCTGGAGGATGCGCGCGCCCTTTTGGGCGAAGAAGGCGAGGCCGGGGAGCAAATACTTCTGCAGGGCGTGATCGACTGCTTTTTTAAGGACGGACAGGGCTGGGCCGCCCTTGACTTCAAAACGGACAATATCCGCCCCGGGCAGGGGCAGGAAAGGGCGCGGGCGCACAGGCAGCAGCTTGAGTTTTACGCCCGCGCGGTAAGGAAACTGACCGGGGCGGAAAGCGTTGAAATGTGGGTCTGCTTCCTCTCTACGGGCGAAACGGTTCGTTTACCGTAATCGTGTATATACGCATTATGTTTCACGTGAAACATGGCCGCCGCAATCTCAAACGGGTGCGGCGCGTCGTTTTAATCGCGGATAATTTGTCCGCAAAATGTAGGGGCGACCGTCCTCGGTCGCCCGCAGCGTCAATATATTCTGTGAGGAACGGGCGGCAGTACGCCGCCCCTGCATTTTGTGCCCTTCCCTTACAGCAGCAGATTCAGCAGAATCTGCGCGACTTGGTCGCGGGTGATGGTTTGCTGCGGGGCGGCGATTCCGCCGCCGATGCCGGAGATAAGGCCGTTGGCGGCGAAGCGCGACATGGCGTTGAAGGCATAGCCGGGGATGTCGGCGTTGTCTGTAAACTGCGCCGGTACGAAGCCAAGCCCCTGCGGCGCGGCGGCGGAGGCGATAACGCAGAAGGTGGCGCGGGTAAGCGAGCCGTTCGCGTTAAGCAAAAGCCGCCCGTCGGGCTGTAACTCGCCGGAGACATAGCCAAGGGCGTACGCCGCCTTGGCCGTGGCAAGCTGGCTTTCGGAAAGCCCCTCCAGATCAGAGAATGGGAGGACGGTATCGGCGTAAAGGGACGTATCCACGCCCTTAAACAGCATAAGCATCTCGAAAATCTCAAGGCGGGTGGTGACGCGCCCCGGCTCGAAATAGCGTACCCCCTCCAGTTCGGCGCAGATAAGAAGCCCCATGTCGTCAAGATAGCGCAGCGTACGCGCGCCCCAAGACGTGTCGAGGTCGGCGGCCGCGTCCGCTCTTGGGACGGCCTCTCCGTCGCGCTTTATCTGAAAGCGCGAGTAGTTGCCGAAGGAATCCCCCGCCGTTACCGACACCACGCTTAACGCCGAAAGCGGCGCGGCGGGAAGCGTGACCTGAAGAATCCCGGTCGTTTCGTTATAGCTGAAGGGGTGCAGGCTGCCGTCCGCGGAAACGCTTACGCGCGAAGAGGAGATGCCGCGCCCGCCGTCTGTTACGGAGACGCGGTGAGTGACCGTGTCGCCGTCTTCAAGCGTTTCAAGCAGTCTGATGTCCGGGGCGGTTTCGTCGGCGGAGGATGTCCAGTGCTGTACGAAATGGTCGATAAGAAGCGTCCCGG
>JAISVI010000117.1 GCA_031271665.1 Oscillospiraceae bacterium
CCGACGTTTCGGGGCTGAAAAGCTGGCAGGCCAAAGCGGACGAATTCATGGATTTTGCAAGGGGATCTATGCTTAGGATGGAAAACGAGAAACTGCCAATTGCAAAAATCGCACTTGAAACCGCTGACGGTCACACCGATAAACTCGCAAATCATGACCGCCGGATTCACAAAGTTGAGAATCTGACTGAAGACCATGGCAACAGAATCTGGGCGCTTGAGCAGGCCGCGGGAAAGTGAAGAAAACCAGAAGCCGCTCCGTGTTCGCCTGCAAGCCGAACTTGCGGAGCGCTGGCGAAAGCGGCGGTCGTTAGAACGGCATGGCAATCGCATTCTGTAAGGCGGCGATATGTACGAGCAAGAAACTAAATTTTTCGATTTCGCAGCGAATCAATAAAAACTATGACTGATGAAATAGTTGCGGAGTGGGAGGCGGTGAAATGGACATCAAAATGATCGTCACAGACCTTGACGATACCCTGCTGCGGCGCGACAAGACCGTGAGCGAATACACAGCGGAAGTTTTGCTGCGTTGCCGGGAGCTTGGAATAAAAACGGTTATTGCCACCGGGCGAGGTCATCCAGACGTGGTTGCGCCGTTAGAGCTTTTTGACGGTATTATCGCGAATAACGGCGCGAATATCTTTGAGGGCGGCGCGGAATTACGCAGGTGTATTCCCTGCGCGGAGGCTCGCCCGCTGTTGCTCGCGTGTCATGAACACGGTCTTCGGCTGACATCGCAGTTTGGAGGTATTCACTACACTAATTTTGATACCGCGCATATATGGCCGCATATCAAAGACTTTGAGATTGTTGACTTTGCCTCTCATTCTATGGATTCCGAGAAAATCTGCGCGGAAGGGGTGTCGCCGGAGGACGCGGATTTTATTGCCCAACATCTAACCGACAATATGTATCTCAAGGTAGCGCGTGACGGTTTGGGTATGGTTATGCACAAAGATGCAACAAAGTCGGCGGCTATAGCCGAACTTGCGGAGCGTTGGCATATAGCGCGACGTGAAATCGCGGCGTTTGGCGATGACCTGAACGATATTGATTTGCTGAGTTATGCGGGTATCAGCGTTGCCATGAAGAACGCCATTGACGAGGTAAAAGCCGCCGCCGACTACATATGCGACGACTGCGACAATGACGGCGTGGCGAAATGGCTTGCGGAGAATGTGCTATGACTACCGTTTATTTTATTAGACACGCCGAATCGGACAACGCTGTCCGTGACGGGAGAATAAGGCCGCTGACTGAAAAAGGATTGCACGACCGGGCGTTTGTAACGGATTTTCTGCGGGACAAGTATATCGACGCCGTTCTGTCAAGCCCGTATAAACGCGCGATTGATACTGTTGCTCCTTTCGCGGAGGAACGCGGACTTGAAATTAGGCTTATAGAAGATTTCAGAGAGCGCAGGAGCGATGTCGATTTCACGCGAGAGACCTTCGGGTTCGAGGAGTTTATGCGGCGGCAATGGGCTGATTTTAACTATACATATTCCAACGGTGAATCCTTGGCTGAGGTGCAGAGTAGGAATATAGCCGCGCTTAACGGGGTACTCGCGAAATACAAAGACAAACCCGTCGTAATCGGGACCCACGGCACGGCGCTGTCAACCATTATCAACTACTACGACCCGACGTACGGATATGATGATTTCATGCCTATGGTGGATATCATGCCATGGGTCGTGAGAATGGAATTTAACGGCGACGGCTGCGTCGGAATGGTAAAAACAGATTTGTTTACTCCCGGACAGACGGACGATTATGACAGCTGCATAGTCCGTACAGCCGACTTGGGTGCGTTGAAGGTATATCGGTTCACGGTCATTTTCGCGCGTTATCGGGACAAGTGGCTGTATTGCCGCGCGAAAACCCGCGAAGGTTACGAGACGGCGGGCGGCCACATAGAAGAGGGCGAAACGCCGCTTGAAGCCGCAAAGCGGGAGCTTTTTGAGGAAACCGGCGCGGTTAAATATGAAATAATCCCCGCGTTCGATTATTCGGTTCATGTGAATACCGCGTATTCAAACGGTCGGGTGTTTTTCGCGAAAGTCGGGGAACTCGGCGATCTGCCCGACTTCGAGATGGCGGAGGTAAAGCTTTTCGACGCTATACCGGATGAAATGCGGTTCCCGAAAATACTGCCCATTTTGTATGATAAAATGCAGATGTGGCTGAATCTGCAATATGCCAGAGACGGGATATGGGACGTCTGTGATTCTGAGCGCAATCCTACGGTAAAGCGTCCCACGCTTGCATAATTACAGGCATGTGCTATAATGGGCATGTTGAAAATTGCCCGCTTTGGCTTTTACCGCTTCGCGGCTGTCAAGCGAGCAAGCTCGCTCTTCGCCCTGCGGGCGCTTTTGCCGCTTCGCTCGTTCGCCCTGCGGGCGAAGTAGCAATTTTCAACACTTCGATAATTATTACAAGAATTGAGGGGTTGTGACCGTGAGTCAGGAAACCGGAGCCATCCTTCGCGCGGTTCTTTATCAGGCAAAGATGTCAAAAAACGCGGACGACATCATTACGGCTGTCGAGGCCATGTGTACGGAAGAGACAATCGCGTATGTTGAAAAGAAGGTCGCGCAGGCCAAGGCGCGGCAAGAGCGTTAAAAATACTGCCCATTATACGGGGAGGAAGTCCAAAATGCGCAAAGCGCCAAAACTTACGTCTTTGCTTGTGTCGCTTGCCGTTACGCTTGCGCTTTTCCCGGCGGCGCTTGCCGAGGGGACGGGAAATTCCTTGGACAGCGCCGAGCCTTGGGCGCGCGAGGGGATAACGCAAGCGCTTGGCAAGGGTTTTGTGCCGGGCGAGATACAGGGAAGCTACAAAAGCGTAATCACCCGGCGGGAGTTCTGCCTTCTGGCGGTATCCTGGCTTGAGTACGCCACGGGGAAAAGCGTTGACGCCG
This sequence comes from Oscillospiraceae bacterium, assembly GCA_031271665.1. GTDB lineage: Bacteria > Bacillota > Clostridia > Oscillospirales > UBA929 > WRLJ01. Next base: position 2,929 of record JAISVI010000117.1, read on the forward strand.
TTCTCGCGGAAAGGGGTCTCTCACGGGATGACGCCGCGTTCGGCGACACGCGGGATTCGCATATTTTGGCGGCGTACGCCCTTGGGATTACAGGCGGCACCAAAGCGCCGACCGCCGACGCGCCGGGAACATTCACCCCGGACGGCCGGTTTACCAGACAGGAAGCGGCGGTTATGACCCGCGCGGCGTGGCGGGCGGCGGGCGCGGACGTAAGCGTCTGCCCGGACGCGGGCTGGACCGATATTGCCATGGTCGGGAACTGGGCAAGGGACGCAGTGAATTTCTGCGGGGTCAACGGCATTATGCGCGGCACAGGCGCGTCGTCCCCGGTTTTCGGCCCCACGGGCGTGTACACGCGGCAGGAAAGCATTTTGGTTTTCAATCAAATACAGCCGGGCCGCCAGCCGGAAGCCAAAAGGGTTTCGGTTTCCGACCCCTCGGTTAAGGGCAGGAAAATACCGATACTGATGTACCACGCCATTGCCGACGTGCCGACCACCTCGCTTACCGACCTTTTCGTTCGCCCCGCCGAACTGGAGGCGCACCTGAAGTATCTCGCCGATAACGGCTTCCAGACGATTACCTTCGAGGATTTGGACAATATCACCTCTTTTGAAAAGCCCGTTATGCTTACTTTCGACGACGGGTACAAGGACAATTACGACATCCTTTTCCCGCTTCTTAAAAAGTATAATCAAAAGGCCACCATATTCGTAATAACCGACACCCGCTGGAGCGCAAATTATATATCAACCGAAGAAATCGCGGAAATGTCGGCCTCGGGGCATGTATCCATTCAAAGCCATACCGAAAGCCACCCCGATCTGACAACCCTTGGCAAAAGCGCGCTTGAAAGCGAAATGTCCGAATCAAAGGCCATTATAGAAAAAATCACGGGGAAAGACGTTGTGGCGGTAAGCTATCCGACCGGCAAACAGAACGCCGCGGTAAGCGCGGCGGCGGCGGAGCATTACCGCTATGCGGTGCTTGCCTCCGGCGGGAAATTCACCTGCGGGGACGATACGCTGCTTATGAAGCGCATAAGGATAGACCGGGGGTTAAGCGTAAAATCATTCGCCGCGCTTATTTCCTGACGCCCGCGCGCCGCCTTTATTACGCATTTGTCCGCAATCTGACCCCGCCGTCCGGCGGGGTCTTGCCGCGAGCAAAAATTTTACAATTTCATGCGTTTACAATCTTCGCGCTTTTATGTATAATGTATGGTATACATAATGCCGATTTTCCCGCATGGCTTATTCATGGGGATACTCTGTATCGGCAGGGGGCAGCATGGGATACATAAAACGCGCGGTTTCATTTATACTTGCGGCGGCGCTTATCGCGCCCGCGTTTCCGCCCGTCCGGGCGGAGGGCGGGACGCATGTTCTGCGCCGCGACGCCTTTACTCTGGGCGCGGAATTATCTTACGCCTCGCAGACGGTGGTTCACCCGTCCGCCGGGCGCGAGGAAGAGCGCACGCTTATCCTTCCGGCGGGTCATGGGCTTACGCCCCTTGCGGTATCCGGCGGCTTTGTGTACGGGAACGGCATAACGGTGAAGGACGCGGCGGCGCTGCTTGCCGCGCGTGGGTATGACGTTGTGGCGGGCGTCAACGGGGGGTTTTTCAACACCTCTGACGCGACGCCCATCGGGCTTCTTGTTGAAAACGGCGTTCTGAAGGCGGACGAGGGCTGGGTTCCGGCCATAGGCTTCACTTCAAGCGGCGGGATGATTATCGGAAAGCCGGGGCTTTCCTTTTCGTTTACCGCGCGCGGCGTCACAAAGAAAATCGACCACCTTAACCAGGTTCGCGACAGGGACAGGCTTTTCCTGTACACCCCCGAGTTCAGCGAAACCACCCGCACCACGCGGCAGGGTACGCACGCGGTACTGGCGGTGAACGGCGGCGGCCCGCTTAGAATCGGGGGAACGCTTGACTGCACGGTGCGGGCGGTGCTTACCGGGACGCAGGCGCACACGATCGCCCCGGACGAAGTGGTGCTTTCCGCCACTTCGGAAGAGCCTGTTTCGCGCATAGCAAACCTTGTCCCCGGGGACGCGGTAAGCATAAGCGTCACCTGCGAGGACTTGCGCTGGCTTGACGTGACGCAGGCCGTCGGCGGCAGAACCATGCTTGTGTCGGACGGCGCGATAAACCCGAACCTTGAACCCGGACGCGGGCCGCAGACCTGCGCGGGGCTGCGCCCCGACGGCACGGCGGTCTTCCTTACGGTGGACGGGCGGCAAAGCGGCTACAGCGAGGGGTACACCCTTGAACAGACCGCCGTGCGTATGCTTGAGCTTGGCTGTGTTACGGCGCTTGAGCTTGACGGCGGCGGCTCGACGGCAATCGGCGTATCCTATCCGGGGAAGACGGAGTTCACCCTTGTAAACAAACCCTCGGACGGAAGGCAGAGGAAGTGCAGCGACTATATATTCTTCGTAAACGAAAAGCCGCGAACCGGGCTTCCCGCCGTCCTGCACCCGTACCCCAAGGACGGAAGCCTTATCGTGCGCGGCGGCACGATGGATTTCGACACTTACGCCGCCGACATAAACGGCCACGCGGTCAATACCCCGGGCGACGTGTTTTTCTTCGCCCCGTCCGGCGCCGTGTCCGCGGAGGGGGGCGGGATTCTGTTTGACACCCCCGGCGAAAACACCGTTGAAGCGTTCTCGCCCTCGTTCGGAATCTGGGGGGACGCCGCCGTGACCGTTACGGACACGCTTGACACCTTTTCCGTCACGCTTCAGGGACAGACCGCGGCGCTGACGGGGCTTGCCCTTACCCCCGGCGGCACAGCCGCGCTTTCCGCAAGCGGCACGAAGGACGGGTTTCCCGTCGCCATGGGCGGCGGCGTTGTTTGGAGCTACGAGGGCGAGGCCGGGATACTGGACGAGCAGAACATATTCACCGCCGCCGGGCGCTCGCTTGCCCTTGGCAGTATTTCCGCCGCGGCGGGGGACAAGTCCGTGACGCTTCCCGTGCGCGTGGGTACCGAGGGGCTTGTGCTTGAGGATTTCGAGAAATCCGTCTTCCCGCTGCCCGAACCCGGTATGGGCGTAAGCGCGGGCTTCGCGCGCTACGCGCAGTCTGCGGCGCGCGGGGAGAAGGCCGCCGAAACAGCGCTTGACTTCTCCGCGCCAGACGCTTTGTCCGCCGCGCCGGACGCGCTTTATCTGCCCCTTGGCTTTGCCCTGTCCGGCGCGCCCGATTTTGTAAGTTTCTACGCGCGCGGCGATACGGGCGCGCTTTCGCTTGAGGTGACGGACGCCGCCGGCGCGCTTCACCTGCTTCCGGCGGGGACGCCGGAAAACGCTGGGTACGGCACATTTACGCTTAAACTGCCCGCGAACGCGGCGTTTGTGAACGGCCTTTTCATCTCCCGGACGGAGGGCGGCGCGGAAACCGGGACGCTTCTTATCGACCATTTCGTACAGCACTGGACATCCTCCGCCGACGAAACCGCCCCGGACATCAGACTGCTTGAAACGCTTGAAGACGGCGACACGGTCACTCACCGCGTC
>JAISVI010000107.1 GCA_031271665.1 Oscillospiraceae bacterium
GCGCACGCGCCGCCCGTCCGCAAGCTCTGTAACGCGCACCCCGCGCCCCGGCACATATGGGCCAAGGTTCAGCGGGCGCACAAGGAAGGGCGCTTCGTCAAGCTCGGACATTATCTGCATTCTGTTCCAAATGTGGTTTCCAAGGCTTACTATATCGGCGCCCGCGTCATAAAGCCGCCACGCCTGCGCGGGCTTTATGCCCATAACGTCCGCGTTTTCGCCGTTCACCACGCAGAAATCCGCGCCGAACTCTTTACGGACGGCGCGCAGGTTTTCCTCGATACAGCGAATCCCTATCTCGCCGCACACGTCGCCCACGGCAAGAACCGTCATAAAAACACCCCCTGATGGACAGTTATTCATTTTGCGACGCCCCTTGCCTCCCCCATTGGGGGAGGTTCACGCACAGCGTGACGGAGAGGGCGTATGGCGCGACGCCCTCGGCGCGCCGTCTGAGTTACGGCTATGTCTTGCTGTTCGTTGCTGTCGGTTCGCTGACGACCGGCTTCATGGTAACGGCGTCGTACTTGCGGGTTGCAAGGCGGCAGATAACTCCGCATACCACAAGCGCTATGCCGGACCAGATAAACCAGTTTTCCACGCCGACGACCTTGCTGACCGGCCCGGCCACAATCAATCCCACGGGCATGGCAAGCGTCATGCACATCATGATAAGTGACATGACCTTCCCCATCATGTCCGGGGCGGTGGTTTCCTGAAGATAGGCCATCAGCGGGACATTGGTGAAGGGGCCGCAGCCGCCGACAATAAAACAGCATATCATAAACAGCCATAACCCACCCGGAAAGGCGACGCCCAACGCACTCGCCGCACCCATGACAGCCACAAAAATGGACACCATCAAAAAGCGCTTCTTCATGCCGCCCCATACGCCCAGAACAGCCGAAGTCACAAGCATACCCCCGGCGAACAGGAGCTCGACAATACTGCTGTCCATAGCATCTCCGCCAAAATAGGTTTTTACAAGCAGGGGAAGAAGCGAGCCCAGCGGCACCCCAAGTATATTCGTTGCCATCATTGCCGGGAATATGGCCATAAGGGGTTTGTTCGCGCGCATGGCGCGAAACCCAAGTTTCATGTCGGCGAAGACATGCGGCGTCTCTCCGGAGCGCGGGACGTTCGGGATACGCACGAATAAAAGGCAGACAATGGCAAACACCGCGCCGAAGATATCGACAAGCATTATATACGCTATGGGCATAATGCCGAAAAGCGCCGCGCCCAGAACGGGGCCGAGAAGGTTTCCAAGCGACGCTATAAGCTGTCCCCAACCCCCGGCCTTCGTAAGCATCTCTTGCGGGACAAGCAAGGGTATTGCGGCCTGCATGGCCGGGGTGTGGAAGGTGGAGCCAATACCACGCAGGAAAAGGATTATGTAGGCAAACCATATGGGCAGATCCGGATTTATCAGAAACGCCGCGCCCAGAATAACGCTTGACAGCGCAACAAGCCCGTCCGCCAGCATCATAAGCGTTTTTCTGTTCATCCTGTCGGCAAGCACCCCGGCGAACGGCCCAAGCAATATAAACGGCGCAAACCCGGCAATGGTCGCAAGGGTAAGGACGACCGCGTCCTCCGTTTTCGCGGTAAGCCACCAGATTATAGAAAAATGTACGGCGGCGGAACCGAGGACGGAGAATGCCTGGCCGATATAGATAGTGGCGAACTGCTTCTTCCAGCTCCTGACCGGGCAGCCGGACGCTTTGGGCTGATTCATGGTAGCATCTCTCCTTCTTAAGTATATCGAAGTGTAGCACGTTCAAGCGGATTTGGAAATCAAAATATGGCAAGCGGCGCGCTAAGTCCGCCAAGCGGCTGTTTTCGCGCGGTGAGAGGGACGCTTAAGGGCATGTTGAAAATTGCCCGCTCCGGCTTGCGATGCCGCGGCATAGCCGCCTGTTCGCAAGCGCTTCGCTCGTTCGCCCTGCGGGCGAACACGCAATTTCCAACACTTCGACTAAAGCATCATCGGCTGAATCATGCTTACCCACAGCAGGAACAGCACCGGAATCCACACCAAAAGCACCGCCACGCCCGCCGCCATGCGGGCGCACGCGCGCAGGACGCTTTTGACCGTCATAAATGCCGTAAGCGCGGCGGCGAGCAGCGGTATGTAGAAAAGATACGCCCCAAGCGGGAAAAATATCGCCGCGCCAATCGAGAGCAGCACAAGGATTCCCATGGTAACGGTCAAGGGAGACACCTTTAACTTGCCGCGTTTAATAAGGTAAAGCGCCGCGGCAACCGCAGCCGCGCAGGCCGCGCCGCATAAAACATGCGAAAGGTACAGCGGTATAAACACGAGAACACCCGGTAAAAACGGGAAGTACACCGCTTTGCCCTGTTCATATCGCATTTCGTCCGGCGGGCTTTGCGAAGCAAACTCCGCGATGGCGTTTACGGTGGTCAAATACTGCCACGCCGTGTTCTCGTCAAGGTTTTCAAAGCTGTCCGACGGCATGTGATAGGTTTCCACACCCTCTATCGCGGCGAAGTTAATCCCGGCGTATCCGTCGTCAAGGAACGCCGTCAGGTCGGTATAGTTTGGCATCATTGCGTAAACGGCCGCCGCGAACGATGTTCCTATCGGCTTCGCGCCCGCCCGCAACGCGAGCTGTACAGGGCCGTACGACTCGGACGACGTTTCGAACAGAAGAAGCGCGCCCCGGTTTCCTCGGGCTTCCAGATTGACAACCAGCCCGACATTTTCTCTAAGCTCGGGGTGCGCGCGCACAAACTTCCGCGCGCCGAGAAGCCCGTCCTCCTCCCCGTCGGTGAACAGGAAGTACAAATCGCTTTTCGGCGCCGTGTCTGCCGCCTGCGCCCTGACCGCCTCCAGCATGGCGCAGACGGAAACCATGTCGTCCGCCGCGCCCGGCCCGTCGGCGGTGCTGTCATAGTGGGCGACGAACATCACGGCGCTCTCTGTGCCCGGCGCGTCCAGCTTGACAAGTATGTTGTGCAGAGTAATGCTTTCGTGTCCCTCGAACGGAACGGTGAAATTCTCTTCCGGCGTATTGATTCCGGCGTCGGCAAGCGCCGCGCCGTTAAGCGCCCACCACTCTTCAAGCGGCATTCCGTAATCAAGCCTTACGATGCTGTCGATATACTCAAGTTCTGTCATTTCCTCTGCCTCGACAACAGGGGAAGCACCCATCCCCTCAAGTTCCGACAGGATGGCCGCCCTTACGCGCCCAATCTCGTCCGAGCCGTTTGGGTGCGGACGCGCGGCGTAATCACGGATGTTGTCAAGCATCCGCAGGTAAGCGGGATGCATATCCGAATTATTGTTCACACGCGGGGGCTTGACCTGCAAAAGCCCCAAAACAGTGCCAATCAAAAGCGCTGCGCAGACAAGGGAAATGTTCAGTGCAATACTCTTTAAGCTGCGTCTTTTCATCTTGCTCCTCCCAGATGCGTTTATCGTTTCTTGATTATACAGAACCCCCGCAAGGTATGCAATGCCTATTTGACATTTCGCGAATAAGGACTATAATGGGGCTATCATACTTAGGAGGGAAAATCATGCCGAAACTGCTTTACCAGGGACACGGAAGCTTTCGCCTCACCGCCAATGACGGGCGCGTTATTTACCTTGACCCGTATGCGGGCGAGGGATACGGCGTTCCCGCCGACATTATCCTTGTCACGCACCAGCACAGCGACCACAACAAAACGGAACTCTGCGCGCAAAAGCCGGACTGCCGCATTGTTACGAACGCCCAGGCGCTTGAAAACGGCAGCTATAACCGCATAGACATCGGCGGCATCGTGATTCAGGCCGTCGAGGCGTATAACCAAAACCATAAGAAGGACGCGTGCGTAGGGTTTATCGTCACGCTTGACGGCGTGAAGCTTTACGCAAGCGGCGACACCTCCAAAACCGCGCAAATGGAAACCTTCGCCGCCCTTGGGCTTGACTACGCGATACTTTGCGGCGACGGGCGCTATAACATGGGGCTTGACGAAGCCGCCGAGTGCGCAAGGCTTATCGGCGCGAAGCACAACATTATCGCGCATTTACAGCCAAGCGACCCGTTCCTTGAGAAAGCGCAGTCTTGGCAAGCCCCGAACAAGCTTATCGTCGAACCGGGGCAGGAAATCGAACTGCGGGCTGGTTTGTAAAAATGCGCCACTTTAAGCTTTTTCTGAAAAACGAAAACGCGGTTCCCGAACTTACCGCGTATCTGCGGGACGACCCGCTTGAAAAAGGCCGGGCGTTCCCGGCGGTGCTTATCTGTCCGGGCGGTGCCTATGAACGCTGTTCCCCGCGCGAGGCCGAGCCGATCGCCGTGCGGTACATAGCCGCTGGTTTCCACGCCTTCGTACTTAACTACTCAACCGGTAAGGCGGCGCGGTTTCCCACGGCGCTTGAGGAACTGTGCGGCGCGCTTGCGCTGATACGCCAAAACGCGGGCGATTGGCGCGTCGATCCCGGTAAAATCGCCGTTCTGGGCTTCTCGGCGGGCGGACATCTTGCCGGGTCGCTCGGCGTTTTCTGGAACACGCCGGAATTTCGCCGCGCGGACGCGCTTAACAAACCGAACGCGCTTATCCTTTGCTACCCGGTGGTGTCGTCCGGTGCGGCGGCGCATACGCGGTCGTTTGACAACCTCTGTGGCGGCGATTCCCAATTGCGGGAAAGGGTTTCCCTTGAGAAGCGCGTGAACGGCGATGTGCCGCCCACTTTCCTTTGGCATACCGCCGAGGACGCCTCGGTTCCCGTGGCCAACAGCCTTTGCCTTGCCCAGGCCCTTGACGCGGGCGGCATACCCTTCGAGTTTCATGTATTCCAAAGGGGGCAGCACGGAATCTCTATGGCAAACGCCGAGGTCTGCGACCCGATTCCCGAAGTCGGGAAATATCTGCCGGAATGGCTTAATATGTCCGTCGATTGGCTTAAAACTGTTTTTGCGGATTGACGAATGGCGCAGGCGCTGTTATAATACCCAAGCGGGGGCGTCGCGCCGGTTTTTCCCCCGTCTTTGCTACTGTGGCTCAATGGTAGAGCAGCGCACTTGTAATGCGCAGGTTGTCAGTTCGATTCTGACCAGTAGCTCCATTGAAAATCCCCAGAGCCTCGGCGGTTCTGGGGATTTTGTTTTTTGCAAGGCTTGGATAATCAAAGCAGGCAAAAGGGGTGCTGTATGAAAGCGGACAGACCGTACAAAACGGCTGCGGACTGGCTTATCCTGTCCTTTAAGGGCGTCGCCGTAGGAACGGGGGCAATTCTCCCCGGCGTAAGCGGAGGGGTGCTGTGCGTGGCCTTCGGGATATACGAGCCGATGATGGCGCTGCTGTCGCACCCCGTTAAGGCTTTCCGGCGCTTTTATAAAATGTTCATCCCGTTCCTTATCGGATGGGTTGCGGGGTTTCTGCTTTTGGCGAAGGCGGTGGAACTGCTTTTTGACGCCTCGTCAACCGTGGCGCTTACGCTGTTTGCGGGTCTTATCTGCGGCTCGGTTCCCGAACTTATGAAAAAATCGGAATTAAGCGGGTCAAAGCAAAGCTGGTCGGCGTTTATCACGGCGCTTGCCGCCGCCTTCGCGCTTCTAAGCGTCCTGCGGACGGCGCAGTTTGCCGCCGTTTCTCCGAACGCCGCATGGTATGCCTTCTGCGGCGCGGTGTGGGGACTAAGCCTTGTAATCCCCGGGTTAAGCTCGTCCTCTATCCTGATCTATATGGGGCTTTACCACCCCATGACGGCGGGAATCGCGGCTTTCGATTTGGGCGTAATTCTGCCGCTGCTTGCCGGGGTGCTTGTCACCGTCTTAATTTCGGCGCGGATTGTCAATCACTTATTTGAAAAAAAATACGCCCTGATGTCCAGAATCATCTTGGGCGTCATGATTGCCTCAACACTGCTTATAATCCCCGCCTCGTACCCAAGCGTCTTCTCCGGTCTTCTGGGCGCGCTTTGCTTCGCCGCTGGCTTTGCCTTGGCAAGATGGATGGATATTATGCGCGGCAGAAGCGGGGCGTAGCGACGGGTTGGCACTGCCGCTGCCCAGCGGGGTTCTGTTATAGCCAACACAGGGATTATTTGACTGGTATTTGCGAATCAACTCTATTTCCTTTTTGTTTACCTCGGCTTTTATGTCTGATTCGAAGATCACTTCTTTTCGAAGCGTAAAATCCCTTAATTCCTTATCACTAAAGTCTTTCATCACAAACTCGGTGTCCCACGAACCAAAGTACCTTAACGAATGCCCGTCCTCACCGATATCTTTACCTATGTAAATCTTTCCGTTAGGGAAAGTCAACTTATAAACGACATAACCAAGCCTCGCCGAACCGTCATTCCTCCACCTAAAAGCGCACTGCGTTAATCTCTATCCCTACCACGTCATAAACTCTTCAAGCGTTACTGCGCTGAAATTCAGGAATCCCGAAATATCTCCACAACAGAGTCGATCACGCAATCCAACTTTGATTGTGTGAGACTTCCGGCTTTATATAGCACTATTCCCGCATCTGCGGTAAATAGCTTATTTGGACGTATATTGCTGACCAATCGCAACGAACCGTTTTCCATATCGTCATTGCCCATGATAATTGCGCGTTCGTCTTTTACCTGCTGACCTGTAATTTGGCACAGAATGATATCATCGCTGCCCGATTCGGCCAAAACCAGCGCAGGTCTGCGTTTAGACATGCTTAAATCCGAAAAGGGAAACGGGATCACAACGACATCGCCCTTTACAAATTTGCCCATACGGCATCCTCTTCAGGAAGAAGCCAGTCTTTAGCAAGAGCCTTCTCGCTTGCCAAAGCTGTATCTCCAAGCGGGTTTTGGGATTGGGTAGCTTTTAGAAAAGTGGCATAGCGATAGACCTCGTCAACGATATTGGAAGGTAGATGCTCAAGTTCTATTAACAAAGCCTGTTTGCTTGTCACGGCAGAACTCCCCCGATCAATACGTTATCGTTGCATATTATATACGCAGTGCTTGCATTTGTCAATTTTCGGGCAATCCTCGCATTATTCCCTCTACGCCGCCAAAAACTCCTCCAGAGTTACCGCGCTGTCCTTCATCATCTGCATAAGCCCGCGGTATGACAGAAGCACTATGTCGCCGCGTTTGAAGCCGCGTATAAGTATGGCTTCGGCCTCGTCCCCGTCAAGGATTCCAAGCGAAACAAGCGTGTTCCCTGCGCTGTCCCACCGGAAGTCCGTGCCGGAGTCGTATCCAAGCGCAATCAGAAGGAACGTGGCGTACATGTCAAGCGTAAGCGGCGTTTCGCTTCCGAACGTCGAGCCGTCGCCCGTGCCTGCGGTGTAGCCGTGCTTAAACATAAGGGCCACGAACGGTATCGCCCAGCTCGGAACGTCGGAAAACGGCATGGGACAGGTGGCGGGGTCATAGGTGTCCGCAATGCCCACAAGGCGGATAAACACCGTGGACCCCTCGGCGCGGCTTGGTTCGCGCGCCAGTTCATATCCCGCGCCGGTCCCCGCGAACATGCCCCTCGCGGCAAGGTAGTCCGCCATATCGAAGCGCTCCGGGCAGAATACGGTCGCGATTTTAAGGTAATCCAGCGCGAACTTGTGATCTTTGCTGATTTCCTGATGGGTTACAAGAAAGTAGTCATAGTCTGCCGCGCCGCTGTCACGGTCGTCCCATGTAACATCGATATAAAGCCAGTGTCCGTCAACCGGCACCATATTCCACGCGTGCGCTTCGGTGCGTCCGCCTGAACGCGCCTCACCCGACACAAATATACAGGGCAGACCCGCCGTCTCGCAGAGAAGCATATATGCCTTGGCATAGCCGTTGCACACCGCAAGCCCCTCGACAAGCGCGTTCCACGCGAACTGACCGTAAACATCCTCGTCCGCGTAGCCATAGGCGCACTGCCCGGCAAGCCAGTCATGAAGGACTTTGTATTTATCCCGCAGTCCCATCCCCTCCGGGGGGATAAGGGCGGCGACGGCCTCGCGCGCGATATCGGCGGCGGCGGCGTACATATCGCCGCTTTGCCCATCGCCCTCGAATTCCCAAGAAAGCGTGTACACGCCGCTTCCGGGAATATATTCGTATTCGATGTACGTGATGTTTTTGCTGCTGCCCGCCCCGATATACGTCATAAGAAGCGACTCGTCGGAACTCGCGGCGCGTTCGGACGGGTCTTTCCCCCTATAGGTCAGCGTATGTATATCAGAGTATTCCAGTTCAACAACGCGCAGCGCCACTTCCTCCAGCGTGGGGAGATCCTCAACCCGGCCGGCTCTGTCCGGCGCGGCAAGGACGGACGCGCTTGGAACAAGCAATGCGATAACAAGGAAAACCGAAAATACCCTTCTCATTCTGAAACCTCCCGAAAATGTCAGCTTATGCCGCGGCGGCTTTTTACGCGATCCATGTCACCGATGAACACCAGCACCCGCGCCACAACATTATACAGTTCGGGCGGGATTTCGTCGCCTATTCTAAGCAAGTTCAGCGTGTGCGCAAGATCCGGGTCTTCGTAAATCGGAATCGCCAAATCCTTGGCCTTTGAGATTATATTCTCCGCCACGACGCCCTTGCCCGACGCGATAACGCGCGGCGCGGAGGCACCTTCCTCGTATTCAAGGGCGACCGCCTCGCGCGCGGGCGCTTTTTTGTTCTCGTCCATGCCCCGTCACACCACCCTGTTAATCGTATAGCGCCCAAGGATTTCAACATGCTCGCGCGTTACGTCCATAACGTCCCTGCGAACCTCGGCGGGCTTTGCCGCCGACCGCGCGAGGGTATAGCCGTAGGCAAGAAGCCCCTCGGCAAGTTTGCCGAACGCGGACGTGAAAGCGGCGGCGGTTTCCGGGTTCTCCAAAGTAAAGTCGCACTCGACGTTCTTCCCGATAAGTTTGACAAACGCCTCTACAAGGCCGATGTTCGCGGTGTTAAGCGAAACGAACATCGTGGCGTTTTCCGGGTCGATACCCCGCTTTGTCCGCGAATCGTTGAACACATAAAGTTCTGCGGTAGAGCGCTGGCCGTTTATATGGATGGGTATCTGCATGAACCCGGCGACGTTGTTGATCTGCTCCATAAACTTAACGGTCTGCTCGATTTCGCGGGCGACCTTGATAACAGATCGCCGCGACGCTTCCGGTATAGAAGCGGCGCGCTGTTCGACTTCCTCCAGAAGGGCGGACAGCTCGCGCATAAGCGCCGAGGATTTAAGCTCGCGGGACATCTCCGGTTCGTGAAGCTTGCTTACGTCCTTAAAAAGCGCTTCCGCAAGCTCGCGCAGCGTCGCCGGCTTTTGCGGAGACGGCGGCGGTTCGGCGGTCTGTGTAGGGGCGGCGTTCTGCCGCCCGTCTACCCCCCGCCGCCCGTCCACCCCCGGTTGCCCGTCCGCGTCCGTTATGGGCGCGTTTTCTGGCGGCGCGGCGGTTTGTTCGGCAATGGGCGGCGTTTCCGGCGGCGCGGCGGCTTCCGTAGGGGCGGCGTTCTGCCGCCCGTCCACCCCCGGTTGCCCGTCCACCCCCGGTTGCCCGTCCGCGTCCGTTATAGGCGCGTTTTCGGGCGGCGCGGCGGTTTGTTCGGCAATAGGCGGCGTTTCCGGCGCGGCGGCGGCCACCGTAGGGGCGGCGTTCTGCCGCCCGTCCACCCCCCGCTGTCCGTCCGCCCCCAGACGCCCGTCCAACCCCGGTTGCCCGTCCGCGTCCGTTATGGGCGCGCTTTCGGGCGGCGAGGCGGGCGGCGGCTCGATCGCCTCGAAAATATCCAGAAGGCTTCCAAGCTGTTCGCCAAGAAGCGCCTGATGACGCAAAAAGCCTTGGAACTGCTTTATGTTAATCGGAGTTACCGGGATATTATGCTTGCGCATAAAAACGGCCTGCTCAAGCGAAAGTCCCTTGTTCGCGGCCATAAGGCTTTTAATCTGGTTAAAGAATGCCTTTGTCGGCGGTGCCTCCTGCCGTAGAATCTCGCGCGCAAGGTCAACGTTCTCGGCGGTAAGCTCCGCGCCGAACGAGGCAAGCATATCGCGCAGATTGACGGCGCTGCGCTCTGTGACCTCGACGGTAAGGGCAAAAGAATTGCTTTGGGTAACGGTCAGTTCAAGCATCTGCCCCGGCGGAAGCGGCGCGCCGCTTTGCTGGGCGGTGAACTGCTGGCCGTCCTCGGTGCGAAGGGTAAGCTGATCCCCCTCCTGCTTAACGACGGTGACGGAAAGCACGTCGCCCTCGCGCGGGCGGAAGTGCGACGGAAGGGAGTCGGCGGACACGCGCCCCTTAAATCCCGGCTGTGCGGGACGCTGGGCGTTTATCACGGCGCTGTATGCTGCTAAGTTAACCGGCATAACGCCCGTCCCTCCTCCCGGTTTTGCCCGTATGAGCCTTCTATATATATCGAAAGAATGCCGCCGCGCCATGACCGAAAAAAATCATTAGCAAAATTGTAAAATAAAACTTGACGAATTGCAAGCGATGGTGTATATTAAAAATTACTGTTACCAATTTGTAACCGATCTGACACTGAATATAATCTTTTTTTAAGGGAGGTCATGCCGTGACGGAGGGGATACTGGGGAGAAATACTGCTCCTTCCCTGCGGCTTAAAAGTACCCGACCCGCGTTTACGCGCAACCATGCGCGCGCACTGACAAGAAGATACGCCGCCGCATGTAAGCGCGCGGCGCGCATGGCGCGCCTTATGCGCGCCGTTAACGCGGTCTATTTGCTTTTCTCGGCAATAGGTCTTGCGGCCATGCCGATCCGATATGCTTTTTCTTCGGTCGCTGTCGCCGTCGCGGATCGGTTCACGCTTTTGTCCGAGTTTTTGGATACCCACAGACACAATGCGCGCCAGGTGCTTCAGGATATCCGTGCCGTCCGCCCGCGCCGCGTCACCGGATTCAAGGTTCGCGCGGCTACGCTTTGCGTGTTCGCGGCGGCGGCGATTGGGTTCATGACCATGTCTCTTTACGGAACCGGGCTTGAGGTCATAATGGACGGCGAGTCGGCCGGCTATGTTTCAAGCCAGGATCTCGTTACGAGTTCAATCAGTAACGTAGCGGCACGGGTCAGCGATGTTCTTGGCGTCCCGTATGTCATGCAGCCGGACATTAGCTACCGCATTTCAGTCGTGCGCCGCAACCGCATATTTGACCAGGCCGGGTTTGAGGAAAGCCTTTTCAGTTCCATTGACGCGGTAAAACAGCTTTACGCCGTCACTGTAAACGGCGAAACGGTCGGCGCGGTAACCAGTCAGGGAGACGCGCAGTCGGTGCTTGACAAAATACTGGACGATTATCCCCGTTCAGACTACTACGATACCGCCGAGTTTGTCGGTGACGTCAATATAAAGCTTGATTATGTCGATGCGTCCCGCGAAATGACCTCTGAACAGCTTTACAAGACGCTTACCCGAGAGGTGCGCCCGGCTGTTTATGCCTCCTACAGCGCGCAAGAAGGTCTTGACGCGTTCTGCCTTAAGAACGGCGTCAAAATCGAACTGCTTAAGACGCTTAACCCCAACGCGGATATTAACGCGCTTACGGACGGACAGTCCCTGTTGATTCAGGGCGCGCTTCCCTATTTGTCGGTGGCGCACGGGAAGCATGTTATGTTTGAAGACGAGGTGCCGTTTGAGACTATTTATCAGGAAAACACCTCAATGTATAAGGGCGAAGAGCGCGTAGCGGTAGAGGGCGTGGACGGAACCGCGACGGTTATGGCGAACCAGATGTTTATGGACGGTCAGGTCATCGGAATGAACGTGCTGTCACAGGACATCATTACCCCCCCGGTAAGCCAGGTCATTGAAGTTGGCACCAAGGTCAGATACTCGCTTGGAACGTTTGTAATGCCTTCCCGCGGCAGGCTTACATCTGCCTACGGCTATCGTTCAAGGGGATTCCACAGCGGCATTGACCTCGCCGGGTCAAAGAACTCGAAAATCCAAGCGTCGGACGGCGGCAAGGTCACGTTCGTCGGTTGGTACGGAAACTACGGCAAACTTGTAATCATTGAGCATAACAGCACCTATAGCACCTATTACGGTCACTGCAACGGTTATTTGGTAAAGGTTGGCGATATGGTTGCCCAGGGCGACGACATCGCGCTTATGGGTTCAACGGGGCGCTCTACCGGAAATCACCTGCATTTTGAAATCCGTAAAAACAACAAGGCAATTAACCCGCAAACGCTTTTGAAGAAATAGGCCGTCCGTTCAATATGTTCTCCGGCCGCCTTGGCGGTTGGAACGCGTCAGCCGTTTAATAATCCGTCCCCGTCCGGAAGGGCGGGGATTTCTATGCGTTTATTCCCTTCCCCCTGCGGGCAAACTAGCGCAAACACAAAAGGGGAGGCGGACGCGACGGACTTTGAAAAGGACGGGATTCGCGAGGATGCTGGCGGGGAAGAGACGGGGCGCGAGGACATTATAGATTTCGGTTCGGTCACGGCAAGAAACCGGAAGTACGCAATACAGTGCCTTACCGTTGTCGGGCAGATAGAGGGGCATCAGCTTCTGCCGCCGAACATCAAAACGACCAAATACGAGCATATGCTGCCGCTGCTTGCGTCGATAGAGGAATCTGAGGATATCGACGGGCTTCTTATAATGCTTAACACCGTCGGCGGGGACATAGAGGCGGGGCTTGCCATCGCGGAATTGATATCGGGCATGAAAAAGCCCGCCGTAAGCCTTGTGCTTGGCGGCGGACACTCAATCGGCGTTCCCCTTGCGGTGGCGGCGAAACTTTCCATGATAGCGCCCACGGCGGGCATGACAATCCACCCCGTGCGCCTTAACGGCGTGGTTTTGGGCATCCCGCAGACCTTTTTCTACTTCGAGCGCATACAGGAACGTATAGTGAAGTTCGTCGCCCAGAACAGCCGCTGCCCGGAGGAACACTTCCGCGAGCTTATGCTTCGCACCGGGGAACTGGCCGGTGACGTCGGAAGCATGATATACGGCAGCCAGGCGGTGGAGTGCGGCCTTATCGACCGCGTGGGAAGCCTTAGCGACGCGCTTGGCGCGCTGCATGAAATGGTGGACGAAGGCAGAAAGCAATTGACAATTGACAATTGACAATGAACAATTAACGGGGGTTGGCGAGTGCCGAGGAAAAATACAACAGCCGCATTTGGCGTGTAGGGGACGGCGTCCTCGACGTCCCGTCATATAAGGCGGCAACGCACAATTAACGGGACATGTCGGGCGCGGGAAGAGGGCATTTGAAGAGATTTACGTTTTATTAACATTTTTATACTTGACAAAAGGGCGGGTCTGGGGTAAATTGATATCTGGCACTCGAACGCGAGAGTGCTAAGGCGCCGATAAGGAGATGCCGTAAGTGGACAGTCGTAAGCGAGTTATCCTGCGCGCGGTCGTTGAAGAGTACATCGAAAAGGCAGAGCCTATCGGTTCTAAAACGCTGTCCGGGAAGGCGGGGCTTGACGTTTCGCCCGCCACCCTGCGCAACGAGATGTCCGCGCTTGAAGACCTTGGCTACCTGGAGCATCCGCACACCTCGTCCGGGCGCGTACCCACCACCGCGGGCTACAGGCTTTACGTCGATGAGCTTATGCGCAGAAGAAGGCTTACAAGGCGCGAAATGGAAAGCATCAACGCCGCGATTGGCCTTAGACTGCGCACCCTTGACGGAATGCTTGCCGAGGCGGGCCGCCTTATAAGCAAACTTACAAGCTATGCCGCCTTCGCCGTGGCTCCCGCCGTAAACCTCGCGCGGATACTGCGGTTCGAGGCGTTCCTTACTGACCCGACGGCGCTTGTGCTTGTTCTCGCCGCCGAGGGCGGCGTGGTCAAAACCAAGTGGGTGCGCCTTACCCGCCCCGCGAGGCAGCGCGACATCGCGCGTCTTGCGCAAAGCCTTAACGCCGTCTACGCGGGGGCTTGCGAATTCGACGAGGATATGGCGCGCCGGTGCGCGGAAATGTGCGGCGAGGCGGCGGTATACCTGCCCTTCGCGCTGCAGCTTCTTGACGAAATCGACAGCAAGCCACAAGAGGTCTTCCTTTCGGGCGAAACCCAGCTTCTTGACCAGCCGGAGTTCCGCGACCTTATGCGGGCGCGCAAAACGCTTGAATTCCTGTCCGAGCGCCGCCAGTCGCTTACAAAGCTGTCCGCCCCTTCCGAAAGCATCGCCGCGCGCGGCGGGCATGACGGCGTACGTATCCTTGTCGGCCCGGAAAACGTGGCCGACGAGCTACGAGACGCGTCCGTAATCGTGGCGTCGTATCAGCTTAACGACGGGCTGCGCGGTATGATCGGGCTTGTCGGCCCAACGCGGATGGATTACTCGCGGCTTGAGTCAAGACTTTCGTATTTCGCCTCGCGGCTTAACAAGCTGCTTGGCAAGCAAGAAGACGACCCCTAAACTAAGGAGGTAATATCGATGCCGGAACTAAACGGACAGCCCGAACCCGAAGAGGTTTTACCCGCCGGGGACGCGCAGGACTCGGAAAACGCGCAGGAGCGGGAAAGCGCGCAGGACGCGCCGGCGGCGAACGCGCTTGAAGACGAGCTTGCCGCGCTTAAAGATAAGCATCTGCGGCTTTTGGCGGAGTATGACAACTTCCGCAAGCGCTCGCAGCGAGAGCGCGAGGCGCTGTTCGGCGAGATAAAGGCGGACACCGTAAAAAAGCTTCTGCCCGTCCTTGACAATCTAGAGCGCGCCTGCGCCGCGCCGTGTACGGATACGGCGTACGCCCAAGGCGTCGAGATGACCCTTAAACAGTGCCTTGAGCTGCTTGCCGGACTGGGCGTTAAGCCCATCAACGCCGAGGGCGGGCAGTTCGACCCGAACCTGCACAACGCGGTCATGCACGTCGAGGACGCGGAGTTCCCGGAAAGCACTGTCGTCCAAGTGCTTCAGCGGGGCTATACCATAGGAGACAAGGTTCTGCGCCACGCGATGGTAAAAGTGGCGAATTAGAAAACCGCGCGTTCTGAAAGGCGGAGCGGGGTTTTTTATAGGTAGTATACGCTTATATTAACATGGAGGAAAGAAAAATGTCTAAAATCATCGGAATTGACCTTGGAACAACCAACAGTTGCGTCGCTGTTATGGAGGGCGGCGAACCCTCGGTTATCGTCGGGCCGGAGGGAAACCGCACAACCCCCTCCGTCGTCGGCTTCGTCAAGGGCGGCGAGCGCCTTGTCGGCCAGGTGGCCAAGCGTCAGGCAATCACCAACCCCGACCGCACCATAAGCTCTATCAAGCGCGACATGGGTTCTTCGCGCAAGGTAAGCATCGACGGCAAGAACTATACCCCGCAGGAGATTTCCGCGATGGTTCTGCAAAAGCTTAAAAGCGACGCGGAAAGCTATCTGGGCGGCAAGGTGACCAAGGCCGTCATCACCGTCCCGGCGTACTTCACCGACGCGCAGCGCCAGGCGACGAAGGACGCGGGCAAAATCGCGGGGTTAGAGGTGCTTCGCATCATCAACGAACCCACGGCGGCCGCCCTTGCCTATGGCATGGACAAAGAGCATGACCAGAAGATCATGGTCTATGACCTTGGCGGCGGGACTTTTGACGTGTCGATACTTGAAATAGGCGACGGCGTTCTCGAGGTGCTTGCCACGGCGGGCAACAACCGCCTTGGCGGGGACGATTTCGACGAGTGTGTCATAAACTGGCTTTGCGACGAGTTCAAGAAAACACAGGGCGTCGACCTTAAAAACGACAAGGTCGCCCTCCAGCGTCTTAAAGAGGGCGCGGAGAAGGCCAAAATCGAATTAAGCGGCGTTACCACCACGAACATCAACCTTCCCTATATCACCGCCGACGCCACCGGGCCGAAGCATATGGACATCACCCTCTCTCGCGCCAAGTTCAACGAGCTTACCGCCAATTTGGTCGAGGAGACGATGAAGCCCGTCCGTCAGGCGATGAAGGACTCCGGCCTTAGCACAAACGACCTGTCGCGGGTTCTGCTGGTCGGCGGCTCGACACGAATCCCCGCCGTTCAAGAGGCGGTTCAGCGCTTCACCGGCAAAGAACCGTTCAAGGGCATCAACCCCGACGAGTGCGTGGCCATGGGCGCGGCGATTCAGGCCGGCGTTCTGGGCGGCGAGGTTAAGGATTTGCTGCTTCTGGACGTCACCCCGCTTTCGCTTGGCATCGAGACGATGGGCGGCGTGTTCACCCGCCTTATCGAGCGCAACACCACCATACCCGCCAAGAAAAGCCAGGTGTTCTCCACCGCCGCCGACGGCCAGACCTCGGTCGAGGTGCATGTGCTTCAGGGCGAGCGCGAGATGGCACAGTACAACAAGACCCTCGGGCGCTTCCACCTTGACGGGATACCGCCCGCCCCGCGCGGCGTCCCGCAGATCGAGGTCACCTTCGACATCGACGCAAACGGCATAGTCAACGTGGCGGCAAAGGACATGGGTACGGGCAAAAGTCAGAACGTCACCATCACCTCCTCCACGAACATGGATAAGGGCGACATCGACAAGGCTGTGCGCGAGGCCGAGCAGTATGCCGAAGAAGACCGCAAGCGCCGCGAAGAGGTGGACGTCCGCAACCACGGCGACCAGATGGTATACCAGACGAAGAAAAGCCTTGACGATTTGGGCGAGAAGATATCCGAGGACGACAAAAGGCCGGTGCGCGAGGCGCTGGAGGCACTTGAGGAAGCCCTTAAAGGCACGGATTCCGAGAATATCAAACAAAAGACCGAGGCGGTTGAAAAGGCGTTCTACGCAATCGCCGAGAAGATATATCAAACCCCGGGCGGCGACGGTCAGAACGGCCCGGGCGGCGATTCCGGCGATTCCTCTGACGGGGGCGACCCGAACGTCGTGGACGCGGACTATGAAGTGGTAGAGTAGTAAAGGAGCAAACTCCTATGCCCGAAGAGAAACGGGACTTTTACGAGGTGCTGGGCGTTTCAAAGACGGCCGGCGACGACGAACTGAAAAAGGCCTACCGCAAAATCGCCAAGGAATGCCACCCGGATCTTAACCCGGACAATCCCGCGGCGGAGAAGCGGTTCAAACAGGCCAACGAGGCCTACGAGATTTTAAGCGACCCGGAGAAGAAGGCGCGCTATGACCAGTACGGCCACGCCGGGGTTGACCCAAGCTACGGCGCGGGGGCGCACGGCGCGGGCGGCTTCGGCGGGTTCGGCGACATAGACCTTGGCAGCATCTGGGAAAGCTTTTTCGGTTCGGGCTTCGGCGGCGGCGGACAGCGCGGCCCGCGCAAGGGCGAAAACCTTCGCGCCACGCTTGTGCTTAGTTTTGAAGAGGCCGCCTTCGGCACGGAGAAAGAAATATTCGTCTCGCGCGTAGAGCGCTGTGACGCCTGCGGCGGCAAGGGCGCGGCAAACAGCGCGGACGTGGAGACCTGCCGCGAGTGCAACGGCACCGGGCAGGTTCGCACCGCCACGCGCACCGTCATGGGCATGTTCACCTCGACCGGCCCTTGTCCGAACTGCCGGGGCAGCGGGAAAATCATTAAAAACCCCTGCCCGGAGTGCAAGGGCGCGGGCATTGTCCGCCGCCGCGTGGGTATCTCGGTCAAAATCCCGGCCGGCATAGACGACCGCCAGACCGTATCCCTTCGCGGACAGGGAAGCGCCGGCGCGAACGGCGGCCCGCCCGGCGACGTTATGGTCACGGTAAGCGTACGCCCCCACCCGCTTTTCACGCGCGACGGCACCTCGGTGCATATGGAGATACCGATAACCTTTGTCCAGGCCGCGCTTGGCGCGGAAATCGAGGTTCCCACCCTTGACGGGCGCGTGAAATACTCTATACCCGAAGGCACCCAGCCCGGAACGGTGTTCCGCATCAAGGGCAAGGGCATCGTGCATCTTTCCTCTAAAAACCGCGGCGACCAGTACGTACACGTAAACGTAGAGGTTCCCAAGGGTCTTAACAAGCGCCAGCGCGAAATCCTTCAGGAATTCGCCGCCGCGACGGACGATAGGAACAACCCCAAGCACAAGACCTTTTTCGACAAGTTTAAGTAAACTCTTCAGGCTCCCGCGTCCGCCGAACGGCCGACGCGGGGGCTTTTCTTTATATGCAGCGTATACACTTTCTGAAAATTCTTACTTCTAAATATCACATCTATGTAAATCAAGAAAACATATGTTGACAGACAATAGCGCGCATGATACCATGATAAAGGCAGATTTTATCTCTAATGCCATAGCACGTCATTACATGTTTCATATCTCACAACAATTCAAGCAATAGAACAGGCACAAAGGCAGGAAGAGTGACGATATGCGCAAATTCATTAAATTAACTTTAAACGAAATAGCCAGACTTTACAGACGGAACCGCTATGTCTTTATAGTGCTGATGCTTACACAGGCGCTTACGGTTTTTGCGTTTGTTTTTTTCTCTTCAACTGTCGTTGCGTCAAGATATGAATATTCCGCCGCCCTTGAAGCATTAAGGACATATACAGTACATATTGACCAAAACATTAAAAGTGAAGAAATAATGAAAATGATTGACCATATGCCCGTCAACAGACCGGAGAACGCCCGCTTTTATTTTACTGACGGAACAAACAACTTTATATCCTTTTTATATCCGGAGAAGGACGGAAACAGTAATGTCGGAAAAGGTCACGGAATAAATCAAACGCATATTGACGGCAAAAGCCGTGTCGCGGTGGCCGGGCTTGCGCTGCCGGATTACGGCGTTGCAGATATAAGCGTTGGCGATGTCATTGTCTTGAGAAATGAAGAGTTTGACGTAATCGGGGTGCGAAATACTCAACTGTCAGAAATACCGTACACAACGGCATTTGAGTATTTTGATTTACTCGAGATTCAAATTATTATGCCGCCCAATTTGACGTCACGGCAGCGAGATATGATAGTTTCCTCGCTTGCAAGCGATTATGGCGTACGAGTAACGCCGCCCCGCTCTGTAATGCAAAAAACATTGGTAAGCCTTCTTCTTCCCTTTATCGCCTGTATTTTTATTGGGATATTTTCTGTGCTGACATTTGTGTATCTTCAAATATACATGATGGAAAAATGCAGATATGACTTTTCAATCATGAAGCTTTGCGGCGCAAACGCCAGATACAGCAGTCTGATAATTCTCTGTATGTTTATTGCGATTTTTACGGTCAGCTATTTTCTTGGGTCTGTTACTTATATTCTGGCATACGGTATTGTACTGCCGCTTGCGCTTGTAACCGTTTACCTCTTCTTTGTTTTCCTTTTGTTTGTATTGCTTATGCCCAACACAGTCCGTTTTGTGCGCCAAACGGCGGCGCAGGAATTGAAGAGGTAAATTATGAAAGACTTCGTCTTATCAATGAAATTGCTTAGAAAAAGCATTATTCCTCATTTTATTGTAATGATTCAGATCGTCGGCATGTCAATAGCGTTCGTAGTTGTGATTAACGTGACACGAATAAGTGAATTGTCTATCAGCACGTTTCGGGATGGAGGTTACAGGTCAATTCTGTGCATGAATCCAATTTTGGACACGCAATCAACGGGTCTTAATTTTAAAAACGATGTACTTCAAAAAGCGTCGCAATCCCCGCGGTATATAGGGGCGTCGTCAATTGGCTGGAGTTTTTGCATGGACGGCAGCCAAGCCCTTGGCATCGTGGGGGAAGAGGGGGAGAACGCAGAAATTATAACCGTCAATGATGTCGCTCTCAAGGGCTTTAATATTCCGGTCGCGTCCGGCAGACCGCTGACCGACAGCGAAACGCTTCTGGGCGGTGAAATCCCATGCGTAATCGGCGGGAAAGACACGAATAAATATCGCGTTGGAAGCACTTTCACGGGGTATGTATTGGTTAGCGGGGGGGCGTTTAGCAGTACGGAAGAAATGCAAGCAGCGCCAAAAGCAAAAATAACACTGCGGGTTGTTGGCAAGCTTAACAAACCGGAGCAAATACTGAACGTGACATCAAATATGTCTTGGTCGGGAGAAATACCGGCGTCAAGACTTCTTGAAAACTATTACGACAGGCCGCTGGTCGCAATTGTTCCCGAGCGCTTATACCCTTATATAAGATCCGAATCACAACTGGTATACGTATTCTTTGCCAAAGATACACCGGATGATGAGATGCAAGCGCTTAAGGAAACACTGGGGGGCGCATTCGCAAAACTCGATTCAGAACTGATAGGGGAAGAGGAAATTGAATATAAGAACAACAAGGATATTTTAAGTCCCTTTACCGGACTTCTTCTAGCAACCTCAATTACAAGCGTTTTTTCGCTTTGCCTGCTTACGACTGTACGCAATTCGGGCGTCCTGTCGGTCTATAATTTGGTTGGCTGCTCCCGCCTTCGCATCTTCCGAATTGTAACAACCACGGCGCTGTTCCACTCGCTGCTGTCATTAATCGTGTTTCTGATAGCGGTGAACGTAATTTCAACCGGCGGCGCAGCGGATATCGTCGGGTATTATTTTATCCTTACCCCGCAGTCATCATTGATCGTCGGTATCCTTTCACTGGCAGTCGTTCTAACCGCTTTTCTTTCCGGTATTCTCGTCACTCAAAGGCGCACGGTTTCGTTTATGCTGAGGAAAGACAAAAAGTAAATCTGTTTCAGGGGGGAACACAATGGTTTCACTGGCCAACATCACAAAAATCTACAATGACGGGACTCGGCGTGAATTGCGGGTTCTTGACGGTTTAGACCTTGAACTTGGAAGCGGCGAGTCCGTTGCGGTAATGGGACGTTCCGGTTCCGGCAAGACAACGCTTATGAATATTATCGGCTTGTTGGATACGCCTTCATCGGGGACATACTCTTTAGACGGAAAGAACTGTGCGGATATGTCAGAGTCACGGCAAGCGGCGACACGCTGCCGTTTTGTCGGAATGCTGCTTCAGGACTTCGCGCTTATTGAGCATGACACGGCGCTTAACAACGTTATGCTTCCCCTGTTCTTCAGCCGCTCTTCTTTTCGTGAAATGAAAAAAACTGCTTTGCGGGCAATGGACAGAGTCGGGGTTGAACACTTATCGTCACAGCGCGTCGCGACGCTCTCCGGGGGCGAAAAGCAGCGCGTTGCGCTGGCGAGAGCGCTTGTCGTCTCGCCGAAACTTCTTGTTGCCGACGAACCTACCGGGGCGCTTGATTACGCCACGGGTGTTCAAATCATGGGCTTGTTGAGAGAGATTAACGATCAGGGTGTAACACTAATTTTAGTTACGCATGACAGCACGGTCGCGAGCGCGTGTAAGAAAGTAGTAACTTTAAAGGATGGTAAGTTGTATGACTACAAGGACTCGTAGATGTATATTAGCGGCAGGTATCGCCGCAGTAATATGCGTGGCTGTATACATCGGTATAGAGCAGTATATTTATTATCGCCGTTCAGCAACAGCAGAGGATGCGGTTTTCGCGTTTTATGACAAATTAGAGCAGGAAAACAACGGCGCAGTGGGTGACGGTGCGGTTTTTAACATATACGATGTCAGTGATGTTACTGTTTTGAGAAAATATAAAACCCCGTTTGTTAAATATTACACCGTAAAAACATCATATATCTATCGTCTTGTCGGCGATGAATCCGTCAGATATATGCTGAGCAGCGGAAATTACGCTGAAATCGCTGTTGAGAGCGGCGAAAAGATAGACCTTGTCTTTTGTGCCGAGGAGCAGCTTTTGCTTAGGTATCATTCGGATACATGGGAAGTATGGAGGGTTGACAGTCAAACGCACAGCTCGTTGCCATATAAAGAGTACATGGAATCTTTGACGCCCTGAAGGGTTTTCACATTTTGCAGTTTTTAAGGGTTATCAAGTCTTCCGGCGCAAACCACGCCGTTTCGGTCTGGTTAAGAAACCATGTCATCTGGCGCTTTGCAAAGCGGCGGGTGCTTTGGGCGATGGCGTTTATAAGTTCGCCGCGCGTCTCCGGCGTGTCCTCGCCGCGCAGCAGAAACGCGCACGTCTCGCGGTAGCCCACCGCCCGCATGGGCGGCGAGTCTGCGCTAAGTCCGCTTTGCAGAAGCGCTTCGGTTTCCTTTATAAGCCCATCTTCCACCATGCGCCGCGCGCGCGCGTTTATCCTGTCGTAAAGCTTCTGGCGCGGTTCGTGCCGGATGCCGACGCAGGTATAGGCAAGCGGCGCGCCTTTTTCTTTGTGGAATTCCGAAAGCGGCCTGCCTGTGGCCGCGAAAACGTCAAGCGCGCGGAAGACGCGCTGACGGTCGGCGGGCGAAAGCCGCGCCGCCGTGACCGGATCCGCCTTCAAAAGTCGCTCGTAAGCGTCCGGGCCGTGGTCAAGGGCGGGGCAGTCGGGGATATCGCTTAGTCCCTCGGTAAGCGCGCGCAGCCACAGACCCGACCCGCCGCACACAATCGGCACGACGCCGCGCGCGCGTATTTCCGCGATGCGCGTCCGCGCCGCGCGCGCGTAGCGCCCCGCCGACCACGGCCTTGACGGTTCGGCGCAGTCAATCATATGGTGCGCAATCCCCCGCGCCTCCTCCGGCGTCACCTTGGCGGTCCCGATATCCATGCCCTTATATATCTGCATCGAGTCGCAGGAAACAACCTCGCCCCCAAGGCGCAACGCCAGTTCGCAGGCAAGCCCGGTCTTGCCGCTCGCGGTCGGCCCCACCACGCATAGAAGGGGTCTTTCTTCCATAACCCGTCACCTCCACAGTCCCACAGCGACAGTATATATGGAGTTCCAAGGTTTTTCAATCCCTGGCGCAAACTCAGCACATGGTACGACGCCCCAAATATGTGCAAACTGCACAAAAACGTGACTGCTGTTTTTGTGCAGTTTGCTATTTTTGAGAGGCATGGCAGTTTTCGGCACAAAAAGGCTTGCGTTCCACTTTCTAACATGTGATAATATAACATACAAGACGTTGCAAATTTTATAGAAAGGGTTAGGTGATACCAGTGGACAAGTAGCCGTACCCCGCTTGGGCGGAACAAACGAGGAAGGAGGTGAATACAATGAAGACGGCAAGACTATGCGTAGTGTGCTTTTTGGCAGGCTTGATGCTTGCGGGAGCGGTGGCGATGGCGGAAGAAACACTTTATTCAGAATGGTTAGTCTGGACTTCGACAACAGACGGTATATCGAGATATACTTGCAGAGCCTCCATTTCAGATCCTTTTGAGGACGATTCCCATCTTTTAGCCATAGGAACTATCAAAACGGTAGATACTACACCTGACTCATATATGGGTGTTAATGTTCATGTGCTAAGTAGCTCTGGCTTTTTGCTTCAGGCTACCGGAGATTCATATAATAAAGAGGATCACTATGTTGATGCTTGGGCAGACGGGATTCTTTATTACCGTTCGGGCTTAGCATCATATTACGCTCGGAACGATTCTTGGGTGTATATGAATGGCGAAGAAGAGCGACAGATGTCGTATAATACGCCATTACTCAGACACAACTGACAATAAAAAGGAGGAATTTAAGCCATGAAACGCATCATCGCGCTGGTCATTTCGGTACTGCTTGGCGTTGGCGCAGGGGTACTCGCAATATCGTCCGCGTCCGAGCGTGACTCGAA
>JAISVI010000140.1 GCA_031271665.1 Oscillospiraceae bacterium
GACATAGACTTATCCGCCGACGAAATATGGGAACGCGGAGTCTCGGTATAGAGGCCGACGCCGCAAGTTTTACGGGACGCTGAGATGGCCGTTCCCTATAACACGTCCCCTTGCCTCCCCCGTCGGGGGAGGTGGCACACGCAGAGTGACGGAGAGGGCGTAGGGCGCGACGCCCTCGGCGCGCCATCTGAATTACGGGACGCTGATCGGATTAAATAATCATAGGAGGTGCGGCATGACTTACAAAACATTTGGGAAAACCGGGTACAAGGTTTCCGCCGTTGGGTTTGGCGGTATGCGCTTCAAGGCCGAGGAGTACCGCGACGGGCCGGAAAAGTGCGCCGAGCTTGTGCTTTACGCGAAAGAGCTTGGTATTAACTACTTCGACACCGCGCCCGGCTATTGCGACGACATGAGCGAGATTATCATGGGTACGGCGTTCAGGCAGATGAAGGGCGGCTTCTTTGTCTCCACCAAATGCGGCCTTTGGAACGCGAAAACGGCGGACGAGACGCGCGCCAGAATTGAGAAAAGCCTTAAACGCTTACATGTGGACGCCATAGATTTCTATAATATGTGGAGCATAAAGAACATGGAGGAATACCGCGCCTATATGAAGAAGGGCGGCATTTTCGACGGTATCCTGAAAGCGAAGGAAGAGGGGCTTATCCGCCATGTTTGCGCCTCGACCCACGCCTCCGGCCCGGATATAGAGGAGATAGTGAACGACGGGATTATAGACGGCGTTACGCTTGGCCTTAACGCCATAAACTTCGCTTTCCGCCGTCAGGGCGTGAAGGCCGCGCACGCGGCGGGGGTCGGCGTGGTCGTGATGAACCCCCTTGGCGGCGGCGTTATACCAAGGCACGCCGGGCGGTTTTCGTTTTTGAGGAAATCCCCGGACGAAAGCGTCGCCAAAGCCGCGCTGGAGTTCCTTATCGGCCAGCCGGAGATTACGGTCACGCTTCCCGGCATATCCTCGCGCGGAGAGCTTGAGGAAAACGTGGCCGCCGCGGACAGCGCCGCGGCGGTTTCGGAAGCCGAGATGGATGCGCTTGCCGGACGCCTGCGCGAAGATCTGGACTCGCTTTGCACATGCTGCGCCTATTGCGACGAATGCCCCGCCGGGATTAAAGTACCCCAGTTTATGGACTCCTACAACGAAAAAATTCTTACCGGCGAAATAAAGCCGGTAAAAAGCCGCCTTATAAACCACTGGAGCCTTGCGGCCTCCGCCGCCAAAGACTGCACCGCCTGCGGGCAGTGCGAGAAACTTTGCACCCAGAAACTGCCCATCATTAAGCGCATGTCGGAAATCGCGGCGCTTTAACTACGGCGTGTTGGCGCGCGTCAAATTAAGTCCGTACTGTCAATAACGGCCAAGGCTTTACGGCTTTTTGGCCGTTGTGCTTTGTCTGGAAATATGCTAAAATCAGGGAAGGAGGGATGACCGTTATGCAAGTGTCAAACGAAATGGCGATTCGCAACGCCGAGGCGTCTCTGCGAATGGAAGGGCTGCGGCCTTCGCCGGAAGTATTACGCGAATGCAAGCGTATTCTTGACGGCGAAATTACGTATGAGCAGTATATTGAAAAACTAAAGGAAAAGTATATGGGGACGAAGTATGCCACAGTACAGCAGAACTTAGTCTTCACGATACGGTGGCTTTGCTGAAAGCGACGAACCCCACGTCTGTGGGATGATCGAGTATCCAAGCGTTCCTGTGTTTGAACAGCTTGACGGAGAGCGTCAAATCCCCGCCCGCGCCAAAGATATTTAAAATGCTGAGGTACAGCAAAAACATGTTCCCCAGAAGAACGGAGAGAAGGCTTAACCCAATTCCCAAGATCAGAAAGGGCATAAGCCCTCCGAATAGGTACGCTTTAAATGACAGAGCTTCTTTGCAGTGACAATACGGGGTCAGAGAATTCCACATCACTCCAATGTGAATACTTTTCCATCTGTTTTTGCAGAAAAGCCCCCACGTCAGACCATGTAGCAATTCATGAATGACGGCACAGACACTGGATAAGAGGGCAACCAAGATAGCCATTAAAACCAAAAACGGGGACAACGTCAAGGCAATACTTCCTCGGATTACTGCGTACAGTCCCAACGCGGCTGCAACAAACGGAGCGCCAACCAAAAGCGCACATAAATTCGCTTTGAGTACGGAGATGGTGCGCAATTCTTCGGTAAACCCTTTTTCGCGCATCTGAGCGCATACGTACTCGAACGAGTCAATTCTCTGTTGCTTTGCAGCTTCTTTTGAATTCATCATCCACCATCTTCCTCTTCTATAATCTCGCGTCCGCTCTCAATTAGGTATCCCAAAAAACTCCCGCTCTGGGTTTTTAGAGCGTCTGAGTTTAGTCCTTCATCGCGCGCCCCCGTCACGTCCCAAGGATGACAAAACGCGGCGGCAAGAGAGAACCGACGTTCCTCTGCCGCCGCGTTTTCCTACTCCTCCATAATAATCGGAAGGATCATCGGGCGTCTTTTGGATTTCTTGTAGATATAGTCCGAAAGTTCGCCGCGCAGGCGGACTTTTATTGTGGCCCAGTCGGTGTATCCGGCGTTTACGCACTGGTCAACCACGGCGGACGCGCGGATGCGCAGTTCGGTGGAGAGCAAGTCCGCGTCCTTCGCGGAAAGGAAGCCCCGGGCGTGGACGTCCGGGCCGGCGGTAAGGCGCGAGCAGTCGCTTTCCATGGTAAGCGCAACCACGACTATGCCGTCCTCGGCCATGGTCTTGCGGTCGTGAAGGATGGTCGCGTCAACGTCGCCGACGACACCGCCCTCTACAAACACGCGCCCGGCGGGAACCGCCGTGCCAAGCTTCGCGCCGGAGGCGCTTACCTCAAGGGGGCGGCCAAGTTCCGGTATAAATACGTCTTTGTCGCCGACGCCGCACTGACGCGCAAGCGACGCGTGGGCTTTAAGCATTTTGTATTCGCCGTGAAGGGGCATAAAGTATTTGGGCTTGACAAGCCCAAGAAGAATTTTAAGCTCTTCCTGACAGGCGTGACCGGATACGTGGATATCGGCAAGTTTTTCATAGATAACGTCACAGCCACGGCGCATAAGCTCGTTAATAAGCGTCGAGATGGTTTTTTCGTTGCCGGGTATGGGCGAGGCGGAGATTATAATGCGGTCGCCCGCGCCGACCTCGATTTGGCGGTGCGCGCCGAAGGCCATGCGGTAAAGGGCGCTCATCGGTTCGCCCTGACTGCCGGTGGTGATGATGCAGACCTTTTCCTTCGGAAGCGACCTTATCTGCGACACCTCTATAATAGTACCCTGCGGGATGTCTATGCGGTCAAGCTGGATGCAGACGCGAAGGATATTCTCCATGCTGCGCCCTGTAATGGCGACCTTGCGCCCGTACCGCACCGCCGTGTCGATAATCTGCTGAAGCCGGTGGACGTTCGAGGCGAAGGTAGTGACCACGATGCGGTTGTCGCAGTTGCGGAAAAGCACGTCAAGCGATTCGCCGACAGTGCGCTCGCTCATGGTATAGCCGGGGCGCTCGGCATTGGTGGAGTCGGACAGCATCACAAGCACGCCCTGCGAGCCAAGCTGGCCGAAACGGGCAAGGTCGATCATTGGGCCGCCGACGGGCGTTGTGTCAATCTTGAAGTCGCTTGTATGCACGCAAACGCCCTGCGGGGTGGTAATGGCAAGGCTTACCGCGTCGGCGATAGAGTGGTTGACATGGATAAACTCCACGCCGAACACGCCAAGGCGGACGCTTCTTCCCGCGTCTATCACATGCACGTCGGCCTTGTGCAAAAGGTTGTGTTCCTCAAGCTTAACCTCTAAAAGCCCCGCCGTAAGCCGGGTGCAGTATACCGGGCAGTCAAATTCTTTAAGGAAAAATGCGACCGCGCCGATGTGATCCTCGTGTCCGTGGGTGATGACAAGCCCCCGGATAAAACGCTTTTGCTTGCGCAGATAGGAAAAGTCGGGGATTACCAAGTCTACGCCGAAAAGCTCTTCTTCGGGGAAAGTAAGCCCGCAGTCCACAAGAAGTATTTCCCCCGAACTTTCATAGGCCGTAAGGTTCTTCCCCACCTCGTCAATGCCGCCAAGGGGAATGATTTTCAGTTTATCCGCCATGTAATTGCTTTCAACTCCTGTTCAAGATTATGTAACCTAAGGCCTTAATAAAGGCGCACAGGCAAGAACGACAGACGGGAATAAAACTCCCGCCGTCCGTCCGTAAAGGGATATGCGTGTATCTATTCGCGGCACGCCGCGATAAATCCAAAAGAAGAGCGCCCCGCCCGAGCAGGGAGGGTAAGGCGGTGCCGCGTCCCAATATTCCTGCCCTCTTTCGCAAAAGAGGGTGACCCCGCAGGGTCGGGAGTTTTTTCTCCGCCGCCATTTTAACAGTTATTCTATTCTATACTGTTTGTGCCGTTTTGTCTATCTATATTTTTCGCAAGATGAGAATAAAAATCACAAAGTTCCGCCGCCGCCTCCGTTGACGCGCTTTCGGCGGTTACGCGCAGGGCGCTGCGACCCGCCATAGGCGACACATGCACCCACCCGCTGCCCGAGCGGGCGCGGAATCCCTCGACCAGTTCGGCGTCGCAGTGGGAGTTAACAAGTTCGCGCATTATCCGGCCTCTGTCGCCGTCCACGCTGACGATATGACTGCGCTCGAAGAACGCGGGGGTCTGCTCCGCCAAGTCTTTAAGAGAAGCTTTGTGAATGCGCATACCGCCGATAAGCCGCACTGCCGCGAAAACACCGTCCCGCGTGAAAAGCTGGCGGGCGTAAAGCTCGCGCGCGCCGTCGTCGCGCCCTATACGCAGCAAGCGAAGCCCAAGTTCCTTTGCGTGTTCGTCAAGCGCCGCGGGGGCGCAATAGGGAAGCGCCGCCTCTTTGCCGCCGTCAAGCGCCTCAAGCCGCAAAAGGATACCAAGCAGACGTCCGTAGGGGAGGGGAGTTCCGTTTTCGTCCACTGCGGACAGGCGGAAGCCGTCCTCGTCGATAGAGAGGTTCGGTACGCCCGGTGCAATATCCGCGCTTACGGCACAGCCTGCCGCCGTAAGCGCGCGGCGCAGCATGTCCGCCGCCGCGCCCCCGCAGGTAACGCTTATACGCAGGGGTTCTCCGCCGGAAACCGTCCCGGTCGCCGAGGCCGCGTATAACTCTCCCGTGCCGCCGATATGGCGGGACTGCCCCATGCGCCCGGTTTCGGCAAGCGGCGCGTCGCCGCGGGCGGTAAGCGACTCGATTTTCCGTTGGGTTTCGCGGGTAATGGGAACACCGTCCGCGTCAAAGAAGCTTATTTGAAGCGCGTCCTCGCGCCGCGTAACAAAGACGCTTATGGGGAAACGCTTGGAAGCCGCGACATGCGCCAGCGCGGCGGGGAAATCCGCGTCGCAAGTAACGGCGTTTACCCCGGCGGCGCACACCCCGGACTCAAAAGCAAGCGCGGCTATACGCGCCGCGTCCCCGCCGTGCCAGGCTATGCCGACTTCACCGCTGTTTTCAATGACCGAGGCGGCACAGGCGCCAAGGCGCATACAGGTTTCCGGCGTAAGGTCTATTTGCGGAAAGCCCGTAATCATCCCGTCCGCGAAGGCGACGCCGTCCGCCGTCCGCCGCCCGGATACCGTGCCGCTTACGCGCGAATACTGCGCGATTTCCTTATCCGGCCATACCCGCGCGCTGGCCGTAAGCTCGGCGCAAGCGCCGACAATACAGCCGTCGCCGACAATTGCGCCCTCGCGCAGGACAGCGCCCTCGCGAAGGCGTGTCCCTTGCCCCACGTACGCGCCCTCGACAGAGCAAAAATCGCCGATGTGCGCGCCGTCAAGTACAGAAGACTCAACCCGGCAGTGCCGCCCTACCGTGCTGCCCACGCAAAGAACGGCGTAAGGCCCGATAACACAGCCTTCCCCGATTTGACAGTCCTCCCCTATAAAAAAAGGACGGCGCGCCTGTGTGCCGGCAGGCAAAGCGCCTTGCGGCGGAAGCGCAAGCGCGGCCTTGCCGTCTATAAGGTCAAAACAGCACTTCATATAGGCGGACGGGTCGCCCACGTCGCACCAGTATCCGCCCGTCTCCATGCCGAAAAGCCGCATGTTTTGCCCCATCATAAGCGGGAAGAGGTCACGCGCGAAGTCAAAGAACTCATTTTCCGGCACAAGGGACATAACGCGCGGCGAGACAATATAAATCCCGGTGTTCACATTATCGGTGAACACCTGATCCCACGCGGGCTTCTCGATAAAGCGCGTCACGCGACCCTGGTCGTCGGTCATAACAAGCCCGTAGTCAAGAAGGTTTGTCTGGCGCGAGAGAAGGATTGTCGCGTCCGCGCCGACCTCGGTATGGAAGCGCAAAGCCGCCGAAAGGTCGAAGTCCGTGACGGCGTCGCCGCTTATAACCGCGAAGGGTTCGTCCGGCGGAAGGTGATCCGCGCAAGCGCGTACAGCGCCCGCCGTTCCAAGCGGTTGGGCTTCTATGCTGTAGGTAAGGTTTACGCCAAAATGCGAACCGTTGCCGAACCGTTCGGTAATCTGCTGCGGCAGAGTGCGAAGCGCGGCGCGTATATCGGTAAACCCGTGGCGCGCAAGAAGCTCTATACCGTATTGCATAATGGGCTTGCCCAAAACGCGGGCAAGCGGCTTGGGCTGGCGCGCGCTTATCGGCCTAAGCCGCGTACCCTCGCCCCCCGCAAGCAATATCGCCTTCATACGTACACCCCTGTTGTCAGTTGACAGTTAACAACTGTGGAATCGCGCAAGCGCGATATTCAAATGTCCGCGTAGCGGACTCCATAACTGTTATCTGTTCATTGTTCACTGTCAAGTATACCCAAAGGGGCGGGGTGTTAACCGGGGCGAGGAAACAGAAAATTACGCCGATGTAAGAACAGGCACAGTGGGCGGAGGTGCGAGGGAAGCCAAACGAGCGGCCAGGTCTATGGCTCTGTTTTGCCGAGTTAAGGCGTATGCTTGCTTAAAATGATTATACAAAGGTGTGTCCTTCCATCCCTTTATTGTCAGGTAAGCCATAATATCGCTTATTGTCGCGTCCCGTTCAAATAAGGGGTTGCCTTGTATGTTCTGAAGCCTTGCGGTAATATACGCGACGCAATCAGGAAGTGAAGCCAGAGTACTGCTCACCAGCGACTGTGAAGTCACGATCCAGTTTAAGATAGATGACGCGGCATTCGTGGTTCCGGTAACGGTCGATCCTGTATGGGTATCGTATTCAGAGGCGGCTATTTGCTCATTGCTGCCGGGATGATAATAGCAGTAATGCGCAATAACATGGGTAAGTTCATGTAAAAACACGATCAGAGATTCCTCGAAGGAGCGGCTTGGATCGATGGTAATCGTGCAAAAGCCCCCGGTAGCATTATCATTGTAAGAGGCAAGCCCGTGTTGGTCTCCGGCGACAGGACTGAATACAAGGGTAAGGTCAATACCCGTGTCACCGAGAATGCTGTTTGCCTCGTCTCTAAGGCTTGACAGAATGCTGTCGGGGCTGGTAAGCGCGGGCTGTTTCGCCGCCTGGGCATAGGAATACTTATTAAGGAAGTCGTTCATCAGCACATTGGCATTTGGATACTTAATCCGCTGTATGGCGTCAGAGTATCCTTGCGCCGGCTCGGAACTGGCATTCACTACCCCGGCCGACGCCTCTTTTTCTAAAATCGGGTCGTCGTTGATTTGTGAACGAACGGAAATCCGCCCCTGCTTCTGTTGGACGACATGAACCAGTTCATGCCACAAGTGCGCCTCTTGCCCCGGACCGACATACACCTGATTGCCCTGTGTATACGCAAACGCCTGTAAACGCGCGGGCTTGCCAGAGTTATAGTGTACGCGCACATCGTCAAATGAAAAGCCAGACAGACCCTCGAAACGCGCTTTCATCGCGTTTGGAATACCCGTACGGTTAGCGGGTGACGGAGTTTTTTCCGATTCAATCTTTTTCGCGGTATCTTTTGTCTTTTCGGGTTGAGTCAGCTTCGCGTGTTCTGCCATTTTAACTCACCTCTTTGTCATATTTTTGCAACTATAGTGTAATATGAGAGGATAAGCAAAGTCAAATTATATTTTCTTGGCGGCGCTGACTGGACAAACCCGGCGTTTTCGCTTATACTGAAGATGATGAAGGGAGGGATTTCCATGCGCGCGCGGACAAGATACAGATTACGGGTTCTGCTGCTGTGCGCGGTATCCCTTTTGATGTGCGCCGCCTGCGGCGGGAAGCGCGCGGAA
This sequence comes from Oscillospiraceae bacterium, assembly GCA_031271665.1. GTDB lineage: Bacteria > Bacillota > Clostridia > Oscillospirales > UBA929 > WRLJ01. The sequence continues at coordinate 8,250 of JAISVI010000140.1, forward strand.
GGCGGAGTCAGAACGCTTGTGATGCATCCATCCTCCAAGGAATTGACGTTGGGGCTTCCTTTCCGCGCGGCGGCAAGCCTGTCCGTTGAAATACGCCCGTCGGACGCCCCTGTGCGGCTTGAGTGGAGTTCCTCGGACGAGCAGATCGCCGTGGTTGACGCAAACGGCGTTGTCGAGGCGCTTTCGCCCGGTACGGCGCGTATAACCGTTCGCGACGCGGACAGCGGGAAAAAGGATACGTGTACGTTACGAGTACGAACCGTGCCGCAGGCAATAAGCATACGTATAAACAGCGCCGAACTTCTTGTTGGGCGTACTATAAGCCTTTCCCCAAGACTGTCGCCCGCGGCTGACATACCCAAAATATATAAAGGTATAACATGGTCAAGCTCTGACGGCGGGGTCGCCACGGTGGACGCGCGCGGCCGCGTCACCGCGGTTGGCTCAGGCACGGCGGAAATCACCGGCACCACAACGAACGGCCTTACCGCCGTGTGCGTCGTGACAGTACCGTAAGACAATGAACAATTGATAATTGACAATTGACAATGATGGGGGACCACAATGATAGATCCAGACGGGCGAACACAGTTCGCCCCATGCAGCAGGAGGAGACGAAGATGCATAAACTGCTTATGGTCGAGGACGAGGAACGCATCCGCGAATTTGTTGTGCCTTACCTGCAAAAGGCCGGGTTTGAAGTGGACGAGGCCGGGGACGGGATAACGGGGCTTGAGATGGCGCGAAGCGGGCGCTATTCGCTTATTCTGCTTGACATTATGCTTCCGGGTATGGACGGGCGCGAGGTCTGCGCCCAGCTTCGCAAGACGTCAAGCGTCCCGGTGCTTATGCTTACGGCGAAAAGCGAGGAGGCCGACATTGTCGGCGGCTTCGAGTCCGGCGCGGACGACTATCTTACAAAGCCATTTTCCCCGCGCGAGCTTACCGTGCGCGTCAAGGCGATAATCGCGCGCGCCTACCCCGAAAAGAAAAGCGCAATACTGGAATTCGGCCCGCTTACGCTTGACACGGACTCGCAGCAGGCGGCGCTTGACGCGAAGCCCTTCGCGCTTACGCCCAAGGAGTTTGACCTTTTGCTCCTGATGGCGCGCCACCCGAACAAAACTTTCCCGCGGGAGCAGCTTTTAAGCGAGGTCTGGGGCTATGAGGCCGTAAGCGACGCGCGGACGGTGGACACCCATGTCAAGCAGATACGCGAAAAGCTTGGCGTCTATCGCGGTATGCTTGAAACCGTGTGGGGAAAGGGCTATAAACTGAATGAAAATAACCATTAGACTGTGGATTCTTATCTCCGCCGTTGCGGTGTTCATCCTTGCTCTTATATGGCTTTTTATGATTACGCTTTTGCCGGAGATATACTCAAGCGAAGCATACAGCGCGCTTGACAGCCATGCCGATTACATACTTCAGATGTGGGAGCAAATCGGTGAGGGCGGCGACCTTGTAATCTTTGACGATTACGTCCAAAGCAATTCGCTTCATGTGGATGTACGCACCCGCGACGGAGATATAGTATATGACGGCGGTTGGGCGCTGGAGGCCGACGTGCTTACCCCGCAGGAGGTCGAGCGCGCGGCTCAGGGCGAGTATATAACCAAAAGCTATGTTCGCAACGGCGTCGGGCCAACTATCCTTGTCGCCAAAACGGTGTACGTCCCCCCAGAGCCTATGGTCGTGCTTGTATGCGCGCCCGTCGCCCCTGTCGAGGACTTGCAGGAACTTGTCCGGCAGTATATGCTGGCGATTTCCGTACTGTCGCTTTCCGCCGCGCTTGGAATCGGCTTTTTGACCTCGCGCATGTTCGTAAAGCCCATCAAAAGCGCCGAGCAGGCCGCCCAGCGTATCGCGCTTGGCGACTACTCCCAGCGCATGAACTCCCGCGACGGAAGCGAACTTGGCGACCTTGCCCGCGCCATTGACAATATGGCCGACCAGCTTGGTCAGCTTGAGGCCATGCGCCAAAACTTTATCGCGACGGTTTCGCACCAGTTCAAAACGCCGCTGTCAATTATCCAGGGACATGCCGAGCTTATTCAGGACTCGCTTCCCGAGGGCAGCGCGGGCGCGCTTAAAGGCTCGTTCGAGATAATCTCCGACGAGGTAACGCGCCTTGACCGCATGAGCCGGGATATCCTTAAACTTTCCGAACTTCAAAGCGGGATTATACCGCTTGCCAAAACGGAAATTCCGCTGCACGCATTCTGCCGTGATATCATACACTCGCTTGAGATACTCGCGCCGCAGGTGAATTTTTTCCTTCGTGTGCCGGGAAGCCTTAACGTACTCGCGGACGCGCAGAACTTAGAGCATGTGCTGCGCAATATCCTTCAAAACGCGCTTGTCCATGCCGAACCGAACAACATAACGGTCTGCGCCGTGCCGGAAGGTGCCGCCCGCGTCCGGGTGTCGGTGCGCGACGACGGCAGGGGGATGGAGAAAGAACAGGCAGAAAATATCTGGACACGGTTTTATAAGGGCAACCAAAAAGACCGCTCGGGAAGCGGTCTTGGCATGGCGATTGCTGCCGCCGTGCTTGAAAACCACGAAAGCAGCTACGGCGTGATAACCCATCCCGGCCAAGGCACGGAAATATGGTTTACGCTTGACGTTGCGGCGGCGGGGTAGGGGATAAATACATGGAAAGCAGACTTAAAAAAGTACAGGATATAGTTGACGCGGCGATTGCGCAGTCCGCAGACCCGCGCAAGCACTGTGTCCACGCCTGCGGCGTATCAAGCCTTTCGGCGCTGCTTGCCCAAAAGCGGGGAATCAGCGCCGAACTTGCAAGCGTGGCGGGACTGCTGCATGATATATCCGCCGTAAAGTCGGGCGGCTATGACAACCACTGCGTTCTGGGCGCGGAGACGGCGAGTGAGATACTGGGCGGCACGGGGCTTTTCACCGTGGAGGAAACCGCAATTATTTCCCGCGCGATACTTTACCACGACGGCAGAGAGGACACAAACGGCCCGTATGACGAGGTGCTTAAAGACGCCGACTGCGCCGCGCCGTACCTGTGCGACGTGACAAAGCCGGTATCCCCCACGGCGGAGGCAAGGGTGAGGAAGGTGCTTGCGGAGTTAGGGGTTGTAAACCGGAACTTGGTATAAGGAGGCTTTAAAGGTTGAAACGCAGTTTCTCACGCGTACTTGCACTTGCGCTGTGCGCGGGCATGTTTATCCTAAGCATATCAAACGCAAAGGCCGAAGCCTATGACGAAATACTTTGGCCTGAAACGCCGATTGAATTTGCGATAGATAAAGGCTTTGTTCCCAAGGACTTGCAAGGCGATTTTGAAAGCGTTATAACGCGGGCGGAATTTTGCCGTTTGGCGGTTGGATATTTAGAGTATGTGTGCGACAGGAGCATCGACGAAATACTCGCGAATAACGGAGTAAGGCGTGATACAGGCGCTTTTTCCGACACAAAGGATTCGGACGTTTTGGCGGCCTTTGCCCTTGGCGTTACGGGCGGAACGCTTGCGCCCACAGCAGATTTGCCCGGTCTGTTTACCCCGGACGGCAGTCTCTCGCGCGAGCAGGCGGCGGCGATGATTGCGGCGGTGTGCAGGGTTTTTGCCGCCGACACAGAAAACCCGCCTTCCTCCGGGATTACGGATATAGGCAGTGCGTCCGGTTGGGCAAGGAATGCCATTGACTTCTGTTTGGCATACGGCATCATGGAGGCGGCGACTCCGGAAGCGTTCAATCCGAAGGCGGAGGTTACAAGAGAGCATGGCATACTCGCCTTTTATGACCTTAACCCCGGCTCGTTCCCGGCTCTTTTGCCCGAAGGAAGACCGGCTTGGTATAGGGCGTATTATGAAATTATATCAAAAGCGCAGGACAATGACGATTTCTCGTTATCCCTGCTTGATATAAACAGCGACGGAACGCCGGAAATGTACTTATACAGCGGTATGACGGACAGTATATCCTACGAACTTATACATATGGCGGATAATACCGCGATGTCTGTAGATGCAACCAGACTTGGCGGCTTTTACACAGACAAAGAAAACCCCGCCACTCTCTTTATTGCCGGCGGTGGCGGCGGAATCGGCCTGTTCGTCTCCTTTTGGCTTCCATTCGTTTATGAGATAGAAATTGGAAGCGCCGTCGTTCCCCGGTATTCGTATCAAGCCGTCCCGGATTACAAGCAGATTTTCAGTGATTTTGCGTATTATACGGTGCTTCACCCAGAAGTGCTTGGTATTGATCCGTACGAAATGTGGGAACGCGCGGACGAAGAACAGTACAATGCGTTTCTTCTGTATGTAAAGGATAAAGTAAGCTGCTTCCGTCATAACGATGACGGAACTCAAACGCAGCTTTCTGTCGAACAGTATCTCACCGAGACACGCTCTTTTATAACAGATAGGCTGGAACTGTTCGAGTACACCGCCGACATCGAATTGCTCTATAACACTTACATGAGTGACGACGGTTCTATACTGACGCGAAGCAAGGTGCTGAAAGACAGTTATGGAAGCCCTGCGCTGATACCCCTGTCACCACTGCTGATTCTTGAATTTCTGGACGCTTTCTAAGAAGCGCGGAATAGCAAAAAAAGTCAATACTCCTTTTCGGCGCATATCATATTATATGGCATGTTGAAAAATGAAAGGGAGTTTATTATGGCAGATTTATTCGGACGCCTTCAAATTGACGCGCTTGCCGCGAATATAGGTACGCCCGCCGACGGCGCGACAGTGCGCGTTACCCCAAGGGGAGAAGAGCGCGTCATTGACGAACTTATAACGGATTCTTCCGGCCAGACCCCGGTGATAGAGCTGCCCGCGCCGCCTGTGGATTACTCTATGCAGCCGCCCGGGGAAAGCAGGCCATACTCGGAATATGACGTAAGCGTTCAGTTTCCGGGCTTTGAGCCGGCAGTTGTCCAGGGCGTGCAGATACTGCCGGACATAGACTCGTACCTTGACGTCAATTTGCGGCCTTTAAGCATAAGCGCGGGGCAGACTGAAACGCTTGCCATTGATGAGCATACCCTTTGGGGTACATTCCCCGCGAAGATACCGGAAAGTGACATAAAGCCGCTTCCGTCCTCTACGGGACTTGTCGTGCTTCCCGACCCGGTAATACCGGAATTTGTAGTCGTACACGCGGGGACGCCGTCTAACGCGGGCGCGCCAAACTATTGGGTGCCGTATAAGGACTATATTAAAAACGTGGCGAGCTGTGAAATCTACGCGACATGGCCCGAACAGACAATCCGCGCCAATGTAATGGCCATAATCTCGTTTACGCTTAACCGCATCTACACCGAATGGTATCGCGGGAAAGGCCAGCCCTTTACCATCACCAACTCAACGGCATATGACCACGCCTTTACGTACGGGCGCAATATTTTCAGCGAGATTTCACGGGTGGTTGACGATATCTTCTCAACGTTTGTAACAAAGCCGAATATCCGCCAGCCGCTTCTTACACAGTACTGCGACGGCAGGAAAGTTTCCTGTCCGGGCTGGATGACGCAGTGGGGTTCCAAAGCCCTTGGCGACCAAGGCTACGCGGCGGTGGACATACTTAAAAGCTTTTACGGCTATGATATTTATCTTATGCAGGCGCAAAGGGTGTCGGGAATCCCCTCCTCATACCCCGGAACGGCACTTCAGACGGGTTCGACCGGCCAGAACGTACGGGTTATCCAGGAACAGCTTAATGCGGTCGCGAACAACTACCCCCTTATAAACAAGGTGCGCGTTGACGGCGTTTTCGGAGAAGAAACAAGAAAGGCCGTTGAAACCTTCCAACGTATCTTCCGCCTTGCCGACGACGGCGTTGTGGGCTTTTCAACATGGTATAAGATTTCTGACATCTATGTCGCGGTTACAAGGATGGCGGAATTGAAGTAGGGGGCGGGGCGTCTATTCTGTGAGTCCCGGCTTATCATGGATATCGCCTAACAGACGGATTGGCAGATGTTTCGCGTAATGCTGAAAATCGCGGTCGGCAGTGAAAATTAGAAAATTGTTGTTGTGAGCGACAGAGCATATAAGGAAGTCAATATGTGACCCCTGTATGCCGTTTCTGCGGCACAGGTTAAAAAACTCCGCAGCTGTTTCATAGTCTGCAGTGGTGATTGGCAGATCGTCAAATGACCGTAATTTGGATTTAAGGTTGTCAAAAACCGCGCCGTCTGGGATACCGGAAAGAAGCTCCTGACGCACCGGACCAATCATAACGACCATAGAATCAAGAATCAGTTCGGTAAGTTTTCCGACGATTCCGCTTGGTTCTTTCCGGCGCAACGCCAACGACCACACCGAGGTGTCTGCAAGCACTTTCATTTTTTGCTCCGCCTTGCGTCCTTATAATCGTAATCGCTTTCATACTCAACCTTGCCGAAAAGGGACAGGACGGCTGCGTTTTGACGTCGTTGGATAAACTCTTTAAGCGCCAGATTTACCGTCTCTCTTTTGGTTTTCAAGCCGCCCGCTTTAAGCGCGTCATCAAGCAGATTAAGGTCTATCGCCAGATTTGTTGCCATAAAGCCACCTTCTTTCTGTGTGAAATTATACACATTTGAATGTGTGTTGTCAATGGGATATTTGCCAAGAATCGGCCCCAAGAATCGGCCGAGCCCATTTCGGGCGCGGCCGCTTTTTCTGTGCGGCGGCAAGCATAAGGGCGCTTAAAAAAATGTACGTGAAGGAAAATCATAAGGCTTGCGTTGGGGCGGGCTTGTATGATATATATACACAAGAGAGGAAA
>JAISVI010000146.1 GCA_031271665.1 Oscillospiraceae bacterium
TCTCCTCGGACTAGGCAAGAACGCAGCAAAAATGGCAGGCAAAGCTACTTTCGTACTCACTGCAAAGTCACTTAAACTGACCAAGGCGATATTCATGAAGATGCTTGAAAAATACATCCAACGGGTAAGGAACGTCAAGGCAAACGGCATAGCCGAGCCGGGCGGGATACAAAGCGTAAAGTCGCTTATGTCTGACGGGAAAGAAGTCAATACGATAGACATAGCGGACGAAGGCATAAAACGCTTTAACAGGACCGCCCGGAAATACGGGGTAACCTACGCCGTGGAATGCAATAAAGCCGAAGATCCGCCGACGTGGTCGGTATTCTTCAGGGCCAAGGACGTGGACGTACTGACGGCGGCGTTCAAGGATTATCTTGCGGCGGAGGCGAAGGCGAAAACAAAGGAGAAACCTTCGGTCAAAGCGCGCCTTGCGGAAAAGAAGGCGCAGATCAAGGCGATGCCGGTAAAAGTCAAGACAGCGGAGCACGGATCGAGATGACAAGGAGAAAAGCTGTAAAGCGTATGCTGCCGTATGTCCCGTGCCTGCTTATCTTTTTCGTAGTTGCAATACTATGGGCGACGGTGCGAAGAGCCGGGAACATGGAGGCGGCCTTGAACGCCCTTGGGCGGATATTTGACCGACCGCTTCCCGCGCTTGGTTTGCCGGATATATTGGCGGGACTCATCTGCGCGGCTGTCATAGCTTTTGTCATAAAGCAGAGCAGTGTCAACAGCAAGAAGTACAGACACGGCGTGGAACACGGGTCAGCACGGTGGGGAACCAAGAGGGATATAAAGCCCTATATGAGTGAAATCGCGGAACAGAATATCATACTTACCAAAACGGAAGGGCTTACGATGGAATCGCGCCCGAAGAACCCAAAGTTCGCGCGGAACAAAAATGTTTTGGTAATAGGCGGTTCCGGCTCCGGCAAGACAAGGTTCTTTATGAAGCCGCAGCTTATGCAGCTGCACAGTTCCTACGTCATCACAGACCCGAAGGGTCAGACGTTGGCAGAATGCGGGAGGATGCTCAAACGCGCCGGGTACAAGATAAAGACGCTGAACACGATAGACTTCACGCGGTCTATGCACTATAACCCTTTCGACTATATCCGTTCGGATAAAGATATCCTAAAGTTTGTAACGGCGCTTATAGCGAATACGAAGAAGGGGGAAAAGGGCGGCGAGGATTTTTGGGTGCAGGCCGAGACACTTCTGTACATAGCGCTTATAAGCTACTTACATTATGAAGCGCCACCGGAAGAGCAGAACCTAAATACCTTGGTTGACATGATAAACTCAATGGAGGTAAGGGAGGAAGACGAAACCTATAAGAACGCGGTTGACCTTCTTATGGAAGACCTTGAAAACGAGAACCCAGACCACATAGCCGTCCGTCAATATAAGAAGTACAAACTGGCGGCGGGCAAAACGGCGAAAAGCATCCTGATTTCCTGCGGCGCGAGGCTTGCGCCGTTCGATATTTCGGAGCTTCGGGAGCTGATATCGTACGACGAAATGGAACTTGATACGCTTGGCGACAGGAAGACGGCGCTGTTCATAATAATAAGCGACACGGACGCCACGTTCAATTTCCTTGCGGCGCTGATGTACAGCCAGATGTTCAATTTGCTTTGTGATAAGGCGGACATGGAATACGGCGGGCGGCTTCCGGTGCATGTAAGATGTCTGCTTGACGAGTTCGCCAACATCGGGAAGATACCCGACTTTGAGAAGCTTATCGCGACGATAAGAAGCCGGGAGATTTCTGCGTGTGTGATCTTGCAGTCGCAGAGTCAGCTAAAGTCCATATATAAGGACGATATGAACACTATCATAGGAAACTGCGACACACAGCTATTCTTGGGAGGGAAAGAGGCGGACACGGCGGAGGGCATAGTAAAAAGCCTTGGCAAAGAAACGATACACGACTCGAATACGAACCGTACGAGGGGATCACAAAGCAGTTCCGGCGTAAACTACCAGAAGCTTGGGCGTGAGCTTATGACGGCGGACGAGCTTGCGGTTATGGACGGCGGGAAGTGTATCCTTCAGATACGCGGGGCGCGGCCATTCTTTTCCGACAAGTACGATATAACGAAGCATAAGAATTACAGGCAGCTTTCCGACTATGACAAACGCAACGCGTTTGATATACGGAGGTATCTAAGCTGCGAGCTGCGTTTTCTCCCGGACGAGGAGTACATAACCATTGCCATAGATCCGGAAGAAACAGAAGAGGCGGTAGGCGCATAAACGCAGTTTTCAGCATACCCGTAGACATGACCCCGGAGCAGAAATGTTCCGGGGTCATTTTATATACCGCAAACCATACCGTGTGAAGCGGGAATAAAACAGAAAGGAGAACCGGACGCCATACAACAGCGCGATCCGGGAAAACAGTCGTGGAATTTTTCACCAAAGGGATCAACATAATTGGCATGATCATTATCGCCGTAGGCGCGGGACTTGGGATATTTGGCATCATAAGTCTTTTTGACGGTTACAGCAATGATGACGGAAGAAAAAAAGAAAGCGGCATGAAGCAGCTTATCGCGGGTGCGGGCATTGCCATAGTCGGGACGATTTTAATCCCTCTGCTTGGTGGCATGTTAGACTTTTAATGAACGGGTGAGGTGTCGGGGTGGGACGTATATTTGAAGGAATATTCAAGCCAATGTTTGTAGACGGCATCATGGGGAATATCCTTGGGATGCTTGAACAGCTGCGGGAGCGGATAGGCAGCACAGCCTCCGACGTAGCAAAGACCCCGCAAACGTGGAACAGCGGCATATTCGAGACTGTAAGGGAACTGTCAGAGACGGCCATAATCCCTGTCGCGGCGATAATTCTGACATATGTCGTCTGTTATGAGCTTATACAGATGGTCATTGCGGATAACAACATGAACCAATTTGAGCCTGTTATGCTGTTCAAGTGGATTGTTAAGACGGCGATAGGGATATTCCTGCTGACACACACGTTTGACATAATAATGGGCGTGTTTGATCTGTCCCAATGGGTGATTATGCAAGCGAACACGGTTATGGGCAACGAAATAAACATAACGGCGATAGAGACAAGCACGCTGAGGGACACGCTGAACCAAATGAGCCTTGGCGATCTGTTACTCATGTATTTACAGGTCGCCGTTGTGTCTCTGGCCATGAAAGTCCTCTCGATAGTGATATTCATCGTGGTAAGCGCGCGCATGATGCAGATATACCTGACCATATCGCTTGCCCCGATCCCGGTAGCGACGATGACGAACAAGGAATGGGGGCAGATAGGGAACGGATACATAAAGCAGATATTCGCACTTGCTTTTCAGGGGGCGCTTATAATCGTGTGCCTTGCGATTTACGCAAGACTCGCGACGGACTTCCTTGTCTCCGGCGGACTGGAAACTTCCATATGGACGCTTTTAGGGAACACGGTGCTGCTTGGGTATATGCTTATAAAGACGGGCGGCATAGCGCAGTCAATATTCCAAGCGCATTAGTTTTATGCGCGCTCTGAAAACATTGGTTTTTAGAGCGTTTGGCTTTACCCATTATGGGCGCGCGAAAGCGCGATTTTTATTTTATAGGAGGCACAACATGAACACTCAGAACGCAGCCCCTTTGAACAAAGGGCACACAGAGGGCGTCAAACAGCCTGTACCATCGGTAGTGGCAAGCTTCCGGTCGATACAGCCAAGGGGAAACCTTATGGGGTTCGCCACATTGGTTATCGACGGGGCTGTGCAGGTAAATGACGTTCGCGTACTGACGGGGAAAAACGGCATCTACGCGGGAATGCCCTCCGTAAAGAACAGAGAAGGTGACTACGTAAACCTATGCAACCCCGTGACGGCGGAAATGAACGCGGCGGTAAACAAGGCGGTGGACGCGGCCTACAGCGCGGCAGTAGACGCGGCAAGCAAAAAGCAAAAGGTTACGCAGCAGCTGCCGGAGTTGTCCGGGAACGGCAGCAGCATATCTGTCTCGGTTCACCCGCTGAAGGCAGTCCCGGACAGCAACACCGTAGGCATGGCGCGAGTAACCGTCTCTGAACACTTTGTGATTGGCAATATCAAGGTTGTCAAAGGCAAAAACGGCATATTCCCGTCTATGCCCTCGGTATCTGTACCTCCCCGGGATGGTGACGAAGGCGCGCCGCGTGAGTACAAAGATGTCTGCAAAGTAAGCGACAGTCTGAGAAACGCGCTTCAGAAGGCCGTGCGCGAAGGTTATAACAAGGCAATGGACAAGGGCGAGCGCGGCAAGGTTTCCGTGCAGGAAATACTGAAGGAAAAACAGGCGAAAGCGAAAGCCGCGCCTGCGGCGGAAGCCTCCAAGAAGGACGCTCCGGCCATATAAAAGCCGCCACGAAAGGCGGCTTGACAAACGGCGCGAGCCGTGTTATTTTTATGGTAAGGGAAGTACCGAAAACGGTTCGCCCGAAGTGAAACGGAACAAAAGAGTAACCGCTTACCTTGGTCGGGGGGCGGTTACTTTTTGTCTAAGTAGTCAATAAGCGCGAGCACGAATAACGCAAAAGCGAACATAAGTGTCAGCGCCTCGAAAACCGACAAATGGCCTCACCTCCTTTCGGAGGTTGTGGCGAACCGTCCCGACTTCCCTCAGCCGGATTATACACACCTCGCCGGAAGCCGTCAAGAAGGAAGCCCCGGCTGATTACAACAGTATAGCGCAAAAGGCCACGCTGCTCGAATATGCGGCGTGGCCTTTCGCTTTGCCAAGGAGGAGTTTCAATGCCATACGTGACGTTCCACAAGGATTTGACAAGGGTAAAAACAAAGCTAGCGTTTAATCTTACGAAGCGGCAGCTTATATGCTTTGGGGCAGGTCTTTTAATTGGCGTCCCGGCCTATTTTCTGTGCCGTGGCGCACTGGGCAACGAGGGCGCGGTCGTTGTAATGATGATTCTTATGCTTCCGGCCTTTATAACGGCGCTGTATGAAAGGGACGGAATGCCGTTGGAAAAGATCCTGAAGCATGTGCTTACGGCGCGTGTCCGCTTGCGGCAGCGCCCGTATAAAACAGAGAACATATATGAGTATCTTCAAGGGAGGACTGACGCGATTGAAAGGGGCGGGAAAGCCCGCGGATACCAAGCGGGTGGAGCGGGCGTCAAAAACGGCAGCACCGGCGCAAAGGAAAAACGGTAACAGTGGTAACAGTGGTAACGGCGGCGTAAATGGTCTGCTTAGGAAAATCCTCGGTGAAGGCGCGCCGCGCGAAACTGCGCAGCAGACAATACCGTATGACCAGATGTACCGTGACGGGATCTGCCGCATAAACGGCGGCTATAACAGGACTCTTGTCTTCGGCGACCTTAACTATCAGCTTGCCGATACGGAAGAGCAGACGGCGATATTTGAAGATCACTGCGATTTTTTGAATACCTTTGACAGTTCCGTTTACGCGCAGATGATAATAAAAGTCGGGAAGATCAATGTGCGCGAGGGGCAGGGGTTTATCCGGGTGGCGGACGCGGACGACGCTTATAATTCCGTTAGGGGCGAGTTCGCGTCATTTTTGAACGAGCAGTATACAAAAGGGCGCAACGGCCTTCAGATGATGAAGTTCCTGACGTTCGGGATAGAGACGGACAATTTGGCGACCGCCAAGCAGCGGCTTGGGCGAATAGAGTCTGACCTTATAATGAATTACAAGAAGATGGGTGTCCATGCTTTCAGTCTTAACGGGCAGGAGCGCCTGGCCGTCCTGCATGACTGCTTCCACCCCGATGGGGAGGGGAAATTCGTCTTTTCATGGTCGGACATATCCAAGGGCGGCATGTCAACGAAGGATTTTGTCGCGCCGTCAAGCTTTGAGTTTGAGGAAAAGGACACGTATAAAACCGGTAGGACATGGGGCGCGGTAAGTTTTATCAATGTTTCGGCCGCTGAGCTGTCCGAGCAGATGCTTTATGATCTGCTTAACCTTGGTTTCCCAATAACGGTGACGCTGCATTTGCGGTCAATCGATCAGGCAAAGGCGATAAAAAAGGTGAAAAGTACCCTAAGCGACCTTGATAAGATGAAGATCGAGGAAGAGAAGAGGGCGTTCAAGGGCGGATACTTTGCCGCGCTGCCCCCGGACTTGAAAAGCAGCAGCGACGATGCCGAATCCATGTTAAAGGATTTGCAGCAGCGCAACGAGCGCCTTTTTATGGCGACGGTGCTTGTAAATATCACCGCCCCGACACGGAAGGAGCTTGAAAACTGCATCTTCGCGGCGCGCGGCGTGACGCAGACCTATAACTGCGACCTGAAGCGTCTGGACTACAGGCAGGAACATGGGCTTATGGGGAGCGTACCGCTTGGCACAGCCGAACTGGACGTAAAGCGCGCGCTGACCACCTCTCAGACGGCGGTATTCCTGCCGTACACGACACAGGAGATATTCATGGGCGGCGAAGCGCTTTATTATGGACTTAACGCGCTTAGCAATAACCTTATAATGGCCAACCGCAAGGATTTAAGCGCGCCGAACGGCGCGATACTTGGCACTCCGGGAAGCGGCAAAAGCTTTGCGGCGAAGATGGAAATGACGAATGTGTTCCTGACGACGCAGGACGACATTATAATATCAGATCCGGAGGCCGAGTATTTTCCGCTTGTCAAGCGGCTTGGCGGGGAGGTTATAAAGCTTTCGGTCACAAGCGCGCACCATATAAACCCGCTTGACATGCAGCCGGAAGAGCTTGACGGGGAGAACCCGATAGCGCTGAAGAGCGATTTTATTCTTTCGCTGTTCAGCCTTATAATGGGAGGCCGCGACGGACTCAGCGCGCAGGAGAAGACAATTATCGACCGCTGCGTACCCATTATATACAGGGAATACTTAGCAGACCCGACGCCGGATAAGATGCCGACGCTTTCAGATTTGTACAAACTTCTGTTAAAGCAGAGCGAAACAGACACGACGGCGAAGGAAATCGCGACGGCGCTTGAGATCTACGTGACGGGCAGCCTAAACCAGTTTAACCACCGCACAAACGTGGACATAAGCAACCGCGTTGTATGTTTTGACATAAAGGACTTGGGTGGAAACCTGAAAGAGATAGGGATGCTTATCCTACAGGATCAGGTGTGGCAGCGGGTGACGGCCAACAGGGCGGCAAAGCGTACGACGTGGTTCTATCAGGACGAGTTTCACCTGCTGCTCCGAGAAAAGCAAACGGCGGCCTACTGCGTCGAGATTTGGAAGCGCTTCCGCAAATGGGGCGGAATACCTACGGCAATAACACAAAACGTCAAGGATTTCCTTGAATCTCCGCAAGTAGAGAACATTATAGAGAACAGCAATTTCTTTCTGCTGCTCAATCAGGCGGCGGGCGACCGCGAAATACTTGGGAAAAAGCTTGGCATATCAAGCCGCCAACTGTCGCATGTCACACAGTCAGCCCCCGGTGAGGGGCTTGTAATTTACGGCGGGTCATCTGCCCCCTTCGTGAACCGCTTTCCGAGGGACACGGAGATGTACCGGCTTATGACGACCCGCCCGAGCGAGGTCAGCACGAACACACCAAACAAAACAGAAAGGGAGTAATGACATGCCGGATAAGTCCATAATGAACGACAAGAACATCGCGGAGCTTGCGCAGCTTCTGACCAAACACAATGCGGAGAAACCGCTTAACGATCTTCGTGAGGCGGCGAAGTTTATAGACATGGCGGAAAAGCGCCACGCAGAGGCGATGAAAGTCATAACCGGACTGAAAGAGCAGATTGACGGGCTAAAGGGCGAGAACAGTCAGCTCAAGTCGCTGCTGCTTGAGGAACTCGGAAAAATGCGGCAGGAGCTTTCCCAGTCCCAAGGGTTACTGGCCAAGCTGAAACAGGCGTTTGTGGAGGGCGCAAAGAAATTCGTTGAAGCCATAAAGCAGACCGGGCGTGTGGTGAAATACAACGCCTATAAGTTTATATGGCCTAAGGAGCAACTGCAAGCCTGCAAGAGCTTTTATACAGGCACCGTTATGAAAGCTGAAAAGCGGATAGCGGCAATTGAAAGCTTTTCCGCATCAATCCATGAGACTAGCGCGTCAATACGCAATGCCGGTAAAGCCATGTACGGCGCGACACCGGTCAAGCCGCGAGAAAACGGGCGGATAACGAAAGCTATAACCGCGCCGATGAGATTCATGAAAGCCCGTGACGAGATGATTCTTGCGGCGACCAACCGCAGGCTTGACCGATTGGCATCCCTTGAAAGCGCGGTCAAGAACGGGCGGCGGTCAAACATACGTGAAACCGGAATAAGCAAACAGGAAGCACCCGAACAGCGTCGCGAAGAAAGTCGTGGCGCTCGTGATAATCAGCTTAACCCTCGTAAGCCATCGGTTTTGGCGGCGCTTGGTGAAAAGAAGGCGCTTATCGCGGAAAGGCAGCGCGCGTTACCGGAGAAGAGCATACAAAGAGCCGCGACAGCCATATGAGCGACTTTATGCGCGCTGCGCGGGAGAAGCTGCTGCGTGATACGGCGCGCGCGGTAAAGGGAACCGCGCGCGCCGCGCGCAACGTTACTGAAAGCGCGGTGAATCAGATACAGGACGAAAAGAACAGTGTACTGCCGGACATAAATAATGCGCGGAAAAAGGCGGCGGCGGTTGTCCATAAGCGGGTAAAAACCGCGGCGTCTGCGGTGAGGAAGGCGCGGCGCGATATTAAGAAAGGCGGGCGTTATGGAAATGCCCGCGGGGGCGGCGGTACCGTTCCGAAAAGCGCAAACGCGTATAGCGGGCGTATGCATCAAGCGCGGCGTTACGCGGCGCGGGCGGCAAGTAACCGGGCGTCTCGCGCCGCCGCAAAGCGCGGTGCGGAAACAGCGATGTCCACTATCGCAAAGGCGGTGTCTATCAACGCAAGCGGGAGGCTTATTATGTTGGGATTAGGCGCAGCGGCGGTGGTGTTAATACTGGTTGCCGAAATGGTCTCGCTGCCGATCGTCGGTATATCCGGTACGGGCGGCGAATATGCCAGTCCGCTTGAAGGCACGACAGTGGCGGACAGGCAGTATAACGAATGGGAAAACGCCCTTGAGGCGGACATAAGAAACATAGAGGCGAAAAAACCCGGTTATGACTACTATACTTACATCCTTAATGTCGGCGGCACTTATTACACCCCAATTGACTTTGCGCTGATAGACCACAGCGAGGAAGAGCTTAACGCCTATATTACCGCGATAATGGAAGAGACGGATCACTCGGTTGTTATAAATGACGGGCGTCTTAGGGCGCTGTTTGACAGGCAGTATTCTTTTTCGCTTCAAGCGTCCGAAGAAGAGATAGACATAATGGCTATGCCGCCGGACGTTCCACCTACTGCCAAGCCGCTTGACATTTGGGAAATGCCGCCGGATCTCCCCCCTTCCAATGAACCGGCACAGACGGAAGAACCGCCGGAGCCGCTTATAGTAAGGACTCTGACAATAACCCTGACGGTAACCCCCATAAGGGAACTCGTGACAACGGAAGAACAAAGGGCGTTGTTTGACGAGACTTTGTTGCTGTTGAAAGACATAAGGAGTGAAATAGCCAATGCAAACGCGAGCGAAACTGAGCAGCCTTGACCGAGCCAAAGCAGATTTGGCGGTGTGGGAGGCAAGAGAGGCGACGGCAAAGAAAAAGGCAGACGAACTCAGAGAAAGAGTAAAGCACCTTGAGTACGATGAAATCGTGGATATGGTCAAAAGCTCCGGGGTAACGATTGAAACGCTGCGTAACGTCATAAGACAGGCGAAGGCAGGAGAAACGGCGGAAGCGGCTGCCCACGGCGAACAGGAAGAGACGGCTGAAACCGCGCCCAAGGAAGAAGGCATGGCCGCGTTGAACGCAGAAATAAAAGATGAGCCGGTAGCCGCGCCGGAAGAGAAAGTCCAAGATGCGCCGGAAGCCGCTGCCGCGCCGGAGGGCGAAGGCAAGGATAATGCAGAACCTGACGGCGCAGACAAACCGGAATCCTCGGCGGAAGCAGAACCTGCCAAAGTACCGGAAGACGCGCCGGAGGCGGACGAATCTCCGCCTAATCCGGGCGGCGGCGATTCCGAGTCCGACGATGAATTTTACGCGAAATTCCCGGAACTTAGCCCACACAAGAAAGGGAGGAAGTGATCTCAATGATTAAGATAAAAAGCCGCGCGGCTGTGGCCGCGGCGATAGCGGCGGCTCTGTGCGCTATTCCCTCCGCCGGAGCGTTGGAGTTAAGCGCGTCTTGGCAGGACAATACGCTTAAAGTGGCGACCGGCGGCGAAAATGCCAGTGAAGTAACCGTAAGCGGGCAGGATACGTCAATGCTTACAATAACGGTAACGGACTCCCTTGGCGAGCGTGAAACCCTTAGCATTCCGAACGTGATTTACAACGCGCAACCGGGGGAGGACACCGTAACAAGCCTCACGCCGGACGGTACCGGCACGGTTATGGACGATACGGCGGACGCGGCGAAGCAGTTTTTCACGTTTTCGACGCCTGACGGCAACGAGTATTTCCTTGTAATAGACCGTAGCAGGACAAGCGATAACGTATATCTGCTTAACGCGGTTACGGACAGCGACTTAAAGCCTTTCGTAAAGCAGCCGGAAGCGGACGCCCCCGACGACGATGGCGCGGCGTCGGAGCCGCCCGCGCAGACAGAGCAGCCACCCGCGCCCCAACCGGAAGGCGGATCATCGGCAGCGCAGTACCTTGTTATCGGGGCGCTTGCGGTCGTCTTTTTCCTTGTCCTTTTCTATTTCAGAATCATCAGGAAGAAGAAGGCGGCGCGGAAATACGTCAGCGCGGAGGAAGAGGACACTGCGGAGGAAGAGGACACCCAGGGATATGACGGTGAAGAAGACGAATAACCCCATTGGACGGAGATGAGAAGCAAATGACAATCGGTATGCTTGGCAGCGACCTCGCCAAGGATATGATGCTTAATGCGCTGAAGGCGTACAAGGTGGTCATGGAGGACAAAAACTACCTTGCCGCCGAGGACGTGGCTGACGCGCTTGCCGCGCGGGACGACATAGACTGCGTTATAATTTCCGAGTTTGCCTGCCGCAGCGGAGACGGGGAACGCGAGAGGGTTATATCTGTCATACGCGGCGCGGACTCCCTTGTTCGTATACTCTTCTGTGTTAAGGGCGAACAGGTTGACCGCGATTTCCAGAGGTTTTGTTTCAAGCTTAATGTCACGGATATTTTTGATACGAAGCAGAGGAGGCGCGGGGAGAACCCTACCGTAGATATGCCCGCAATAGTGACAGCGATAAGAAAAGGACGCCATAAGCCGCCGGAACAGCAACCCAAGAGGCCGGGCAACTTTAAGCGCAGTTGGGCATCCAATCGCGGCATAGGTGAGCGGCCTGCCGATAAGCCGAAACCGAGTCCTGCAACCGCCGCGCCGGATATTCCCGCCGCCGGGCAGGCGGAGAGTGCCGCCGCAGATACGCCGGGTGAAACGGAAGCCCTGCTCACGGAGAAGGACGCGCTAATAGCGGAAAAAGAAGCAGCGCTTTCACGCGCGGAAGAGGCGTTGAAAGTAACCAAGGGTGAAGCCGCCGAACTGAAAAAAGAAATAATGAAATACCGGGATGCGCTTTTGAAGGAGCGCCGGGAAAATACAGAGTTAAAGGCGTCGCTTCAGGATTCTGCGCGGAGTCCGGACAATATCGCGGCTGATGAACTGGCGGACAAAGAGCGTGAAATAGAACGTCTTTCGGAAGATATGCGCCAACTGCGGGAGGAAACAGAAAAACTGCGCGGTGAGCGCGCGAGCATGGACGCGGAGCTTTCCGCGCTGCGGGGTGAAGCGGCAAAGGCCGCGGCGGATCTAGGCGGCAAAGCCGCGGAAATTGGGGCGCTTGAAACAAGGCTCGCCGAACTTCCCGGCCTTGAAGCCGAACTTGCGTTGGCGATGGCGGAACTTGCGTCACTAAAAGAGAATCCGCAAGGCGGCGCGCCGGGCGCGGAGGAACAACTGGAGGAAAGCGAACGCGAAATACTCCGGCTTACTGAAGAAATACGCCGGGCGCGAGAGGACGCGGAGGCGCTGCGTGTACAGGGCGCAGGAATGCGCGAAGAACTCTCTGCGCTGCGGGGTGAAGCGGCAAAGGCTGCGGCGGATATCTGCGGCAAAGACGCGGCAATAAGGGCGCTTGAAGCGCGAATCGCCGGGCTTTCTGGCATTGAGGCGGCTCTTGCGTCGGCACAGGCCGAACTTTCTGTCTTAAAGGAAAATCCGCAAGGCGGCGCGCCGGAGGACGCCGCCGCGTATCCGCCGGTTATTTTGCGGGCGTCCAAGCAGCCGAACCTTATAGTGGGCGTTTTTAACGTCACCAGAGGCGCGGGATCAAGCACCATGGCGTACGGACTTGCCTTCGAAGGGGCGCGGCGCGGTATCCCGTCCGCGCTTATCCCTATGGACGGTTCCGGCGACTTTAAGGCGGTTAAGGGCGGGAAGCGGCTTATGGTAATGGAAAACGCTGAAGGCGGAATATTGACGGCCATTTCAGCCGGGGCAAAGCTTATAGTGCTTGACTTCGGGCTGTTACTGGACTTGGACAGCGGCGGGAATCCCATCGAGAACTCCTCGCCTAAGCAAGAGCTTTTCGGCTTGCTTTCACAGTGCCATGCCGTTTTCGGCATGTGCCTGTCCGCGCCGTGGCATCGGCAAAAAGCGCGGTATTTCATGCAAATGAACCCGGAGCCGGTCTTTGTGGCAGATAAGGGTTGGCACAGGAACATACCGGATCGCGCAAGCCTGACGCCGGAGGTAATTCTGGACAGTTTTTTCCCTGTCGCGAAGGAAGCGGCAAAGAATACGTCAAGTCCGGGACGTGAAAGAAAGGTAAGGGCATAGCATCAATGAAAAGGATATTTCGCAGCCGCCTGTTAGTGGCGGCTGTCTGCGTTTTACTGGCCGGGTTAGTGGCGTTTGTGCTTCTTCCCAACGCGATGGAGCAGAAGGAGAATACCGCAATCGTAATACGCGCGGCAAAGGACATACCCAAGGGTACGCAGATAACGGAAGGCCATGTGGAAAGGACAGAAGTCGGTTCGTACAATCTGCCGGGCGGTACTATTACGGATCAGACGCTTGCGATAGGCCAATACGCCGCCCTGGATATTTTAGAACACAGCAGCTTGACGGAGAAGATGCTTACGTCGGTTAAATACGAAACTCTCATAGAAGAAGCGCTCGCGCAGGGCAGAAGCCTTATAACAGTGAGTCTGTCAAGCGTGGCGGCGGGCGGCGGAGGGCATGTGCGCTCCGGGGACAGGGTGTCAATCCTGCTTTACAAGGAATATGAGGGAGCGGACGGGCAAACAGTATCGCTTGTGGAAGAGCCGCAGATACTTCAAGGGCTTTTAGTTTACGCGACGCAGGACAGCCGCGCGAACATCATGGAGGGCGTCCTTTACGAGGAAACGCCCAAGTCGATGACTCTTTTGGTCACGGACGCGCAGGCGAAGGCGCTTGTCGCGGCGGAATACGGCGGACAGATACATGTTAAGGTGCTGCCGACCGGGGAGGCGGCGGAATGATCTTCACTGTATGGGGCGCGTCCGGCGCGGGCAAGACTGCGGTATCGGTTCAACTGGCGAACGCCCTCGCAAAGAAAGGGCTGTTTGTGGGGCTTATATCCTCAAGTCTTGAGTATTCCGAGCTTCCCGCCCTTATGAATCAATGGGTATACCCAAAACACGGCCTTTATATGGCCTTGCAGGACGGGAACGCCCGCGATCACTTCTGGAAGTGCCCTATAAGCCCGAACATCTTTATTCTTACCGCACCCACCGGCTACGCCGGATACGATTGGGAGGATATAAGTCAGGACGCCGCCGAAACACTGCTTGAACAGGCTGCGTCCCACTTTGATATCGTGCTTGTTGACGGGCATGAGCTTCTGTCAAATCCTATATCCTCGGTTTCTTTGGTAAAATCGCAGGGCATTATAACGCTTCACAGACCGTCGCCCAAGGCGGAGGCTTGGCATCTCTCGCGGGAAGACACGCGAAAACACCTGAAACTTGACGTCCGCACCGTCCATATTGAGAATACACGGGGCGAAAACGCGGACACATCGGCTTATTGGCATGGGATAAGTCTGAAGCCGTGGCTGACGGTTCCGTTTATCGAGGGCGCGGATCTATCGTTCAAGCCACAGACCGGGAAAGCCGCCAAAGACATTGATAAATTCCTGTCTTCGCTTATGGGGTGGATGGACAGCAAAGGAAAGGAAGTCAGGCCGAATGGGTGAGAGGTTCTCTATACACCAGTTGCTGTACAGCGCGTCAGGCAGCGGGGCGTCCAAGGCGGAAGCCGCCCGTACGGACGAATATACAGGCGTAATGGAAGCCATACGGGCAAGCATTGTCGAGAATTACGCGAACGAACTTTTTATGGCTCTTTACGAAGAGGGCAAGGAGAAAAAGCTGCGGCAGCTTATAACAAGGCATATTACGGGCGCGCATCTGAAAGCGACCGGAATAGAAAGCATAGCGCAGCTTTCAGATATGATATACGACGATATGGCCGGGTTTGGCCCGGTGACGCCGTATTTGAAAGACCCGGACGTTGAGGAGATAAATATAAACGGGTTTGACAAAATCTATGTCTGCTACCCGGACAGGAAAATACGTATTGACCGGCATTTCGCAAGTCCGGAGGAATGCGCGGAGACGGTGCGCCGCATGGCTCGCAACGGCGGGATAATACTTGACGGCTCGAAACCGTTCGGCGACAGCTTCATAGCGCGCGGCATACGTATGAGCGGCGTTGTGCCGCCTTGCGTGGACAGCGCCATAGGCGCGATAGCGAGCATACGTAAACAAAAGCCGTCGGTGGTGACAAGGGAAAAGATTTTGGAATGGAACACCGCCACGGCGGAAGAACTGGACTTCCTGACTCTGTGTATAAACTGCGGCGTATCCGTCGCGTTTGTGGGTGACACGGGTTCCGGCAAGACAAGTGACCTAAACTTGCTTGTGGATAGCGTATCGGGTTCAAGGCGTAAATTTGTCATTGAGGATACGCGCGAAGCCTTTTTTGACAGTCTCGATCACGACGCGGTATTCATGCTTACAAAAGAGCAGTCGCCGCCGGTGACGATGCAGGACGGTCTGCGTCTAGCGCTGCGCTTTGACCCGGACATTATCGTGCCAAGCGAGATGCGCGGCGCGGAGGCTTATACGGCGGTTGAGGCCGGACGCACCGGCCATACCATAGTGTCAACGCTTCACGCCGGGAGCGCGCTGTCGGCGTATGATCGCATACTTACAATGTGCCTCCAGTCCGGCACGACGCTTTCGGAGTCGCGGCTTTTGGCAAACATTGTAGAGGCTCTGCCGGTTATCGTGTACAAGTCGCGTCTGCCGGACAACAGCCGAAAGTTTATGGAAATCTTCGAGGCAACCGGAGTGCAGGACGGCAAGGTTGTTGGGGAATACATATTTAACTTTGAGGTAAGCGGCCATGAGCGCGACAAGGACGGCGAAGTGATCAGGACAAACGGAGCACACCGGCAGGTTGGGAGAATATCCGAAAAACTTGCGCGCCGTATGCTGACGCGCGGAGCGGACAGTGCGCAGCTTGCGCCTTACGTGAGATAGGGGCGGTAATTGTGGCGATATATTTGACGATTATCTTCTTTCTGTTGGCGGCGGGGCTGCTGTTATTTGTAATCCGTCCACGCAAGGTCAGTATAAACTTTGCGGAAATCACGTTGCTTAGCAAGCGTTTAGCCATAACAAAGCAGAAACTTGGCAGACTGGAAAAGCTTAAACTTGTTATAGGCCGCACGTTGCTTGGCGCGAATGTGAGTTGGCGGGTGTTTATAATCTGCTGCGCCGGGGCGTTTGCCGCCGGATTCGCGGCGGGAGGTGTCCTTTTCGGTTCCGCCGCGTTGGCGCTGACACTGGCTCTGTCCAGTACCGCGCTGCCCTTCCTAATCTTCTACCTCAGCGCAGCCCGCGCGAAGCGCGCGGAGTTTGGGAAACTGGAAAGCGCCATGAGCATTATAACAAACGCGTACGCAAGCAGCTATAACATACTCGCGGCGGTAGAGCATTACACAACCGAGCAGCACAAGGGAATCCCTGCTGCGCTTAGGGTCAATACGCCCTTCGATACGTTTATATCCAACGCGACCGTGGTCGGTTATAGCGTGGAAAAGTCCCTTATGATCCTTGACGCGCAGATAGGAAACCCATATTTTACGAACTGGGTGAAAATGCTTCGCATGTGCGCGTCCGACCGCAACATGCTTTTTGCGCTTTACCCGGTGATCCAAAGCATGTCCGACTTTAAGAACATGCAGGCGGAGGCGGACGTCCGGGCGGAAACGGCGTGGAGGAACTACCTTATGGTAGTTGCCATCGCGGTGGGGCTGACGCCCATGTTCAGGATACTTAACATAGAGTGGTACAACCTGCTCACAAAAACATTCTTCGGGAATGTTATACTGATCCTCCTACTTGCCTCCTGCATTGTTTCCGCCTTCTTCGTTGTGCGGATATCCAGAAAGCAATGAACGCGGAGTCATTCGTCTTTTTGAATTATTGAACCCACAATGGCAAGGATTTTGGCCAAAACGTTTTCGTCAATCTTCTCAATAAACACCGGATTTCTTGCGTCGGCGTCGATTGTTTTTACCTGCTCACAAAGAACATACCCGTGCGTTGCGGTTTTCCCGTCCAACGCTACCCAAGTGGGGTATGTGCGTGAAGTGCTTGTTATGGGGCAGACCGTAAGGTGTCCTGTCCTTTGGTTAAACATCTTTCTGCTTATCACGACAGCAGGGCGATAACCGGCTTGTTCGTGTCCAAGCGTTGGGTCGAAGTTCAGCTTAATAATATCTCCCTGCGCAAAACTCATAACAGTTCCCTCCCGGCAGGCCTCATGCTCTCCCACTCTCTTGCTTCCCCGGTTGCTTCATATTCGCCCTCAAAGTCTAGGAAGAGTTCCTCCAGTGTAATTTTAGGTTGGACTTTTGCGCGGGTAATGATGATCCGGTCTTCTTGGACGTCCAAATCCAGAAGCGTCTTATCATCGATGGCGAATTTCTCAAGCACAGGTTTTGTCAGTCTAATTCCCAGAGCAGCTCCCCACCGATTGGCTGTCGTTGTCATAGCAATCCTCCTTGCTCAAAGATATTGAATATCTTAATATCTATTATAGTGGGCGGGGCGGCTTTTGTCAATATGACCGCAAATACCTATATCCAAATCCTTATCCAGATTCGAGGTGATAATTATTGTTTGTTTACAGCTTAATCATTTTTGCGGCATTGTCGGCAGGCGGCACTCTTCTTGCACTCTCAGCGCTGCGGATACCTAAGCGCGTAAAAAGGAACGTGTTCGCGTCGCTGCGTGACAAGGTTTCGCTAAAGCAGCGGTTTATGCTTGGCGTCGTCGCGCCGTTGAGCGCGCCGCTTGGCCGAATACTGCCTATGCCCCCGCGTTTCGAGGCGCTTCTTGCGTTAGACCTCGCGAGAGCCGGGATACCTTATAAGCCAAAGGAATACTACGCGCGCGGAATAACAGCAGGGCTTCTTTCCGCCGTCGTTCCCTTCATAGGGGCGCTTATGGGTAATACGCTTATACGCATTGGCGGCGCGATGCTTCCTTTTCTTGTCTTCCGGCTTATGACAACGGTTCACAAGGATATCCTGAAGAAGCGGCGCAAGGTCATTTCACGCGACACCCCGCACTTTATACGCAGCATACTGTACCGTTTCACTCATTCTGAAGGCAGCGCGATGGCGGGCGTAGACATTATATCGGTCTTTGAGGATTACATACGCGTGGCGCCGGCGTCTTTGGCGGACGATATAAAGCTGCTTGTAACGGATATGAAATCCCGCAGTGTGGAAGCCGGTCTGCACAGCTTCGCGGACAGGCTTGGCATTGTGGAAATCCGCAACATGGTAAGTGTGCTTGTCGGCGTTTACCACGGACAAAATCAGGCAAGCGCGCTTCTGACACTTTCCCAGGAGGCGGACACGGCGGCGCGTGAGCATCAGCGCAGCGCGCTTAACAAAATGCCGGGTCGAATCCGCGTTGCGACGATCCCCGTGGTGGCGGTCGCGATACTCGCGCTTATATACGTCCTCGTTGTAAATCTTCTTACATCAACCCAGGGAATTTTATAATTGGAGAAATGGAGGAGACTCAAATGAAAACAGCAAAGAGAATTCCTTCACGCACAAAATCCTTTCTTCCCGTCCGGCGGGGTAACGCCGGTAGAACCACTGTTATCGGCATCATCATAGCGATGGTCGTGGCAATATACGTCCTGTTCGTAACCCTTCTTACATCAACCCAGGGAATTTTATAATTGGAGGAGACTTAAATGAAAACAGCAAAGAGAATACTTTCACACGCAAAATCCTTTCTTGCCGATCGGCGGGGCGACGCCGGTACAAGCTGGCTTGTCGGAATCATCATAGGGGTGGTTGTTGCCGGGCTCATCATCGCCGCGCTTAACATCGGTATCCCCGGGTGGTGGAACATCGTGACCGAAAAGGTAGAAGACCTTTTGGGAATGGGCGGCGGCACCCCCTGATGAAGCGTATGGGCAGACTCTCTCAGGCGGCCAAAAGCCGCCGGGGAGAGTTGGTGGTAGACGTCATGGTGGGGTGCATTCTTGCGGTCGTAGCAATCATGGCGCTGATAGAATTCTACGGTATATTCGTAAAGTATCAGCATGTGAACACGGTCGCCCGGCGCGTCGCCCGTACTATAGAGGTCACGGGAACGACGGAGGGCGCGGAAGACCTGTTCGACGACCTCACGGATATAGCGGGGCTTGACGGCGCAGTCCTTACCATTGACGCAAGCTATGTAAACGGCGACCATATCCAGTTGCGGGACACCTTTGTCGTGACGGTAAGCTATGTGTACACTGTCAGAGTAATCTCAGCGGACGCCTTGCCGGGGGCGGTGATAGCGATACCGCTTGAAACCGCGTATACGGGCATGAGCGAGGTGTATGTGCGTTGAAAATGCGGGTTAGGGGAAGGCGCGGCGATATCGCGGTCACGCTGCTGCTTATAATGACGGTTCTTATAACGCTGTCCGGGATCATAGGCGAGTATATGCGTATAAGCGCGGTAACAGCGCGCGCGGAGGCGATGCTGCTTCAGGCGGCGAACGTGGCCGTCGAGGCGTCGATGTGGGACAGTTCCCGCGCCGACGGCGGCGGCGCGATGGACGAGGCTTATGCGCGGCAGGTTTTCGACGATTACCTGCGCGACGCGGCGGGGCTTACGTCCGGGGCGTCGCGCGTATCATTGAGTGAAGGCGGCCGGGAGCAGTACCGCCTTGAAAACATGTCGCTGTTTGTGGAGTCCGAGCCGCCGTCAATACGGCTTGACTGCGCGCTGATTGTGCCGATAGGTCTTCCGGGGCTTGGCGATATGCGCGTAGATCTCCGGGTGACAAGCCGCAACGCCCGGACTGAATAGGTGAATAGGGAGTGATGCTTATGGACACGGTGATACTTATCGCGGCGGTATGCCTGATGGGAATTGCCGCAGTCTGGGACATACGGACGCGTGAGATACCCAATTGGGTGCCGATGGGGCTTTTAATCCTTTCCGGCATGCGCATATGGTGCGGCTCGTATCGTTGGAGGGGGGCTGTCGTCGGGCTTGTTATCTGGGGCGCTCTGTCCGTGATTGCTTATTTCCTGTCAAGCCGGGGCGGGAAAGAACCCGGAATAGGCGCGGGCGACATAAAGCTAATGTGCGCGCTGTCCGCGTTTACCGGGTTTATGGGGTTTCCGGCAGTGCTGCTTGGTTCCTGTGCGGCGGGGCTTCCGCTGTATCCTCTTTTGCGAAGCAGACGAATCCCTTTCGCGCCCTGCTTGACGGCAGGGCTTTCTTTTTGGCTTCTTTTCGCCGCGTAAGGCGCTTACCGATCTGCGGGGACGCCCCGCAATAATTATAAAGGAGAGCAAGAAAAATGGTTATTTTAAGAGGAAACCTTGGCGCGACCCCCTCGCTGAACTATGTCGGGACAGAACTTGAAGCGGTAACAAACGGCACCGTGTTTACGAAGTCCGGCAGCAACATGCGCGGCGAAACGCATGAGGATGTCCCGATGCGGTTTTCCGCGTGGGGCGCGCAGGCGGCGTTTATAGCCGAAACCTTTGAGAAGGGTGACTGGGTGACGTTCGTCTGTGATGAATACCTTGAACATTACACGGACAAAAACGGCGAAAAGCGTCAATCTACCGTCTACCGGGTTATAGCGGCGCTTTCCGACGAAGCGCAGAAAGAGCTATACGCGGAGATCCGCAGGTATTGCCGCGAGGCGAACGAAGAGAACTTTGGCATACCCAACCGCGTCAGCCTTAGCTACGCGCAGGAAGACGGCCAAGAGCCGGAGCAGGAAGAGGCTACGGACTCGAACGCAGATAATACCGAAGCGTTTTTCCCGGTCGATCTTAGCTACGAGGCTTTCGCCGAAGTGGACGGGTCGGCGGATATGGGTTGCAATCCAGACACGGAGTACGCGTCGTAATAGGCGCAAAAGCCGGGCGGCGGCAAGCCGCTGCCCGGCTTTTGTTTGTGGGGGTGGTGGATTATGTTTATATCGGAGCGATTACGCGAAACAAGAAAAACGCGAGGCCTGACTCAAAAACAATTGGGGCAGGCGCTTGGTATTACGCAAGCATCAATGCTGAAATGTTGGAGGGGTCAACAATGACACAGAAACGACAAGAGATTATAGCAGACCTGAAATACGTGAGCGAAATACTCGACGCACATCTGGATGCCGGAGTTGTATCGCCAAGGTTATATGATGTGCTTGCTGTTATAGACGACTTAGTTGAAAAGGCAAGGTTAATCCGCAACGCTGAGATGAGCTACGCGGTCAGCGAGGGCAGAGCCGAGGGTAAGACCGAGGAAGCCATGCGCGTGGCTGCGGAGCTTTACCGCAAGACGCAGAATGCCGACCTTGTACGCAGCCTGTTCCCCTCACTGCCAAAGGAAGCTTTGGATAAACTTATCACGCCGCAAACCCCGCGCTCTTTTGCGGATAAGCTGAATGACAAGCGCATGGAAGCCTCGCAAACGCCTAAAAAAGCGCCCAGAAGCCCCGAAAGGTAAACTGACCGTTAAGCAGCGCGCCCCCATCGACTGGGGCGCGTTTATTTTTGCGCAGACGTGGGAGGGGATTAAGCCATGACATGACATACTTGTTGCATTACCCTTGACAACTATATCGCCGAGGCGTTATAATTCCGTTGGAGGGGATATTATGAGCCTCAATGATATTTTAAGCAAGAAGGGCATCACCAAGTACAGGCTGTCAAAAGTCAGCGGAGTGCCCTTTTCAACCATAAGCGAAATCAGCACCGGCAAGCTGAGTATTGCCGAGTGTAAGGCCAAAACCGTATACAGGATTGCCAAAGCGCTTGACGTCACGGTAGAGGAACTTCTTTCGGAGGCAATGGAATACCGTCCGAGGTTTGAAACCTTTAAGAGCAATGTCTGTCACATGGTCAAGGATATGGGCGATATGGAGTTTATAATCCAAACATATGAGACGGATAAGATAAGGAAGCTCTTCGATAAGAAATGGTATCTTGAAAGCCTGTATCTCTTGGCGATGGTGGATTATTTAAGCCGTGAGAATGATCTGCCGATCGCAATAGAGTATGAAGACATTCGGTCGGCAAGACTGCGCGAACCTGTTTATCCCGCCAGCGTTCTCGTTAAGAGCATCGCGTCTAAAAGCGAACAGCCCCTGATCGACAGCATGAACGCCGCGATACCTGAGTTCAAGAGATGCAATATTGTTGAAGCCGAGGTGCGCAATGTCTGCTGAAGTTGCGTTTACAAAGGAAAACCTAAACACATATCTTAAAGAGCTTGCCAAGGAGTTCCGCAAGCTGAACGGTACGGTCATGCCCGCCGAGATTATCCTGATAGGCGGCGCGTCCATGCTTGCAAACTATGGCTTCCGCGAACTGACGTATGACATAGACGCGGTTATAATGGCGTCATCTGTTATGAAGGAGGCGATTAACCGTGTCGGCGATAAACTTGGGTTGCCGAACGGCTGGCTGAACACGGACTTCAAGGCAACTACGTCTTACTCTGAACGGCTCGCCGAGGTATCGGTGTATTACAGGACTTTTTCAAATATCGTGACAGTTCGTACCGTTGCCGCCGAATATCTTATCGCCATGAAGCTTATGAGCGGAAGGCCGTACAAATATGATTTGTCCGACGTTGCGGGGATTTTGTGGGAACATGAAAAAAACGGGCATCCAATATCGCAAGCGGATATTGATAAAGCTGTGGCTACGCTTTATGGCAGCAGCCCTATTCCAATGGCGTCAAAGAAATATCTTGAAGATATTTTTGCAGACGGCGACTATGAGCGTATTTATAATGACGCCAAAGGCAAAGAGCAGGAAGCAAAAGAAATCTTGCTTGATTTTGATAAAAGGTATCCAAATACAATAAGGCGGGAGAATATAGCGTCAATACTGGAACATGCGCGGAAGAGCCAGTCCGGCACAAGTATAAAAGAGCGCCTGGGCGCTGCCAAGGCCAAAGCCGACATTATTAACAGCGCCCGCAGTACGGAGAGTAAGACAGTTAAAAAGAACTCGCGGGAGTTATAGCGCCAACATATTTCAATCGCAGCGCGCCCCCATGGCCGGGGGCGCGTTTATTTTTGCGCAAAAACAGAACGGAGGAGCATACGTGCAGCTTGTAATAGCGGAGAAGCCGAGCGTCGGACAGCAACTGGCAGCAGTCCTTGGCGCGGACGGGAAACAGAAAGGATATCTGGAGGGCGGCGGATACATCGTCACATGGTGCGTCGGGCATCTTCTCGGTTTGGCGGACGCGCGGGAGCATGACGAAAAGTACGCGAAGTGGCGGCATGAAGACCTGCCCATCTTCCCCGACCCGTGGAAAATCGTCGCGTCCAAAGACAGGAGCGATCAGCTGCACGTCATCGCCGCGCTTATGAAGCGCCCTGACGTGGACACGGTTATCTGCGCCACGGACGCCGGGCGCGAGGGAGAGCTTATATTCCGCCATGTGTACAATTACTGCCGCTGCAAGAAGCCCATAAAGCGGCTGTGGATAAGCAGCATGGAAGACATCGCCATAAAGAAAGGGTTCGGCGAGCTACGCCCCGGCGCGGACTATGACGCGCTTTATGACGCTGCGTACTGCCGGGAGCGAGCCGACTGGCTCGTCGGAATAAACTACACCCGGCTCTTCTCGACGCTGTACGGACCGAAGTTGAGCGTCGGGCGCGTCCAGACGCCGACGCTTGCCATGCTCGTCGAGCGCGCCGCCGCCATCGCGGCGTTCGTCAAGACGCCGTTCTATGTCCCGGAAATTACCTTTGCGGAAATAACCGCGTCCGGGGAGAAGCATAAGGACAGAGGCTCCGCCGAAGCCATACGCGCCGCATGTAACGGCATGTGGGCGGAAGTCAGCAAGGTGACGCGCAAGGAGAAGCGCGTATCGCCGCCGAAGTTATACGACCTCACCAGTCTCCAGAGGGACGCGAACCGTAAGCACGGCTTTACCGCGACTGAAACGCTTACCCATGCGCAGTCGCTTTACGAGAAGAAGCTACTTACCTATCCGCGTACGGACAGCCAGTACCTTACTGCGGATATGGCGGGAACAGCGGAGGCGCTTGTGCAGGCATTCGCGCCGGGCGCGCCCTGCAACGCGGCGCAGACGGTCAACGACGCGAAGGTATCCGACCACCACGCGATAATCCCGACCATAACGGCAGTCGGATACGATATGCCGCAGCTTCACGCGGGCGAGCGAGATATCCTGCTTATGGTCATAAAGCGCCTTTTGGAGGCCGTCGGCGAAAAGCATGTCTATGAGGAAACCGAGGTGACGCTTGCCTGCGCGGGGCATGAGTTCGGCGTTAAGGGCAAGACAATTGTTCACCCCGGTTGGAAAACGGACTCGGACGACACGGAAGATACGGAGTATAAAAAGGAGAAGCCCCTGCCGCCGCTTGAGGAAGGGCAGGCCTTCACGGCGGCGGCAAGCATAAGGGAAGGATACACTTCACCGCCTAAGCCGTACACCGAGGACACCCTGCTTGCGGCAATGGAAACGGCGGGCGCGGAGGATATGCCCGACGACGCCGAGCGAAAAGGTTTGGGAACGCCCGCCACGCGCGCGGGGATTATAGAGAAGCTCGTATCCGGCCAGACGCCGCTTGCCGCGCGATCCGGCAAGAACATACTGCCGACGGACATGGGGAAGATTCTAATATCCATACTGCCGGACAGCGTGAAGTCCCCAAAGCTTACCGCCGAATGGGAGCAGCTTCTGCTTGGCGTACAGCGCGGCACAACTACCGGGGACGCCTTTATGGACGGTATAAAGGGAATGGTCGCGGATACCGTCCGCGCGCACAGCGCGCCGGAGGCAGAGAAGCTCGCGCTGCTGCCGGAGCGCCCTGCCGGGCAGGCCGGAAAGCCCGCGGGGGAAAGTATCGGGCAATGTCCGAGGTGCGGGAAGGAGGTGCGGGAAAATGACAAAGGCTTCTTTTGCGAAAACAAGGCGTGTACGTTTGCTCTTTATAAGGAGAGTTTGTTCTTCACGAAAAAACGAGTAAAGCTTACCGCTGAGATAGCGGCAGCGCTTATAAAGGACAAGCGCGTAGCGCTGAAGGGACTGTACAGCGAGAAGACCGGGAAGACGTATAACGCGACGGTTGTGCTTGAAGACACCGGCGAAAAATACGTGGACTTCAAACTGGTTTTTGAAAACCAGCACAACTAACTTATCCTTGCGTTTCGACAAGGCTTGCCATATAATACCCTCTGGCAGAGGACAGATTGCGGCGCGCAAGCGCCGTACAGTGGGACGGTTTGCCGCGCTTCCGAGAGGGGGTGAGGCCATTTGTCTGTGTTTGAGGCGGTAACGCTTATGATCGCGTTTGCGATACTTATAGTGACGCTGATAGACCATCTGGACAAAAAGAAATAACCGCCCCCATTGACCCG
>JAISVI010000017.1 GCA_031271665.1 Oscillospiraceae bacterium
AGAAATGCCTGCTCACCAATGCTCGTAAGGTTTTCGCCCTTGATAACAACGATCTCCAGCTTAGAATTGGCTTGAAACGCCGAATCACCAATGCTTGTTACAGTCTCGGGAATAACAACAGCTTTTATTCTGTTGTTATTCAAAAACGCGCGATTGATTTGTGTAACGGGTTTTCCGTTTATCATCGACGGAATCACAGCGATTTCACCAGCGCCAGATGTGCGGGTGATATATACATTCCCGTCATCCGCTTCATAATACACATAATCGTCGGCGTCATCCTCCGGCAGTTCAAGCAGCGCTTCCATTGTATAGTCGCCGCCTGTCTGTGGTTCGTCCGTGCTGTCAGCGGGCGTTTCCGTGCTGTCTGGGGCGGTCGTGGCTGTGCCGCCGCCGCGCGGGGAGGCGGTGCGGTCGTTCGCCGGGGCGGCGCTGTTCAAGGGGCTTCCGCCGCAGGCCGCGAGAGTAAGCAGGATAAGTACCGCGAGCAGGGTTACGAAAAGTTTGGTCTTCATGGTGTTCCTCCTTCATAATATGCCGTAGACAATGTGGCATTTTATAGTATCTTTGATATTATACACCATTAAAACCATGAAAGCAAGAAAAAATCTCCACTTGAACCATTAACAACGAAAGGTTGCCCGCAAAATTAGACAAAAATCAATGAATAAATTATGATCAAACTGTGAACAAATTATTGACAAATTGGACAGCGCGTGTTAAACTAAGACAAAACAGGAAGGAGATTGAATAACATGAGCCAGTTTGAAACTCAGCAGCAGCCTTACGTGCCAAGTCCCGCGCCGGTTGGCCAGCTTAACACAAGCCGCAGTCTTCTCAAGCTTATTCTTTTAAGTTTCATCACCTTTGGCATCTATTCAATTGTTTTCTATTCCGGCATCTCCACCGATATCAACATTGTCGCAAGCCGCTATGACGGCAAACGAACCATGCACTTCTGCTTACTGATCTTTTTGGTTACACCCTTTACCTTGGGTATCGGCGCACTTGTATGGAATCACAGGCTTGCCGGACGCATGGGGCGCGAGTTACAGCGCCGGGGCGTGCAATACAGCTTCGATTCCGGTACGTTCTGGCTTTGGTCAGTACTTGGCGCAATGATTGTCGTTGGTCCTTTTGTATACATACACAAGCTTGCAAAGGCCTCTCGCTTAATGAATCAGCACTATAATACGCACGGCTGAAAAACGGCGCTTGCGCAGACAAAGAGGGCGGGAGATTCTCCCGCCCTTTAAGCGTGGACAAAAGCCGTAATTCGGACGGCGTGCCGAGGACGCTGCGTCCTACAAACACTGCAATAGCGGCGTTTGCCTGTAGGGGACGGCGTCCTCGACGTCCCGTCCTGCCCGGTGGCGACAGTTGGGGACAACGGGCGGCAGAACGCCGCCCCTACAAAACCCTCTTTAGAAAAGAGGGTGGACGCCGAAGGCGGACGGGTGTTTTGACCGGAGGGCGCGACGCCCCCGGCGCGCCATCCACCCACCGCGCCGCAGACGGCGGGAGTTTTGACCAAAACGGCGGCCGCCGCCGTTGGCGAAGCGTATGGTACTTGACGTTCCGCAAATAAAAAGGTAGAATCTCCGTGAAGAATTACCAAAAAACACGGGAGGTCATTAAAAATGCGCATGAATCTTTCCGAGCTTAAAAATACCGCCGCGTGGGCGGAGAGGGCAGTCGCGCTGCCACGGCATGATGTACAGGCCATGATAAGCAAGACCAAGGCCGCGCCGCGCTGGGTGCATTTCGGCACGGGCAATATCTTCCGCGGCTTTATCGCCTCGCTTGCCCAAAGGATACTCGGTGACGGAAGCGCCGACAGCGGGATTATCGCCGCCGAGACTTTTGACTATGACATTATCGACAGCATTTTTGTCCCGAACGACAACCTTACCATGAACGTCACGCTTAAAGCCGACGGCGGCATGGACTGCGAGGTAATCGCGTCCATTGCCGAAGCGATAAGGGTAGACACGCAGATAGACCGGCTTAAAGAGATATTCGCGATGCCCTCGCTTCAAATGGCAAGCTTTACGATTACGGAGAAGGGCTATACGGTTTTTGACGGCAACGCGATGGATATCGTGACAGATATGCTGTACGCGCGTTACAAGGCCGGGGCATTCCCAATCGCCATGGTAAGCATGGACAACTGCTCGGCGAACGGCGACAGGATAAAGTCCTGCGTACTGGAGTTCGCCGCGAGGAAGAACGACCCCGGCTTCACCGCGTGGCTTAACGACCCAAGTAAGGTGTCCTTCCCGTGGAGCATGATTGACAAGATAACCCCACGCCCCGCCAAGGCGGTCGAGGACTTGCTTTCGCAAAAAGGAATCGAGGGCATGGCCCCTATTATAACGTCCAAAAAAACCTTTATCGCGGCGTTCGTCAACGCCGAAAGGCCGCAGTACCTTGTTATAGAGGACGCGTTCCCCAACGGACGCCCCGCGCTTGACAAGGCGGGCGTCATCTTCACCGACCGCGAAACCGTGAGTAAGACCGAGCGAATGAAGGTCACGACCTGCCTTAACCCACTGCACACGGCAATGGCCGTCTACGGGTGTCTGCTTGGCTATGACCTTATCTGCGAGGAGATGAAGGACGCGGACATCGTCGCGCTTATAAAACGGCTTGGTTACATAGAGGGGCTTCCCGTGGTGGTCGATCCGGGCATCCTGTCGCCCAAGAAGTTCATTGACGAGGTGGTAAGCGAGCGCCTGCCCAACCCCTTTATGCCCGACGCGCCCCAGCGCATCGCCACGGACACCTCGCAAAAGGTCGGCATACGCTACGGCGAAACCGTAAAAAGCTATATAGAGGGCGGGCGCAGCCTTGACGCGCTTGTTTCGATACCGCTTGCCATTGCCGGGTGGCTTCGTTACCTTCTGGCCGTTGACGACAAGGGCGCGGAAATGGAGGTTTCGGCCGACCCGATGAAGGACGCGCTTCAGGCGAAGCTTTCGGGCGTGGTCTGGAACGACCCGTCAAGCTATGCCGGACAGCTTATGACGATTTTGACTGACGCACAAATATTCGGCCTTGACCTTACCGCCACGCCGCTTGCCAAAAGAATCGAGGGTTATTTTGTATCCATGCTTGGCGGCGTTGGCGCGGTGCGCGAAACGCTTCACCGCGAAATAAACGCGTGAAACACGAAGCGCCGCGCCTTACTTTAGTAGGGGGTGGCGCTTACTTCTTCCTTTTATCGAAGAAGTCCGCCACGTTCCGCCACGTCCCTGCCACGTCACGGCCACGTTCCCGCCATGTTCCCGCCTATTGCTTTTTCCAAAGCGGTGCGGTATACTGTCAAATAGCCAAATGTGCCTGTTTCTGGCCAGAGACGGACTTTTTCCGTAAACTTAGTATGTTTACAAAATGTTTAATACTAAATTGTTCGGGTTGGGTGTTCAGGTACGCGATATGTTCGCGCTCGAAGGCGGCGACGGCGTCGCTTGGCAGCGAGGACGCGCCGATACCACGGCAGGCTTTCATTCTGCCGTGCCAGCTTTCGCGGGTGAAGGGTACGTCAACGTCAAATGTCTCGGCGTTCTCCGCCGTGAATAAATCCTGCGCCCATACGGGGAGGTTGGGCTTAGTATATCTTTTCATACCTCCTCCCGTCCAAGCGGGGTTATATTTAAGAACAAGTTCCTCGCTTTGCCTAGCAAGGGGGCTTTCCTCCGGCAACCACGCCATAAACAAAATGCAGAAATGCCCGCCGTCTTTAAGCGTTTTATGTATTTTCGGCAGTGCGACGGCCTTGTCAAAATACATAAAGCACTGGCAGGCGGTTATAACGTCAAAGCTTTTCTCCGGAAAGCTTATGTTTTCAGCCGAGGCGATGGCATATTCGATATCCATCCCCGCCTCTGCCGAAAGGCGTTTGGCCTGTGCGATTTGGTTTTCGGAAATATCCGCGCCGATAAAGCTTGCCCCGTATTTGTAAAGGTTTCTGGGCAAAACGCCCGTACCCGTCCCAAGGTCAAGGACGCGCTGACCCTTTACGCAAAGCCCAAGGGATATTATTTTTTGATAAAACTCTTCCGGGTATATGTCCCTGTATTTCGCGTAATCGGCGGTCGCATTGCCCCAATCAAAGGGCGCGCCGTTGTCAATATCGCTGTTCGTTATCATCTTTCCCACATCCTCCGCTCTTTGCCGTTCTGAAGCCAATATATCACCGGCAGCCCAAAATCTCAAGTTCACCGTGGGGGCGATTTATGAATAGCCAACGCGCTTCTAATCCCCTTACCCTCTTTAGAAAAGAGGGTGCCGACCGCAGTCGGCGGGTGTTTTGACCAAAACGGCGGCAGCCGCCGGAGAGGGGTTTGAGGGAACGGGCGGCAGAACGCCGCCCCTACAATCCGTCC
>JAISVI010000039.1 GCA_031271665.1 Oscillospiraceae bacterium
CACGACAGGTATTTCCTTGACAACTGCGTAGAGCGCGTTATAGAGATTGAAAACGGCCTTTCGCGCGAGTACGCCGGGAACTACAGCTTTTACGCGCTTGAGAAAGAGCGGCTTTACCAAGAACAGCTTGACAGATATACAAAGGAAAGCCGCAAAATCGCGCAGCTTGAGTCCGAGGCGCGGCGTATGCACGATTACGCGGGGAAAAACGCGAAGCTGCACCGCCGCGCGTTCTCGATGGAAAAGCGCGCCGCGCGGATTAAGACGGCGGAAAGGCCGGTAAAGCCACGCCCGATGAACGCGCGCTTCGCCGAGACAAAATTTCTGGCGGACGACGTTCTGCGCATAAACGATTTAAGCTTTTCCTACCCCGGCGCGACTTCGCGGGAAATCGTCGCCGGACTTACCGCCGCCGTGCGACCCGGCGACCGCATCGCTTTGCTTGGCGACAACGGCGCGGGCAAGACGACGCTGCTTCGCCTTATAACGGGCGAGCTTACCCCGGACGCGGGGCGCATACTGCCCGGACCCCAGGTAAAGGCCGTATATCTGCCGCAGGTCGTCACTTTCGCGCGGCCCGAGCGTACGCTTCTTGACACGATGCTTTACGAGGCGGACTGCTCCGCGCAGGAGGCGCGTGACCGCCTTGGCGCGTTCCGCTTTCGCGGCGAGGACGTGTTTAAGCCCGTTTCTGCCCTTTCCGGCGGCGAGCGCAGCCGACTGAAGCTTTGTCTGCTTATGGGGCGGGATGTAAACTTCCTTCTGCTTGACGAGCCGACGAACCATCTTGACGTGGCCTCGCGCGAGTGGATTGAGGAAGCGGTTGAAAGCTTTGACGGCGCGATGATATTCGTTTCGCACGACCGTTACTTTATCTCGCGCTTCGCAAACCGCGTGTGGGAGCTTGCGGACGGACACACAAGCGATTTCGCGGGCAGTTACGGCGGCTATCGCGCATACCGCGCCCAGAACGCGCCGGAAACGCCCGCCGCCGCAGGGAAAGAGAAAGTCCGGCCACAGGCCGAAACGAACCTTAAAAAAGCCCGCGAGGCGGAAAAAGCACGTCTTCGGAAGGATAAAGAGATGCTTAACAAACTTAAAGAGCTGAACGAAAAGTACGCCGAGATAGAAAAAAGCCTTACCGAGCCGGAGGTGTATTCCGACACGGCGCGCATGACCAAACTTTTAAAAGAGCAGAAAGAGCTTTCGCCCGTGATAGAGGCGTACCGCGCCTATATAAAGGCGGAAACCTCCGCGGCGGAGGCCAAAGAGCTTTTGGGGAATCCTGAGCTGCGCGAGCTTGCCCAAGAGGAGTACGACGCGTCCGCCGCGGATATGGAGCGTCTGCGCGGCGAACTGCGCGTCCTGCTTCTTCCGAAAGACCCGAACGACGAAAAAAACGTTATCGTCGAGATACGCGGCGGCGCGGGCGGCGAAGAGGCGGCGCTTTTCGCGGCAAGCCTTTACCGCATGTACGGCATGTACGCCGAGCGCAAGCGCTGGAAGACCGAGGTTTTGAACCTTAACGACACCGAGCTTGGCGGCATAAAGGAGATAAGCTTTTCCATAAGCGGCGCAGGGGCGTTCTCGCGCCTTAAATTTGAAAGCGGCGTCCACCGCGTCCAGCGCGTGCCGGACACCGAGGCGTCCGGGCGCATACACACCTCGACCGTCACCGTCGCCGTACTGCCCGAGGCCGAGGAAGTGGACGTAACCCTTGACCCTGGGGACTTAATCATCGAAACCTGCCGCTCCAGCGGCGCGGGCGGACAGCATGTCAACAAGACGGAAAGCGCCATACGCGTCGTGCATAAGCCAAGCGGCATGGTGGTGGAGTGCCAGGACGAGCGAAGCCAGATGAAGAACAAAGACCGCGCGCTTAAAATACTGCGCTCGCGCCTTCTTGAAAAAGCCGTAAGCGAACAGGACGCCGCCATCGCCGGCGAGCGGCGCAGTCAGGTCGGAACCGGCGACAGAAGCGAGCGTATACGCACCTATAATTTCCCGCAAGGGCGCATGACCGACCACCGTATCGGGCTTACGCTTTATAAGCTTGACGCGGTGATGAACGGGGATTTGGACGAAACCGTGGACGCGCTTATCACCGCCGACCAGGCCGCGAAGCTAAGCGCGGGGCTTGATTCGGGCGGCGAAAGCGCATGATTGTCGGTACAGACGACGCCGTAAGGCTTCTGCAAGGCGGCAATGCCGTTGCCATACCGACCGAGACGGTCTACGGGCTTGCGTGCGTGCTTACCGCGCAGGCGGCGGAAAAGGTGTTCGCCCTAAAGGGAAGGCCGAAAGACAACCCCTTTATCGTCCACATCGCGCGATTAGAGGACATTTCGTCTGTCGCGCGTGACGTGCCGCAGTGCGCATACGCCCTTGCGGGGGCTTTTTGGCCGGGGCCGCTTACAATTGTGCTGCCCAAGGCGAAGTGCGTTCCGCTTGCGGTGACGGCGGGGCTTGACACCGTGGCGGTAAGATGCCCGGCGCATCCCGCCGCAAGGGAGATAATAGAGAAAACGGGGCCGCTTGCCGCCCCGTCCGCGAACATTTCCGGCAGACCAAGTCCCGTAAGCGCCGCGCACGTTCTGGCGGATTTCGACGTTCCCGTGGTTGACGGCGGCGAGTGCGAGGTGGGTCTTGAATCGACGGTCGTTTCGCTGTGCGGGGAAGCGCCGCGCCTTCTGCGCCCCGGCGCGGTGACGCCGGACATGCTGCGCGGTGTGCTTGGAACGCTTGAGCTTGACGCGTCTTTGTTATCGGGCGTTTCGGCGGGGACGCCGCCCTCGCCGGGGATGAAGTACCGCCATTACGCACCCAAAATGCCGCTTGCCGTGCTTCACGGACGCGCGGAGGACGCCGCGCGCTTTGTGCGAGAACGCGGCGCGGGCGCGCTTGTCGGCGCGGAAGAGGCCGCGCTTTTTTCGGGTCTTCCGAACGTGGTCTATACCCCGCAGGGGCTGTTCGGGGCGCTTAGGCGCGTGGACGCGCTTGCGGTCGATACGGTTTACGTGCGCGTTCCGCCGCCGCAGGGTATCGGGCTTGCCGTTTGCAACAGGCTTTACAAGGCCGCCGGATATAAAGAGGTCAGAGTGTGAAAATTATCGGTGTCACCGGGCCAAGCGGCGCGGGGAAGTCCACGCTTACCGGGATATGGGCGCGGCTGGGCGCGGTTATTCTGGACGCCGACGAAATATACCGGGAGACGCTTAACGCCGACGCGGGCATAAGGGACGAGATAAGCGCGCGCTTTCCGGGCGTTTTCGTCGAAGACGGCCTTGACCGCAGAAGGCTTGCCTCCATAGTTTTTAACGACGGAAAAGCGCTTGATGACCTGAACGCCATAACGCATAAATATGTGCTTAAAGAGACTCACCGCCGCGTCGCGTTGGAGCGCGGACGGGGGACGGCTGTTTGCGTGATAGAGGCCATCTATCTGCTTGAGGCCGGGGTTGACCGGATTTGCGACAGCACGGTGGCGGTCGTCTGCCCGGCCGGGCAGCGCGTAAAGCGCCTTATCGGGCGGGACGGGCTTGACGAGGGACAGGTTCTCGCGCGCGTTAATAACCAGAAAAGCGACGCATACTATGCCGAAAGGTGCGACGTAAGCATTGAAAACACCGGCGATCAGGACTCTTTTTCGCAAAGCGCAAGGGCGCTTTACACGCGTCTGACCGGCGCGTAAAATTTACGGGAGGATATTCAAATGGAAAAGGACACAAGGCGCGAAACGCTTTTCGCAAACGGCAAAAACGGCTATGACAGGCTTTATGACGGGCAGTGGGATATTATCGAAACTTACTGCGCCGGATATAAGGCGTTTTTGGACGACGGCAAAACCGAGCGGGACTGCGTCGCAGAGGCGGTCTTTCAGGCGGAGAGCCACGGCTTCCGCGAGTATAGGCCCGGTACGGCGGTAAAGGCGGGCGACAAACTTTACATCACGCGCATGGGCAAGGCCGCCGCGTTTGCCGTTATCGGCGAAAGGCCGCTTTCCGACGGGATACGCATGGTCGCCGCGCATATCGACTCCCCCCGGCTTGACTTAAAGCCGAACCCGCTTTACGAGGACGGCGGTCTGGCCCTTCTGAAGACCCATTACTACGGCGGCGTGAAGAAGTACCAGTGGTTAAGCCTTCCGCTTGAACTGCGCGGGGTTGTCTGCACCGCTTCGGGCGGAAAGATAAGCGTGAGCATCGGCGCGGACGAGAATGACCCCGTGCTTGTTATAACCGACCTTTTGCCGCATCTGGCCGCCGAGCAGATGAAAAAAAGCGTTACCGACGCATTTAAGGGCGAGGATCTTAACGCGCTTATTGGTTCCCGCCCCGACGAGGCCGAGGGCGCAGACCGCGTAAAACTTGCCGTGATGGCGCTTTTGAATGAAAAGTACGGCATCACCGAATCCGACTTTGTCTCTTCCGAGCTGTGCCTTGTCCCGGCGGGGTGCGCGCGCGACGTGGGGCTTGACCGCGCGATGATCGGCGCGTACGGCCATGACGACCGCTCCTGCGCATACGCGGCGCTTAGGGCGATTTTCGACTGCGCGGCCCCGGCCTATACCACGGTGTGCTTTTTGGCGGACAAGGAGGAAATCGGCTCGGATGGGCTTACCGGCATGAAAAGCGGGTTCTTCGATATGTTTATAGAGTCTCTTTGCCAAGGCGGGGGCGTTTCCCTGCGTCAGTGCTACGCGAACAGCTTCTGCCTGTCCGGCGACGTTTGCAACGCGCTTGACCCGAATTTCGCGGGGGTCTCGGATAAGCTTAACGCCGCGCGCGCCGGGAACGGCGTGGGCATCTTCAAATACACGGGAAGCCGCGGCAAGTACGGCGCGTCGGACGCCTCGGCCGAGACGATGGGAAAACTCCGCGCCCTTCTGGATGGTTCGGGCGTGTTCTGGCAGGCGGCCGAGCTTGGCAAGGTGGACGAGGGCGGCGGCGGGACTGTCGCGGCCTATCTGGCAGTGCGCGACATAGAGGTCGTGGACTGCGGCGTGCCGGTGTTTTCCATGCACGCGCCGTTTGAAATCGTGTCGAAACTTGATTGCTATATGATGTACAAGGCGTCGCTGGCTGTATACGGCGACCGCTGACGGGGAATTTATGGAGCTTATCCAAAAGCTTATCGGCGGCAAGATGCTTCAAAAAGCGGTTTTCAGCGCGCCGGACGGCCAAAATGAAATATCGCGCGTTGATCTGCGCCCGCTTCTTATAGGAAGCGCCTACCGCTATCAGGCGGAGGAGCGGCGCGGTACGCAGGTAAGCCACAAGAACCTTACCCCCGCCGAGGCCGCTTCCTATATGGAGCTTTCCCTTTTGACGTTTAGGAACGCCGTGCTTTTCACGCCCGACTGCGACTATCACATAATAAAAAGCAAAAAGGGCAAGGTAAGCGTCCTGCGCAAGCCGCCCTCTAACCCCGAACCTGTCGAGGCGCGCGCGCATGACCGCGAAAAAAACTACTTCTTCCCCGACGGCGTTCACGAGGAGTTTTTGTCTGCGCTTGGCATTACCGACGCGCGCGGACACGTACACCCGACGCGCCGCAATAAATTCGTCCAGATAAACCGATTTATAGAGCTTTTGACCAATGTCCTTGACGTTTTTGACATTGACGAAACGCTTAATATCGCGGATTTCGGGTGCGGGAAGGCATACCTTACATTCGCAATGGAGGCGTTTTTCCGCCGCGTGGGGCGCGAGGCGCGCATTACCGGCGTTGACGTGAAGGGGCCGGTGCTTGACGAGTGCGCGAAGATTGCCGCGCGGCTTGGCGTAGGCGGGCGGCTTGGGTTTATAAGCGGGACGATACAAAACGCGGCGCTGCCCAATAAGCCGAACCTTATCGTGGCTCTCCACGCCTGTGACACGGCGACCGACGACGCGATAGTCCGCGCCGCCGCCACGGGCGCGAAGGCGCTTCTCCTTGCGCCGTGCTGTCAGCATGAGCTGCAGCACAGCCTTCAAAACGCGGCGCTGGAGCCGCTTTTGAGATACGGGGTACAGCGCGACAAGCTTGCCACCCTTGTCACGGACACGCTTCGCGCGCTTGTTCTGGAAAGCATGGGTTATCAGGTCGAGGTGCTTGAGTTCACGCCCGCCGAGCATACGGCGAAAAACGTGATGATACGCGCAAAGGCCGGGGGTACGCGCAAACAGCGCGCCATAGACGAGATAGCGGCTCTTATGAAGCATTTTGACCTTGAAGGGTTTTACTTACTGAACTCAATCGCCAAAATCAAGGGACAGAATTTGACTTGACGGGTCAAAAGGTGTACTATAGACGCAATAAATACGTATAAGCGCGCCGAAACCGGCAGAAAGGCGGGTAAAAATGGCCGCCCATGCAAACGTGACGGAAATGCTGCATAACGCGGGGCTGGACGCGTCCAAACCGCGTAAGGCCATTTTGTCATACATGCTTGAACACTACGGCCACCATACCGCAGATCAGATTTACGGCGCGCTTGCGGGACAGATGCCAACGCTTTCAAGGATGACGGTGTACAATGTCCTTCGCGCGCTTGCCGCCGGCGGACTTATCCGCGACGTGCGCATAGAAAGCGACAGTATGCTCTATGACGCGGAAATACAGGATCACGGGCATTTCAAATGCGGAGGATGCGGCAAACTTTTTAACTTCCTTATGCCGCAGGAGGCGTTTACCTGCGATATGCTGGAGGGGTTTGAGATAACCCAGCGCGATTTGTTCTTTCGCGGCACATGCCCGGACTGCCAAAGGAAAAGGCGCTGAAAAGCCCGCGTGAGCAAGGATTGCAAGCCGCCTGTCGCCCGACGATTCCGCTTGCTGGCCGCCCGCTTCTGCGAAGGCATCTTTTTATCTGAAACAGCGACGCTTCGTCGCCCTTGCGAATAACGCTTGTACCCTCGTAACTGCTGAAAGTGGCCCGATAGCCCTTTTCCCGCAGGATTTCCTCGGCTTCCGGGGTGATTGCCCCGAAGGGGTACGCAAACGCGTTGGGTACTTTATCCGTGGTTTCCGCTATGCTTTCCGTGATGCGCGTGATGTCTTCGCGCAGTGCGGCGCGGTATTTGCCGTCGCTTTCGCCGCTTCTTCGCCTTACGCCCAAGCGCGGCGCCTCGCTGTGCATGTCATAGGTGTGGCTTTGTATATCCCACACGCCGCCAAGCGACATGTCCTTCATGTCGTCCCATGTGATATAGCTGTAGTTCGGGTTGCGGTCGTCTTCTCGCACGGCCCTGTCGCAGTAGGCGCCGACGGCGAACATAACCGCGCGCATGCTGTACTTTTCCAAAAGCGGCGTGCCATAGAATATATTGTTATAGTACCCGTCGTCAAAGGTAAGCATAACCGGCTTTTCCGGAAGCGCCGCGCCTTTGTGTACATAATCTATCACCTGCTGCGGCGTTACGGTCTC
This sequence comes from Oscillospiraceae bacterium, assembly GCA_031271665.1. Taxonomy (GTDB): domain Bacteria; phylum Bacillota; class Clostridia; order Oscillospirales; family UBA929; genus WRLJ01. The sequence continues at coordinate 7,409 of JAISVI010000039.1, forward strand.
ATAACCCTCGCTTTGAAGCCAGACCATATCCGCCTCCAGTTCCCGGGGAGTGATTGTGTACATGTTCCGGCGGCGCGGGTTTCGCAGTATAGAGTGGTACATTATAACGGGGACGGGGACGCGTTCACGCGGGTCAAGCTCTTCCGGCGGGGCAGGGTACGGCGTCGGGGCGGGCAGGAACGGCGTAAAATCCGCCGCCGCGGTAAGCGCGGCGCAGACCGCAAGCATTGATATAACGCATAATGCGCGCTTTATAAAGCTGTGCATATTCATCACTCCCGTTTCGATATATTGTGTCCGAAAGCCGCCCGCAGTTGCGCGGTAAAAAATACACAAAAAGAAAGGGTTTACTATGGAAAAAATTGCATTCTTCTCCGATTCGCCGTGCGACCTTCTGCCCGAGGATTATAAAGGCAAACCGTACCGCATAATTCCTTCAAGTCTTGTTTACGCAGACGGACATACAATCAAAGAGACCGAGGTTGACCGCGCGGAATACTACAAATATCTTAAAACCTGCAAGGAGATTCCCACCACGGCGATGGGTACGCCCGAACAGTGGGCCGAGGGCTTTGAATGGGCGTTTGAAAACGGCTTTACCCACGCGGTCATTATGACGATAAGCTCTACCGCAAGTTCGGTTGCGCAGTCTATCGGCATCGCGAAAGAGATTTTTCTCGCCAATCATCCCGACGGCATGGTGTTCGAGCTTATAGACTCGCGCGGCTATTCGCTTATCTACGGCAGACTGCTTCTGGACGCGTTCGAGATGAACGACCAGGGGAAGGGCTTTGGCGAGATTGTCGCCTATCTCAAGGACGCGGTGCGGCGCTCGCAAGGGGTTGTCTGCGCCTATTCGCTTGACTGTATGCGCAAAAGCGGGCGCGTAAGCGGAATGGCGGCGTTTGTCGGCGGCGCGCTTGGGATACGCCCCGTTCTGCTTGCCTTCGACGGGAAAATCGCCCCGATTGAAAAGGTGCGCGGCGAGAAAAACCTTATACCCCGCGTTGTCGAGCATGTAAAAAGCCGGGCGGTGAACCCGCAGGAACAGGATATGATAATCCTTTACGGGGATATCCCCGCCGAGGAAATCGACCTTCTTGAAAAGACGGTTAAAGAGCAGCTTAACCCAAGAAGCATATGGCGGCACAGCATCGGCGTTACCGTCGTCACCAACTGCGGCCCGGAAACACTTGCCGTCCTTTATTTCGGCGCGCCGGCCGACGAATAGCCTTCTTTAATCTCAACACACGCCAAATCCCCCACCCGGCGCGTCTTTCCGCCGCCGGGTGGGGGATTCCTTATGAATAGACTGTGTATAGTTTGTAACGAAAATGTTAAAAATATTCAAAGCTATTGACAATTTTTCGGGCTATGCTAGAATAAACATGTTAGCACTCGCGTCGACAGAGTGCCAAAATTAAATTATTGTTGAGGAGTTGTTTTGAATGTCGAATCTTATGAGAATCTACAATCGCGGGGTACGCCCAAGCAGTCTGTTTGACGCCATGTTAAGCGACTTCTGGCCTATGTTCACATCGCGGGACACACTGCCCGCCGCCGGGTTCAAAGTGGACATCAGCGAGGGGGACGACAGTTACACAGTCTACGCCGAGATGCCGGGCGTTCCTAAGGAAGCCATAAGCGTTGACCTGCGCGACGGCGTTATGACAATCGACGTCACCCGTGACGAAAGCGAAGAAAACCAAGAAGGCGGCTTTATCCACCGCGAGCGCCGCGCAAGCTCTATGCAGAGAAGCCTTTACCTGAAAAACGCCGCGACCGAGGGCGCAAGCGCGGCAATGGACAACGGAATCCTGACCATAACCGTCCCGAAAGCCGTTAAAACCCCGAAAACCAGCAAAATCGACATCCTGTAGTGGACGCCCCACGCGCGTCCCGGATGCCGGGGATGGGAAAGGAGGCGTCACCGTATGGGTGGCGCCTCCTCTTTTGCGTGCAGTCACGCCCCGTACACGTCCGTAATCTCAAGGCAAGTCCTTTGACAAAACCAGCGCCAGTTTTGAAACCGTATCATCTTTAGACACAACCTCTTTGCTTATGACCACCAAATCACTTCTAGACTCCAGCTTCTTGAAATCATAGCAGATTTTCATAACGGAGCCGTCATCCAAAAGGCTGTAAGAAGGTAAATGGCCAGACATAAGAAAACAAAGTTCAAACGCAGAGTCAATTAAAGAAACATCCTCTGCGGTACTCAAACCTATAGCTATTGAATCAAAGTCTTTTGCTTCAAGCCTTACCGGAAACGGCAAGTATGCAGTGAACCCTACGACATAATCCTCAAATATAAAATCTATATCTGAGGTATGTGAATACGCTATATTCCAGAAAACATAGAAATACCCGCCTTCACTTACCTTGTAAACGGAGTAGCGGCCTTTATCATCAATCTGTCTGAAGCACTCAACGGGCATTTTTTGATTAATTTGGCGAAATCGCAAAACTCGCGGGTTCTCGGATGGATAGTTCTCGGTGGGCGGAACTTCACCTAAAAGATCCCGCAGCTCGCCCAGACTGTAAGATTTTGTAAGAATACTTGAAAGCGATTCTGTATTACTGAATACGACGCAACGAGAAATCCCCGCTTCGTTAACTGCGTTAAGTGGTTGATTTGTCATTTGCTGACCATCCTTTTCGCCAATAATGGAAGGGGCATACGTATTTGGGGAGAGTAAACAAATGCACAGGGAGAGCGCAGATGTGATTACGATATGTTTTGCTCTCATGCTTTCCCACCTCCTAAATAAGTGCTGCTCCTATATTGAGTCCAAAAGATGCTGTTGCGCGCGGTCAAGCCCCGTACACGTCCGTAATTTCGCCTATGTAGAGTTTGTGGAAGTCTTTGCCTGGATAAAACTTCGTCGCTATTTCCGGCGCGGCGAAGTTCTCTTCTTTAATAAACTGCGAAAAGAGCTTGCGGCAGACAAGGGTAAGCTCGGCTTCCTTAAATCCGGCTGCGCCAGAGCCGAAGTCTTGCGTATGCAGCCCCGCCGCCGCGATTTTGTCCGTGTCCCGCCCGCTTTTCGCGCCGCAGAGATTAAGCGCGTCCCTGTACTGCTCGGGCAGAAAGCTAAGGGTGTAAAGGTCGGCCGGCTCGATAAACTCAAACGTATAGCGCTGCGGGCGCACGGCGCAAATCGCCACGGGGCTGTTCCACATAACGCCAAGCCCGCCCCAGCTTGCGGTCATGGTGTTGACTTTCCCCTCTTTTTCGGCGGTGATAAGCATCCACTGTGTCCCTATGCGCTCGAAAACGCTTCCCGTGATGTCCTGCGGGCGTATCTTTGTCATAATGCACGTCCTTTACAAAATAATGAAGCCCGCGACGGAGCAAAACCGCCGCGGGCAAATGAAACAAGCCTAGGATTTTGTCGCCATGCCGAACTTCTTGTTGAACCTGTCAACCCGACCGCCGGAATCGACAAGCTTCTGCTTGCCGGTAAAGAAGGGATGGCATTTTGAGCAAATTTCCACGCGGATGTCTTTCCGGGTGGAACCGGTTTCTATAACTTCACCGCACGCGCAACGAATGGTCGTCTGAGCGTAATTCGGATGTATGCCGTTCTTCAAGGGTTTCACCTCTTTCTCGTTCGCGTCGCGTTGATAATCAGCAGAAGACACTATAACACAGCGCAAAAGCATTTTCAATAGTTTTTTGCACTGGACAATTATTACAATTATCGTTTCAGTTCGCCGTGTTCCTCAATTCGGAATGCGCCGAATCCGCTACGGCGGGAGTTTTTCTCCTATCGCTGCAGCATATACTGAGCATTTTTAATGGTTGACAAAGGTAATCGCTGGTATTATTAT
>JAISVI010000079.1 GCA_031271665.1 Oscillospiraceae bacterium
ATCATGCCCCGGATACGGTCAAGGGTCGCGGCGGGCAGGTCTACCGGGTACATCAGGGAGTTTTCGCGGTAATACACCTGCCCCTCTCCTGTTTTGGCGGCGGGAGGGATAAGCGCGTAACTGAAGTTCTTCACGTCCGGGTCTGCGGGGATGGCGTGGTCGTCCACGCCGTCAAGGTCGTCCAGTTCGTCTACCGTATATTGCCCTTGTACATGAAGAAGCGCGGCCTTTAGCTGTGCCGCTAAGTCCGCGCCTTCTGCGGGGTAGCATGTTGTATAGTCGTTTCTGCCGTATTTGTCGTTCATGCGCTTGTCAAGCGCCATCGTGCCGAGTATCATGTCGGGATTTTCCGCGAAGTAACTGTTCACCGGTATCCCGCCGTCGGTTATCCCCAAATGCACCCAGTCCGGGTCAATACTCAGTGGACTGTCGCGCTTTTGCAGGAACAGGATGTCCATCGATGTTTCCGTCCCCGCGTTTTTAAGGAACGCGTCGTTCGGAAGTCTTACCGCCCCAAGCAAGTCCGCCCTCTGCGCTATGTATCTGCGTACTTCCGGGTTCTTTTTGTCCATCGTGAATTTAGACGTGATGAACGCCACAATGCCGCCCGGACGCACCTGGTCAAGCGTCTTGGCAAAGAAATAATCGTGTATGCTGAAGCCATGCTTGTCATACCGTTTGTCCGCGACTTTGTAATCCCCGAACGGGACGTTGCCCACGGCAAGGTCAAAGAACGCGTCGGGCATTTTCGTTTCCTCAAAGCCCATCGCCTTTATATCCGCACTTGGGTAAAGCTGCTTCGCGATCCGCGCCGTAACCCCGTCCAGTTCCACGCCGTAGAGTTTGCTGCCGGATAAAGAATCGGGCAGCAGCCCGAAGAAGTTACCTGTGCCGCAAGACGGCTCCAGTATATTCCCCGGCTTAAAGCCCATGCGCTCCACGGTGTCATATATGGCGCGTATAACGGTCGGGGAAGTATAATGGGCGTTAAGCGTACTGGCGCGCGCCGACACGTATTCCTCCGGCGAAAGCAGTCCCTTTAGTTCTTCGTGTTCCTTTTCCCACGTTTTGTTGTCCGCGTCAAATGCCTGCGGCAAGCCCCCCCAACCGACATATCCCGAAAGTATCCACTGTTCCTCCGGCGTGGCGGAACGATTGTCAGTTTCTATGGCTTTAAGCGTTTGCAGAGCCGCTATATTGTTCTGGTACGCCGTTTTAGCGGAAAACCCGCGCCGACCGTCGGTCTGTTCCTCGCCGTGGGCTTCTGTAATCCTGAAGTTTGACGCCTTCCTAGCGGTCGGCGCTTCACGGGGTTTAGTCCGGCTTTCGGGAATCCGTGCCGAAACCGGGGGATTCCTCGATGTTTCCTGCCCTTCGGCGTCAAGCGCGGCGCGTATTGGCGCGTCCACTTCCCATTGTCGCTCATATTCGGGGCTTATCTCACGGATTTTCTCCCGAACGGCTTCCGGCAGCAGCCCCAAATCGCGCGGCATCTTGCGAAACGTGATGTTGAAGCGTTCCATGTCCTCCCTTGAGAGGAAGCACAGATCCGCGCATATAACGTACGCGTCCGCCTTCTCTTTAATGAGCGAAAGCGTATCGTCCGACAATGCCGCCGCGTTTTTACTGTCCGGGTTATGGAATAGGTAATAGTCTGTATTCCCATCGCCGGACGGGGAGTCTTCCCGATACAGCTTTTCTGCTGCGGGTTTTCCGGCATTAGCCTCTTTGGCAGGCTCTGGCTCAGGGCTTCTTTCTTCGTCCCATTTAACCGCCAATGCCCGTACAACCGGCGCTACTTCCGTCCATGAGAAGTTAAGCGACGTCTGCAACTTGCCCATAATGTCAATTTGCAGACCGTTTTCAGATGAAAAAATGTCCGCCGTTTCGCCGCTTGTCATTGTGACGGTTTCCGCCGCCCGCGCGTAGTCCTTGGACAGCATAGAGACAAGCTCGCTGTTTGTAGCGCCGTTTTTAAGAGACGCGATGATCTTGGCTTTGTCCGCGTCCGAAATCAGCGCGTTTTCAAGAACATCATGCAAGTCGTCGTCCGCTGTGCCGAGTTCGGCGGAGCGAAAGTTTCTGAATGAATCTATGGCGGACAGGTAGTTTTCACGCACCTGCTCTTCCGTAACGACACCGTCTTTATATGCCTGCGCCTGCTCATATATATTGCCCGGAACCTCATTTGCGCCCCAAAAAGCGCCTGTTTCTGTGACATAGGTTAACCGACCGCTGCGCCCGACCTTATATTCCACTCCGTTTTTGTCGTAGCCAATGACATTTCCGTCATTATAAAGCCGCAGGTCGAAGTCATATCGTGCCTCTTGCCAGTCACTAAAGAAAACGGGCGGCGGTATCACCGGCGATTGCGGAATTGATATCGGGGCTTTTTCGGCGAAACTCAGAAAGGCAGTCCGTGCGGAAGCGCTGTCTGCTTCGCGCTTTGGTTCTTCCACCCTGTTCGCCTGGTCGATCCTTATCCGCTGTTCCTCTACTCCCGGTAGCGAAATGGCAGCGTTGAAAAGAGAAAACTGCTCGGCAATGCGCACTATCCCGGACTGATTTTTATCCTGGCCATGCACCCGCTGCTGTGCGGCAGGCTCGCGGCGCTGCTGCACGAACGCCGGTGTCAAGAGCGTCCTTGCCGTATCTGGTTCGGGTAGGTTCTCCAGTCCGGGGAACAGGGAAAATGTCCCCTGCCGGTAGTCGTCAAGGTTCGTAAACCCGGCGTGGCGCGCGCCATAGAATCGGTCTTCCTCCAGCGTGTTTACGAAAACCGTCTCCATCTGCGCGAGAACCTTGTCAACGCGCCCGGTGTCGCCGAGGAAATCATTTATGGCCTGCCACTCCGCCTCATGGGGATAGGTGAAGTTAAGCGTCATGTTTCCTTCATCGTCGCGGTACTCATTGCAATAGAGGCCGGTTTCACCGGGGAACGGGCGTATAAATTCCTCCGGCAAATCGGCGTAGAAGTTATTAACTGACCGGACGAGCGCAAGCCTTTCATAGCTTGGGATAAAATCAAGCTCGTCACGGGTAAGGAAGCGCCCCTCGCGTATAAGCTGCTCGGTACGCTTCACAACCGCCGGCCACTTCATATTCACCTCGGCGCTTGGGCTGCTAATACCCCCGCGTTTAAGGCTTATGCCCTTGCCCGGTTCCGAATCGTGCCACCCGTTGGTATAGCCCCATGTGCCGCCGCTGTGTCCGTATGCCCGCCGTAAAACGTCGAGCTTTCCCTTTTCGTCGTACGGATTGCGGAGGAAGTACGAAAGGATACGGTATTTCCTTTCAGAACGTGAGCCGGAAAAAGTCAGAAGCGCGTCTATTTCGTCTTGTGTTATGAAATAGGAATTGCTCTTTTCTTGTACAGATCCGTTACCGGGGAATATAACGGGCGGATGCATTGCCGCTTCCATCTTTGCAAGCAGGCGCGTTGAGTTATACCAAATACGCTGTCTTCCGCCGTCCCTCCGCATCTCTCTTGTATCGACTTCAAGGCGGTCGCGTATCTCATGGCGCTTTTCGCCGTCGTTAAGCAGCGCCTTTATAATCGCCACGTCTTCCGGGTGTCCGCTGTTTTCCGCCTGCCACTCCTCTGGCACTTCGCCTATATCGTCATGATAGAAAAACCACAGGTCGTCGGCAAGTTCGCTTCGCTCATTCTCAAGCGCCGCGTCAAAGCCTGAACGTGAGATGTACCGTCCCTCGCGCACAAGCCCCTCTATACGTGCGGCGGCTGTCTCCCACGGTATGATCACCCTGTGGATATTGTTATGCGCGGTAACGCCTACGGCAAGCTCGATGCCGTCGGCAGTGTACCATGCGCAGACATTGTGGCTGCCAAAACTGAACCCCTTGCCGCTTTCCTCAAAACTTCGGCCAAACCGCCCTTGGAGAAATTCACGTTTAAGGAAATCCGCGTTGCCGGTCATACCCTTCGCGAACCGCGCCGCAATCCGCAGTGCGCTTCTTGATTCGTAGGGAAGGTCTTTTAACCGGCAGTTATCAAAGTTGCCGCCGTCCCGTAAAATAGAATCGGCCTCGTCAACCGTGATTGACGAAGCCGATAGGATTTCATCTATGCTTTTGGATTGTTTATTATTTCGGTCTTCACCGTCTCCTCCGCCTGTGCCCTCAGACCGTTCATCGCCGCCGCCCATTCCATCGGCTGCGCCGCCCTGTCCGGCAGCGGAGTGTTGGCCGTCAGGGACTTCATAAGGGTTTCCATCATGCTCTCCGCCGCTTCCTCTATCTCCCGGCAGTGCGGATACAGCTCCTCGTGCATCAGCATATAGTTGTATGTTATCCGGCGATTTTCCTTCAGAAAGTCTTTCCTCATCATGCCCCAACGTCCCAGGGGTTTCTGCGCTTCCTCTTTCTCGCTCAGTCCTATGTTGGGAAGCAGGTAATCCCCCACTTGCGTGTACGTCAGTCCCAAGAGATCCGTCGATCCGTTCGCCATTATCTTTCGCGCTCCTTTCGGCATTTTTAAGCCTTTCATATTTTCTTACTGTCAGTTCCACGTCCCGCAGGATTTGCTCCGAGAGGTCTGATACCGCCGTCCCGACAGAGTTTACCATTTGGGGCGAATTGAAGCTTGTTACCGCGCTGAAGGCATCTTCCGCGAAATAGGCGGATGTGTCAATCCCGCAGCGCGTCATTACCATATAGGCTGTACTCGCGGACACGGTGTATAGGAACGCGCCGTTCAGCGCGGTATTGCCCTGCGCCAAAGAATTTATCTCGTCTTCGTTGTCGTTATAATACTCCAACGCAAGCAGATTTGCAATATGCAGGCAGGCTTCCCCAAGGCCGCCCGCCATGTTCATGCCGCCGTAACTTTCGGCAAGCTTTTTCATAACTGGCTCTTCATGTTCCCGCCGCAAATTCCACAAGGAAATGTTTTGGCTGAGAAGCGTCTGCTCGGTGTCGCTGACGTCAAAGATGTATTTCAATTTCGGACTGGTGTGCCTGTCCTCTATAAGCGCAATGCCCTTCGCGCCGCGCCGCACCCACCGATTAAACTTCTCGTTCCAAAGCGTGATGGGCGCGCAGGCCGAAGCGTCCGGGCGCTGAGCATGTATCATCATCTGATCCGGGAATGGGTACTTGTAAAGCTTTGCCGCGGTCTTGAGGTAATCCGTCCAGTTCGCGCCGGTCGCGGTCAGCGTGTTCTCCGCTTTTCCCGCCATGTCAAGGTAATATTCCAATTTGTTAGACATTATACTGTCCTCCTATAAAATTAGCCCCGTCCGGGGGAGTCATGCGCTGTTTATATTACGCATCCCGTTGGTGCGCGTAAGCGCATAAAAATAAAGCCGCGCCGAAACCCTCGGCGCGGCCTGAATGCTGCTTGCTATCTGTTGTCCCTGTTTGTGTCCTTTGCGGTCTTCCTCGGCGTTTGCGCGGCTTCCTGACGCTTCATGTTAAGCTTCTCCGCGAAAGTCTGCGGCGATTGCGACTCTACGATTTTGTCAAGCGTCTCCCTCGGCAAGCCGGGGAA
>JAISVI010000139.1 GCA_031271665.1 Oscillospiraceae bacterium
AATAAGCTCCCACCGCTGGGAGTCGTCCCACGTACGGTAATCGGCATAGGTATAGCGAACGCCGCTTTGCTGGGCTTCCATTCTCCTTCCGCCTCCTTTTCACGACAAACGGAACGCAATTGACAACACTCAGACTGATGACAACTCCGCAGCCTCAGATGGCGCGCCGAGGGCGTCTCGCCCTGTAAACATTGCAACGCTTGCATCATACCCAAAGTTGGTATTTTTGTCAAGCCGAAACAAGAACCGATTTCACTTTCCCTGCATATATATATGGCATGTTGAAAATTGCCCGCTCCGGCTTTAACCGCTTCGCGGCTGTCAAGCGAGCAAGCTCACTCTTCGCCGCAGGCGCTTTTCGATGCCGCGCCACAGGCGCCTGTTCGCAAGCGCTGCGCTCGTTCGCCTTGCAGGCGAACACGCAATTTTCAACACTTCGATATATGGATATTGGGGGTGGAGGAATGTTCGGCGCAGCCATTTCACTTATCATGCGCGGATTCTATGTCTGTCTGCGGCTTCGCGGCGGACGCGGCGGTTCTTTCCCGCGTCCGCTTACCCCGGAGGAGGAACACGACGCGCTTAAAAAGATGGAGCAGGGCGACAGAAAGGCGCGGGAAACGCTTATTCTGCACAATATGCGCCTTGTCGCGCACGTAATCAAAAAATTCTACACAAACGCCGGCGACCAGGAAGACCTTATTTCCATCGGTACTGTCGGCCTTTTAAAGGCGATTGACTCTTACAAATCCGAAAAGTGCGCGAAACTTCCCACTTATGCCTGCAAGTGCATACAAAACGAGATATTTATGCACTTTAGAGGACAAAAAAAACGCCAGAGCGACCTTTACCTTAACGACCACCTTGACAACGAGGGCGACGGCGTTCCCCTTACCGTGATGGATGTCCTTCAAAGTGACGACTACACCCAGGAAAGGCTTGAGATTGCGGAAACCTATGCCGCAGTGGCGCAGCTTGTGGAGGAACTGTCCGACGAGCGTATGCGGAAAATTATAAAAATGCGCTACGGGATGGACGGACTTCCGCCGCGAACCCAGCGCGAAACCGCAGACAGCCTTGGGATTTCGCGCTCGTACGTGTCGCGCATTGAAAAAAAAGCGCTTGGACTGTTAGAGCAACGGCTTAGGGAAATGGACGGTTAATCCCGGCTTTTTGCGACGGGAAGCGGCTTCTCGCTCCATTGCGTCATACCGCGCCAAAATATAACAGATAATTATAAGTGGCCCTCACCTTAAAAAAATCGCGCCGAACACGCCGGAGGCAAGGATTATGGCGACGGGCGGGATTTTTTTCGCGCCGAAGACAAGCGCCGCGCAAACCGCGCCCACACACAGCGCGGGTATGTCAAGGTTTTCCCACAGCCATGAATTAAGATAAGCGCCGCCCGGCGCGAAGGTTTCAAGCGCCACCGAAAGCCCCGACGCGGCGATAAGGGCAAGCACAACCGGACGCATTCCCGACAAAAGGGCGCGTACGGCGGCGCTTTCCTTGAACTTAAAGAAGAACCGCGCGACAATCACGGCGATTATAAAGCTTGGAAGAACCGCGCCCAGAGTGGCCGCGATCGCGCCGGGTATCCCCGAGGCACGCATCCCGGCAAAGGTTGCGGCGTTGATGCCAAGCGGGCCGGGGGTCATCTGCGAAATCGCGATCATGTCAAGCGCCTCGGTTTGGGTTAAAAGACCGGTGGCGACAAGTTCCTGGTTTATAAGCGGCACCATGGCGTAACCGCCGCCGAAGGTGAACGCGCCAAGCTTAAAGAAAATAAAAAAAAGCTCGAAAAGGTTCATGCCCGCGCACGCCCCCTCCCGCGCCGGATAAGCCAGCGCAGAACACCCGCCGCCGCGCCGCCGACAATTATGAAAATCACGTTTACGCGCGTGAAAAGCGCGAGAGCGAACGCGGCAAGCGCCACGGCGCAGCTGAACCACCTGTCCGAAAGCGCCTTCCTGCGCATTCCCCACGCGGCGCTGCACAGAAGCGCCACCACCGACGCGCGCACCGCCCGAAGCGCGCCAAGCACCGCCGGGGCGGTTATAAACGCGTCATACGCGACAGCCACGCCGATAAGCACAAGCAGCGACGGCAAAACCGCGCCCAGCACGGCGGCGACCGCGCCCTTCACTTTCGCGATTCTGTAGCCGATAAGGATGGACGAGTTTACCGCGATAACCCCCGGAAGGCTTTGCGCCACGGCAAACACGTCAACTATATCCTCCCCGCTTACCCATCCGTAGCGGTGTACATAGTCCCGCTCCATCTGCGGGATCATCACAAGCCCGCCGCCGAAGGTGGTAAAGCCGATTTTGAACATCACAAGGAAGATTTTAAGAAGTCTTTTCATATCACTTATCGCGTCAATCCGCTTTTTGCAGTTTTTCTTTGTAGTAATTCATAAGACAGCCCGCCGCAAGTATCTCCCGGTCTTCGCCGGAAAGGGGCGGAAGGCGGAACAGTATCTCCTCGCTTTTGCCGCCGCGCGACCAGACTGCGGGCAGTTCCTGCGCGCCTTCAAGTATTTTCCTGCGCGCGTCCGGAATTGTAAAGGTGTCGCCCGGCGCGGGACGAGCCGTCTCTAAATCTTCCCACAGCAGGGGAAGCATACCCCAATTGATAAGGTTTGAGCAATAGCGTTTTGTGGCGTACTCAAGGGCAATGTTCGCCACGCCCCCAAGGACGCGCTGGCAGGACGCGGCCTGTTCGCGCGCCGAACCGTCGCCGGGGCGCAGGGCGCACACAACCGAGCCGTATCCGATTTCGTCGCAGCGCCCCACATAGGCCGGGTCACGCCGCGACAGCGTCATGCGCGCAAGCCGCAGGGGATTGGAGCGGTAACTGGACGCGTCGCCGGATGGAATAAGCTCGTCCGTGGTGGTGACGCTGTCGAAGATGGCGCAGGCCACCGTCATTTTCAAATCTTCCTCAAGCGCGGGTATGGCGGGCCAGTCCGTGATGTTCGGCCCCATTCTAAGCGGCACTGAAGCGTCCGGCTTCCCGACCGCGACGGTGACGCGCGCCCTGTACGGGCTTATGTCGAACTCCGGTTCGGGGAAATCCTCGGACTGAAGGGCAAGCTGCGTTGCGGCGGTCAGACGCCCGCCGTTACGCGCCGTGGCGGCGATTGAGCGCGCGTCCATAAGCGCGACATACGCCGTCTGCCCCTCGGCGGGCTTCGAGCCTTCGCGGTTGGGGAAGTTGCGCGTGGAGTGCCTTATAGAAAAGCCCCCGTTGGCGGGTACGTCCCCCGCGCCGAAGCACGGCCCGCAGAAGGCCGAGCGTACCGACGCGCCCGCCGCCATCAAAAGCGGAAGCGTACCGTCCCTTGTAAGGGCAAGGGCCATAGGCTGGCTTGCCGGGTAGACGGAAAGCGAGAACGCGTCCGCGGACGCGCCGTACCCGTCAAGGATACGCGCCATCGCGCGGATATTCTGGGCAAGCCCGCCCGAGCATCCGGCCACCACGCCCTGCTCGGCGTAAAACGCGCCGCCGCGCAGCGCCGCCCTTAGCGCGCGGCGGCAGCTTTCCGCGTCAAGCTCCCACGTACGCGCCGCGTCAAGCGCGGTTTTGTCAAGGATGTCGGGCGCGTTTTGAAGGAACTCTTCTATAGTAAAGGCGTTGCTTGGGTGGAAGGGCAGGGCGATCATCGGCCTTACCTTTGAAAGGTCAAGATATACCGCGCCGTCGTAAAGCGCGCCGTCCTGCGGGGAAAGCGCGGCGAAGGCGTCCCCGCGCCCAAGGCGGGAAAGGGTTCGCCTTACCGTCTCGTCCGTCTGCCACACCGAGGACAGACATGCGGTTTCGGTGGTCATAACGTCGATGCCGTCGCGGAAATCCTGGCTTAGTCCGGCGACGCCTGGGCCGATAAACTCCAAAATTTTATTCTTTACAAATCCGTTAGGGAATACCGCCGCGACAAGGCTTAACGCGATGTCCTGCGGCCCCACGCCCGGGACGGGCGCGCCGGAAAGCCAGACGGCGATAACCTCCGGGCGGCGCAGACTGTATCCCTGTTCCAGAAGCTGCTTTACAAGCTCCGGGCCGCCCTCGCCGATGCCGAGTGTGCCGTATGCCCCGTAGCGCGTGTGGCTGTCCGAGGCGAGAATCATGCGTCCGGGCGCGGCGTATCGCTCGCGCATGTACTGATGTATAACCGCCTGATGCGCGGGGACGAATTCGCCGCCGTACTTCTTCGCGGCGCTTAGTCCGAACATGTGGTCGTCCTCGTTGATGGTGCCGCCCACGGCGCAAAGGCTGTTGTGGCAGTTTGTAAGTACGTACGGAAGCGGGAAGCGCGTAAGCCCCGACGCCCGCGCGGACTGGATTATCCCCACATAGGTTATGTCGTGCGAGGCCATCGCGTCAAAGCGCAGAAGATGCGTGTCAAGCCCCGGCTTCGTATCGTGCGCGTCCAGTATCCGGCGGGCTATCGTCTTTTTCCGCGCCGCCTGAACATCGTTTATCTCCCCCGGAGGCAAAAGCGCGTTATCCCTGTACTGCGCCGGACCCGTAAGCTGTACCGCCATTCATGTACTCCCTTTCAAAAGGGCCGCCAGTGGCGGCCCCTGCACTTTATTTTCCATCAATTTGTACAAAATACAAAACTACCTGCGGCTCGTAACCGCCGCCTTTCCCGCTTGACAGGGCGGCCACCGAATCGCGGCTGAACCCAATGCCGATAAGCGCGCTTCGTACATACTGCGCCCGCTCCTGCGCGAGGGAGTCTTCCTCGTCCGCGGCGGCCGTACCCTCGGCGTAGAGGATATAGTTTTTCATATCCGGCGCTTTGAAAGCGCCTTCCTCTGCCGACAGCAGTTCTTTAAGCTGCGTTTCAAGCGCCGCGCCGTCAAGCTCTGCGCTGCCCTTGGGGAAGGACACCGCATACCGCCCCTGATAGACGTCGACACCCGGCGGCGTTATTATCTGCGGCGGGGCTTGCGTGGGCGGCGCGGTCGTCTCCTCGGCGGGCGGCGCGGACGGGGACGGCGGGGCATCGGTGGGGTCTGCCGTAATCGCCGGGCGATCCGAAGGCGGCGCGCTTGCGGAGGGAGAAACGTCTGACGCCGACGGGCCGGGCGAGCGGGGCGGGGCGGTCGGCGTGTCTGACTGTGTGCTTGTGGGCGGCGGCGTGGCGTCGGGTTGTTGGACGATGCTGTTTATCGCGCCGAAAATACCAAAAAATAACGCAACTAGTAGACATAACACCACAAAAGCAAAAGCGGTTATTACCGCCTTCCCTTTAGATGTAAGCCTATAGCGCATTATTGAACCTCCGAAATCAATTGACAATTGACAATTGA
>JAISVI010000152.1 GCA_031271665.1 Oscillospiraceae bacterium
TCGCGCCCGGTCAAAAGCCCCGCAACGGTGACAGTTTTCCCAAAAAAGCTGTTTTCTGCGGCAATAACGTCAACGGGCAGTCCCGCAAGCAGTTCCCGCAGGAACGGCGCGGCGGCCACGCCCGTTACCAGCGTCTGCTGCGGCAGGGTTTGGGGCTTGTCCGCGCCGTCCCAACGCTCTTTGAAAAGCGCAAGCATTCCAACGCCGTTCTCAAGCTGCGGATAGCCGTCGTAATCTTCCGGCTTAGGGATGGGAAGCCCGGCAAGCAGATACATTTCGTCCGCGCAATAGACGCGCTTATACTCCCCGCACAGTTCTATCGCCGCGCGCGCGCCCTGCGGCGTCACGCTTTCAAGCGGCGTAAGACCCGCACGGTGGCTTGTAAGCCCAACGGGGACGACAGACGTGCTTTCCACGCTTTCTCCCAAGGCGTCAAGGTCGTCCAATGTGCGGCGCAGTTCCGACCCGTCGTTAAGACCGGGGCAGAGTACGATTTGCGTGTGAAGCGCTATACGCGCCTTCGCGAAGAAGCGAAGAAGCTCTAAACAGCGTCCGGCGGATGGGTTTCCCATCATTTTTACGCGCAATTCGGGGTTTGTTGTATGCACCGAGACGTGAAGCGGGCTTACGCGCATTTCGGTTATTCTGCGTATATCACGCTTTTCAAGATTAGTAAGCGTGATGTAGTTGCCAAGCAAAAAGCTTAGACGCGCGTCGTCGTCTTTGAAGTAAAGGCTTTCGCGGCAGCCCCTAGGCATCTGGTCAATAAAGCAAAATACACAGCGGTTTTGACAGCGTCTGTGACTGTCCATCAGATAGGTTTCAAACTCAAGCCCAAGGTCTTCGCCTTCACCTTTGCGAATGGTTATACGGCGCGTTCTTCCGCCCTTGCCGGAAAGCACGATTTTAAGCCTTGGGTCGTAGGTATAGAATCGGTAGTCAAGCACATCGAGTATCTCATGCCCATTGACAAAGGCAAGCGTCTCCCCTGCCATTAACCCGGCGCGGTCGGCGGGAGAACCGGGTTCCACTGATTTGATAAGTCCCACTAACGCCTCGCACCTCCCGCCCGGAGAAATTCTAATAGGGGCGGCCATAAGGCCGCCCCAGGTTGCAGACAAAGTCGTTTTGCCCCGAGCGCAGCGAGTTGTCAAGCGCGGAAAACTGGAGCAAAACCGCAGTTTTGCGAAGTTTTTCGCGCTTGCCGGGCAAAACGGCGCATGGTTGCACGACTATGTCGTCAGTCTGGGGGGCGGCCATAAGGCCGCCCCCCAGGTTTCCTATGGCGCGCCGAGGGCGTCGCGCCCTACTTTTTCGCCTTTTCGTCCTTTATCACGATGACGGTGCGCCCCTTGTATGTTCCGCAGGCCTTGCAGGCGCGGTGCGAAAGCGTATACTCGCCGCATTTGGGGCATTTGACCAGATTGGGCGTTTCAAGTTTCCAAACCGAGCTGCGGCGCAGATTCCTTCTCTGCTTAGAGATTTTACTTTTCGGCGCTATCATAACGTTTATCTCCCTTTCATAAAACGGCGCAAGGCCGTTATTGGCAATCGCAAGGCCCGCTGTTCAAATCCGCGCCGCATTGGGGGCAAAGCCCCTTGCAGTCTTCGGCGCAAAGGTTCACGTACTCCATGTCAAGCACCCATTCGGGGATGGCAATCTGCCCCAGGTCACAGATTCCGCCCGGACATACGGCGATGTCGTCCCGCTCGTCATCCTGAAGACTAAGCGCAAGACTAAGCGTAACCGGCAAGGTTTTGTCGCGCGTAAAGCGCCGGTTACATCGGTCACAGCGCAGATGAAGCCGTGTGCCAAGTTCCCCCGTAAGAGTCCAAAGCCCGGCGCGGCGGCTTACCGTCCCGGTAAAATTAAGCGGCTGGGCAATTGGCTTTTCCCCGAAAAAATCCATATCGGATAAATCGTAGGAATCGCTGAAATCCAAAGAGCCGCCCTCGGGTATGCTTTTGATGTCCAGTTTCATGCCTGAAACCCCTTGGTTTTTTGGTCACGCAGAGTATTATAACGACCCTTGGCGCGTTTGTCAAGCTTTATATCCGTTCGGATTACGGCTTTGCCAGCGCCAACTGTCCGCGCAGGCCTGCGCTATGGTTTTCTCCGCGCGCCAGTCAAGCACTTTGGCGGCTTTGTCCGTTGCGGCGTAGTAAAGGGGAAGGTCGCCCGGGCGGCGGGCTTCTATCCGGTACGGGATTTTTACGCCAGTCGCCTGCTCAAAGGCGGAAACAAGCTCCAGAACGCTTGTGCCGCGCCCCGTACCCAGATTAAACTCGTCACACCCCGTATACTGCTTGCAATAACGGATTGCCGCGACATGCCCGCGCGCGAGATCCGCTACGTGGATATAGTCGCGTACGCCCGTGCCGTCCGGCGTTTCGTAATCCGCGCCGAATACGGGCAGATACTCCCTGCGTCCGACCGCCGTCTGGGCGATATAGGGCATAAGGTTATTCGGGATACCGTCCGGCTCTTCGCCGATTTGGCCGCTTTCGTGCGCGCCGATGGGGTTGAAGTAGCGAAGCAGAACGACCGACCAGTCTTTCTCGGCGGCGGAAACGTCACGCAGTATCTGCTCGCACATATATTTTGTCCTGCCGTACGGGTTGGCGCAGTCCCCCACCCGCGATGTTTCGGTATACGGCATATCGTTGTCGCCGTTATAGACGGTCGCGCTTGACGAAAAGATAAACTTCTTGACCCGTGCGCGTTTCATAGCTTCGCAAAGCTGTACGGTGGACGCAATATTGTTGCCGTAGTACATAAGCGGAAGCCTTACGGATTCCCCCACGGCCTTCAGCCCGGCGAAGTGAATGACGCACTCGATTTCGTGATTTTTGAATATGCCGTCCATTGCGTCGGCGTCCCGGACATCCGCCCGATAAAACGGGAAGTCCGTTCCAGACAGCGTTTTTAACCGATTTACCGCTTCCGGCAAACTGTTGCAAAAGTTGTCGGTGACAACAATGTCATATCCCTGCGCAATAAGTTCAAGGCATGTGTGACTGCCGATGTACCCCGCGCCGCCCGTAACAAGCACTGTCATAAAAGCGCCCCCTTAAATGTTATTACCCCTCAATTGTAAGACGTTCAAAACCTTGCGTTATCTGCGTGTCCGCTTCGCCGCGCCACGCGGCAAGCAATTCCACGAATGTGTGCTGAATATATTCCTGCTCTATCTCTGCCCGAAACGAGGCAAGGAACATGGGGTCATCCTCAATGCGCTTTATGATAAAAAGTCCCTCGTCCGTTTCTACAAGATCGGAAATCTCGCCCGGTTGAAGCGCGTCCGCCGCCGCAGAGAAGGCGAGGCCGCGAATATCCTTCATAACCGGCATCCCGTCCGGGGACTGGCTCATCGCGTAATCCATACCGTTGTCAAGGACAAGCTGGGTAAAATCCGCGCCGTTTACGGCCTGTTTGCGAAGAGCCTGCGCCACCAACACAAGGCGTTCGTAGTCCTCGCCCGTGATGCGGAAGTTTTCGTCGTCATAAAGGCTTATAAAAACATAGGCGCAGTTTACCATATGCTTTTCCCAAAATTCCATAACCGCCGCGTCGGTCGCGGCCATAGAACCGGACGGGCTAAAAAGCGTTTCCAACAGATTCGCTCTCGCCAAACTCACTTCATAATAGTAAAGCCTTTCCCATTCGGAAGCGGCGTCGAACCCGTCAAGCTCTTCCTGCGTGGGCGCGCAGCCGTACTCAACCGCCTTTGCGCGAAGGACGCGCGCGTCAACAATAACCTCAAGCGTTTGGGAACGCAGGTCTGCCATGTCTGGCTGCTCGCCGGAAAGCGCCTTGGTTTGCGCAATCGCGCCCATGACGTAAAGCGCTTCCTCCCGCGATATGTTTTCCCCGTCCACCGTAAGCACGGTTTCTTCCCGCCTGCCGCAGGCGGTAAGCAGAATAAGCGCGCAGACAATCGCAAGAAAGCGTTTCATACGGCAACCCCCGCCTATCGCGTCTTCGTAAGCGCCCTGCGGATAATTTCCTCCACGCCCATTGTCTCGTCAAGCCCCTTGACCGCTTGCGCGGCCTCCAGCGGCGTATAGCCAAGCACTATAAGCGCGGCCTGCGCCTCGGACACCGCGTTCCCCGGTATGGCGTGCTGCGTGTCCGCGCCCTGTACCCCGTGCGGCGCGAAATCCGGCGCGCCCATCTTGTCCTTAAGTTCCAGTATAACGCGTTGGGCAAGCTTTTTCCCGACGCCCGGCGCGGCCGTAAGCGCCCGCTCGTCGCCCGAAAGCAGCGCGAGTACAAGCCGCTCGGGTGAGTTAACCGAAAGTATGCCAAGCGCCGCCTTCGGCCCAACGCCCGTAACGGAGATAAGCATTTTGAAGGCCGAAAGCTCCTCGGTCGTAGAAAAGCCGAAAAGCTCGACCGCGTCCTCGCGCACATGCAGATATGTGTAAAGAGTGGTCTGCTTCCCCTTTTGGACGCGCCCAAGCGTATGCGCCGAGGTGCTTATGGCATAGCCCACACCGCCAGCCATAACAACGGCCATATTTGTCGATGAGTGTATAACCTCGCCGGATATGCAGTAAAACATGCCGTTTTCACCGCCTGATTAATGTTTCGGCGTTGGGCGTCGCAGTCAGCGCCGTTCCGTGTAAGTGTCGTCCATTCTATATCCGTGTAAGAGATTATCATTGCCAGCCAGACCAGTCTACGCGCAAATCATACCATATGACATGACCTCGGTCAAGCGGCGTCCCGTTCTGTCGTTTTTCAACAGTGTGAGGGGGCGGCAAATGCCGCCCCCTCTCTATGGTGTATGCGCTTCTATCAATACCCTCCGACCACGGTTTTCAGGAAACTCATAAGGGTTTGCGCCACTCCGGCGCGCGTGGCGTCTTCCGAGGCAAGAAGACCGTCCGGAACCGTATACTCTTTATACTCCGCGTAGGCAAGCAAAATCTCGTTGATTTGCTGTGCGTCAATAAGTCCCTCTGGTTCATAGGTCTCGTCGCTTACTCCCGGCGCTATCATGTTTTCGCTTGCCCAATAGACGGCTTTTTCGTACCACTCGCCGCCGGCGACGTCGCCGAATCCCCCGGTCTCCGCAGGTTCGGGCTTTTCCTCAAGCGCCCATAGGACTGTGGCGAACATGCCGCGCGTCATGCCCATATCCGGCGAGAAGGCGGTCGCGCCAGTTCCGGCAAACAAATTATAGAAGTTCACGAAGGCGACGGCCTCGTAAAAGCTGTCGGCGGACGAAACGTCGGTGAATTTGTTCGTCCAGTTGGCGGTAAGGTCAAACGTGGGCAGGAACCGCGCGAATTTCCCGCGCGTAAGCGCGCCTGTCGCGCTTCTCGTATACGCGAGACTGCGGTCAAGCGACGCGAAATCGTCCGCCGTAACAACCTCGCCATCCCAAACGGAATTGTCCCAAGCGTCAAGAATCAGCGCTGAGTCCGTAACAGTCCCCGCTACAGCGTCGATAAAGAAGTCCTCGGGCTGTGCCGAACGGAACGATACGCTTTTAATGACCGACTGTGACGGCGCAACATTGGGATTGTCGCGCATGATGTAATTCTGCGTGGCGTTGTCGATCGCGACGCAGTTTGTAAGCGTGACCGCGCCGGGGTTAAAGTTATCGGAGAACCCGGCCATGCCGTTATCGTACGCAAGGCAGTTTGTAAGCGTTACCGGGGTTGGCTGTCCCTCGCCGCCAAGCTTGAAGCCGTTGGCGTTATTGCTGTAGGCGATGCAGTTTTCAAAGGAAACCGAGCCGCCCGGGCCGTCGGCCACGCGCAGGAAGAGATCCCACCCGTCGTCGCCGGCGTATGAAGCCACGCACCCGATGTAACGGTTGCCGATACCGAAGCCCTGTAACTGGAAGCCGTCTGAATCGGCAAGCGCCGCGTCCTCGTTGTGCGTTGCCTCGCAGTTTAGGTATGTGTTGTATTTTGCCCATGTGCCTTTGTGTACGCCCTGTCCGCTGTTCTGTCTGAAGCCGGAACCCGTCGTCCACTGGGCGGAGCAGTTTTCAATAAGGATATAATCCGACCACCCAAAATTGAACGCGTGACCCTCTAATCGGCTGTCTGCGGCGGTACCGCCCGCCAAGATGCCTTTAATATGCACGTAAACGCTTTGGTTTTCAAGCGTGACATTGCTTGCGCGCACCTGATAAACGCCGGGTTCGGGCATAATCGCCACGCGGTTGCCGTCATAAATATTCGCCGCGCCGCCTTTGCTTCCGCTGTTGCCCGCGGATATGGCGATCGTCCCGTATGCTGCGTCGGTAAGGTAAACCTTCTGGCCGGGTTCGACAGCGCCCGCTTGCGCCAGTATGCTTACCGGGGCGGCGTTGGCTTTGTCAACTCCAGTCTTTTCCCCCGCGCCTTCGGGCGACACCCAAACCGTGTCAAGGCTTGTAAGCGCGGTCGCCTCGGTACGGGTAACAGTAACCGTTCCGGTTGCGGACTTAACCTCGGGGTTTGCGTCCTGCGTCGCGAACTCGTAATAGAAGCTGTTTTCGCCAACCTCAAGCCCGGTAATAATCCACTGCTCGTTATAGGCGGTAACAGCGCCGTCATAAAGCATTTCGCCGTTTGCGTCGGTCTTTTTGACGATAAGGCTTCCGTCATAGTTGGGGCGAAGCCCAAGCTCGTATGACTCAAGGCCGGTTTGCGCGCGCGAACGCATATCCACGCCCGCGTCCGGGTAAAGCGCCTTTACAACCGGGGCTTCGTGCGTGAACTCGGCGTCGCCCGTTTCTTCAAGAAGGACGTTTTCAACAAGTATGCGTATCTCGCGAGAGGCGGCAAAGCCCCAGTACGCGGTGTCTTCGTCAATGTTCATAAGCATATCGACAGCCGCGCCGTTGCTTGTGATCTTCGTTTCGGGAACAACGACCGTTTCGCCGTCGGAAGACGTGACGGAATAGTAAAACCCGTCGTTCTTATGCTCAAGCGTATAGCGGAAGGTAAGCCCGACTGCGCTGTTAGTGGTCGGGTTGGTTGTTTCGTCCCCGCCCGCCGCGCCGCGCAGCGTGCTGCTTCCAACGCCGTGATACGGCACGACTACGCCGGAACGGATGGCATAGCCGGGTCTGCTTGTGTCGTTATTCTGCCATATCCCGGTGCCGACGAAGTTCGAGCAGGAGGGCGGCTCTTCATATCCGTCTATATACGGCACCGCGCGGTTTGCCGGAACAAAGTCGCGAGCCATGATACCTGCGCCGGTCTGGTTGCTTATGGCGCTTGAACCCGCGTCGGGGTGCGAGCCGATAGAGGATTTCGTGATGTCCGCGCTTAACCTGTAAAGCTTGTCCGTCGGCAGGGCGGTATAGAAATATGTAATACCGTCGTGGCCGCCGGTGATTTTGCCGCCCCTGCTTTCAAGGACAAGGCGGTCTCCCTCGCTAAGGGTGACGGCGGTGTCCGGCGCAAGCGCGTCGTCAAGCGTCGGGATAAACCTTGCGCTTTCGGTGAAAAGGGACGGGTGCAGACCTTCGGCCTTCCCGTCAACGGGCGTGGCGTCCCTTAGAACAGAGTCGTCAAACCATTCGGGGTTAACCCATACGTTGTTGATGCCGTCTTGGGAGGCAACGCTTGCCGAGTTGTGGAAGCGAAGGTCGGTGGACTGGCCGAAGGCGCGGTAAAACCACTCTACTTCCGAGGTAATGTCAATCGCCTCTCCTTCCGCCGCAAAGCCCACCGTCACCGTCGGGATAAGCAGCAGAAGCGCCAAAATCAGTGCCGAAGTTTTTCTTAGTTTCACGGGATACGCGCTCCTTTCACTTTGTAAAGTTTAACTGACAATACACTATCACCCAAAGGCTCGTTTGTCAACATTAACTTTTCAAAAATAAAATCAGACCTTATAAATGTGCATATTGCACAACCAAATGTAGGGGCGGTCGTCCCCGACCGCCCGCAGAACCGGATGTTTTGACCGACGCGGACGACCGAGGGCGGTCGCCCCTACACGTAGGGGACGGCGTCCTCAACGTCCCGCCGTTACCCACGCAGTTTGTACGGGGGAATGCGGGCGCACAATGTGCGCCCCTACAATCCGTCCCCAAATTGTCAATTGACATCGCTGTCAACCTGCGTATTGATAAGGCGTCCGTACCACGTAAGCGATTCGTAGTATGCCTTGAAGATATCGTTGACAGCCAGGTTATGTATAAGCGCGAAGCGGGAAACCTCTTGCCAGTCGCCCTGCTCGTAAAGCATGATAAAGCGGTATATCTCACCGAAATCGTTTTCCCCCGTGGTAAGCGCGATTTTAACTTTCTCCGGCACGACGATCATTCCAAGCGCCTTTTCAATCGGCATCTCCAAAATGACGTCAAGGGACGAAAACAGCCCCATCAGAAACAAATTCTCCATGTGGACGCCCATTTCAAAAAGACCCGCAAGGTTTTCACAGAATTTTGCGCGCAGAAGGGATATGCGCGTAATCTCGCTTGGCTTGCCTTGGTTAAGCGAGGACGCCACGGCGGTTGTAACCCAGCGCTTTATTTCCTTTTGCCCCACCATTGCCGCCGCGTGACGAAGGCTTGTTATCTCCCTTCCGCTGTCGCCGGACTTGACCATCTTCAGAAACTGGATTACAAGCGCCGGGTCGCGCTGGACGACCCCGGAAAACTTTCCGAAATCAAAGTCCTCCTGCGCTACTTGGTTAAGAAGCTGCAAATAGTTGACCTGAAGCGGCGAAACGCGGTTATCGTGCTTGCCGGAAAGCATTTTATAGAAAGCGCCCTCGAAATACTGTATCCCAATCCCGGCGGTGCGCTCGAACACCGCGTCCGTATTGACGCCGCTTGCGATAACGCGGGCGGCATGACGCCCCATTCTGACCGCCCGCGTTATGGGCATAATTTCCGACGTTTCGTATGGCGCGAATATGTAGTCGGCAAGCGGAAGAAACTCTTCTATGGCGTGAAAGTCCGGCATATTGTAGAACGCGATTTTGAACCCCGCCTCTTTAAGCCGGACAAGACGGCACTGCGCGTTTTCGTCAAGTGTAATGCCGCGATCCAAAAGCAGAACGACAAGCGCGGGGTCAACCCCGCAGTCGTTTTCCAGACTGCCCGCCAAAACAATGTTGGTCACGGGCATAAAGACAGGCTTGTTGTTCGTAAGAACCTCCAGCCCGATGTCATTGATGAACTCCATAAACGGGGACGTTACGCGCGCTTCAAGGGCGTACGCCTTGCCCTCTGACAGAAGGGCGTTGCCAATCTGGAAGGATAGATAGTACCCCTCGACTTCCTTGGACGCCTTAAACACCGGTTTCGGAACGACCATCAAATCCACGTCCGGCACCTCCCAAAAATGCTTACATCTTCATAATACCATGACATATATAAAAAGCAAGCGAATTTGGTTGGTTTTACATGGCAAACATATGAACATACAAAATGTACAAAAAACGGCATCACCGTGACCCTGCGCCCTTACCCTCTTTAGAAAAGAGGGTGGCCGCCGAAGGCGGACGGGTGTTTTGACCGCAGGGGACGCTGTCCTCAGCCACCCGCGCTTCCGGAATTTTCCGGGATTGCGGGCGGTCGAGGACGACCGCCCCTACAAAACCCTCTTTAGAAAAGAGGGGGGCCGCCGAAGGCGGACGGGTGTTTTGACCGTAATGGACGCTGTCCTCAGCGTCCCGCCGCGCCGCCCGCCTGTAGGGGCGCACTGTGTGCGCCCGCGCCGCACCACCCCGCAACGCGCCTGTAATTCAGACGGCGCGCCGGGGGCGTCGCGCCCTACAATCCTCCCGCCGTCCCGTCCCATGGATTGTCGTCAGTTTGAACCTCGTTTTAGTTTTTTGTGACGCAATAAACCAACTCTCCGTTTATCTCTTGCTGCTCAATTTGTAAATCTCTTG
>JAISVI010000004.1 GCA_031271665.1 Oscillospiraceae bacterium
GGTTATAATTACGTTCAAACGCTTTGCTGAACCGTGTAAGCGTATACTTGCAAAGGGGGCTTTTCTTGTGGAATCAATTAAGCGCGTGGCGGCAATACACGATATTTCCGGGTACGGGCGGTGTTCGCTGACCGTTGCGCTGCCGGTGCTTTCGGCGATGGGGGCGCAGTGCTGCGCTTTGCCCGCCGCGTACCTATCCTCCCATACCGGCTTCGAGGGGTTTACGTTTCTTGACATGACAGACCAGATGATTCCGGCGCTTGAGCATTGGAAGGCGCTTGGGCTTCACTTTGACGCGATTTACAGCGGCTTTCTGGGTTCTGCCGAGCAGATGGACATCGTAATGCGCGCGAAGGCGCTTTTCCCCCGGGCAATGCTTATGGTTGACCCCGTTATGGGCGACCACGGCGTTACGTACAAGACCTATACGCCGGAGATGTGCCGCAATATGACGGCGCTTGCAAGGCGCGCAGACCTTATCGTACCGAACCTTACCGAGGCGGCGATTATACTCGCAAGACCGTATGAAAGCGCGCCCAAGACCGAGGGAGAGGCGCTTGAGTGGCTTCAGGCGCTGTCGGACGGCGGGAAGCGAAGCGTTGTGCTTACGGGGCTTGTCCTTTCGCAGGGCAGCATCGGACTTGGCTGGCTTGACGCAAAGGACTCTTCCTCCGGCACGCTTCAGCACCCGTTTATCGGCGGGGAATACCACGGCACCGGCGACCTTTTTTCAAGCGTTATGCTTGGTTACCTGCTGCGTGACAGATCCCTTGCCGCCGCCGCCGACAGCGCCGCGCGCTTTATCGGCGAATGCGCCGCACTAAGCGCCGGGGAAGGCACCTCGCGCAATCAGGGCGTCCGGTTCGAGGCGCTTTTGGGAAGGCTTGTATAGCCGTGGATACAAAGGAACAGATTCTTGGCCTTCTGGAGCGCAGCCGGGGCAAATACTTATCGGGCGAGGAACTGGCGCGGAGTCTTGGCCTTACGCGCGCCGCCGTGTGGAAGGCGGTACAGGCGCTTCAGCGCGAGGGGCATATCATAAACGCCGTTCCGCGCCGCGGCTACTGCCTTGCCCCCGGAAGCGACGTTCTGTCCGTACAGGCGATAACGCCCTTTCTGACGCACGCGGAATACGCGCAGAACATCCATATATTTGAGGTGCTTGAGTCCACAAACAAGACGGCCAAGGAGATGGCTCTTGACGGATACGGGCACGGCACGGTCGTTATCGCAGACAGCCAGACGGGCGGGCGGGGACGCAGGGGGCGAACGTTCCACTCCCCGCCCGGCAGCGGGCTTTATATAAGCTTTCTGTTAAGCCCGGAAAAGCTTTGCATGGAGTCCGTCACGTGGGTCACGGCGCTTGCGGGCGTTTCGGTGTGCGACGCCGCGCGGGAAATGACGGGGCGCGAGCCGATGATAAAATGGGTCAACGACGTGTTCCTTGACGGGAAAAAGATTTGCGGGATACTTACCGAGGCGCTTACCGACGTTGAAAGCGGCGCGATAGAATGGCTTGTTCTTGGGATTGGCGTAAACGTGACGACATCTTTCCCGGAAGAGCTGCGCGGCGTGGCTCGCGCTCTCTTTGAAGACGCGTCCGAAATCGGGCCTGGCCGCGCCCCGCCCCGCGCGCGTCTTGCGGCGATGCTTATCAACTCGATACTGGCCCCGGAAAACCGGATTGACGCGCGGACTCTCGCGCAAAGGTATAAAAAGCTTCAGCTTGTTCTGGGGCGGGACGTCAGCGTCCATACGTCCCAAGGCACCTATTCCGCCCGCGCGGTGGATCTGGATTCCTCCGGCCGGCTTATCGTCCAAACCCCCGACGGACGCGTGGAAACGCTTTACGGAGGGGAAGTTTCCGTTAAAATGTAAACCTATATTGACAAATTGGTTTACGAATATTATAATACCCCCAAAACAGGGGGTATTTTTTATGAAATTCAATCTGCGCTCGGTCGTTATGTGCGGTCTTTTCGCGGCTCTGACGGCCATTTTCACGGTGATTATGATTCCCTTGCCGGGCATGGTGCCCATTACGCTTTCAAGCGCGTCCGTATTCCTTGCCGGGGCGCTTCTGGGCGCGAAGTACGGCGCGGCAAGCCAGCTTGCCTATGTGCTTTTGGGGGCCGCGGGACTGCCGATATTCACGGGGCAGCGCGGCGGGCTTTCGGCATTGTTCGGGCCGACGGGCGGGTTTCTGCTTGGCTATATACTTACCGCTTGGGGAGTGGGGTTTGTCTCCGACAGGTTGGGGTGCAAAACGCGGTACATGGCCCCGGCGATGGCGCTTGGGCAGATTTTTCTTACCTATCTGCCGGGGCTTTTGTGGTACATGGTCTACTTCCGCGGGGAAAAGGGCTTTGCCGCCGCCGTTACCGCCTGCGCGCTGCCGTTCCTGCCCGGCGACGCGATAAAGGTCGCCGTCTGCTCGGTACTGTCGCCGCGCCTTAAAAGGCTTATTGACAGAAGGTAGGAAGCTTTCCCTTTCCCCCCTTTTCCCGCCGTACGCTATCACGGCGCGGCAAAAAAAGATGCTTTTCAGCAGACAGGCTTTACGCTTCTTTGCCCCTTGATAAGCGGTAAGATTATGTAAACCGATTAAGGGGGCGACGCCATGCAGTTCGCAAAAAAGCATGGGCTTTTGGAAAGCAACCGCGTATTTATGATCCGCACTCACTTTATAAGGCCGAACCCCGGTCAGCCGCGCCGTATCTTCGACGCGGAAGGGTTAAGCGAGCTTGCAGACTCTATCCGGCAGTACGGGGTGCTGCAGCCCCTTACCGTGCGCAAGCTTGAAAACGGAAGCTTTGAGCTTGTCGCGGGCGAGCGGCGGCTTCGCGCCGCGCGCCTCGCCGGGCTTGAGGAGGTGCCGTGCATACTTCTGGGCGCGGACGAAAAGCAAAGCTCGCTTATCGCGCTTGTGGAAAATCTTCAGCGCTGCGACCTGGACTTTTTCGAGGAGGCCGAAGGCATACAGCGCCTTATCCGCCAGTTCGGGCTTTCCCAGGAAGAGGCGGCGCGCCGGATAGGGAAAAGCCAGTCCGCGCTTGCCAACAAGCTGCGCATACTTCGCCACCCGCCGGAGATTATACAGTCCATACGCGATAACGGCCTTACTGAGCGCCACGCCCGCGCCCTTTTACGCCTTGAGGACGAGGACGACCGCAAGACCGTTATCGAAACGATCGTCGAGCGCAGGCTTAACGTGGCGCAGACCGACGAATATATAGACGCATACCTCGCCACCGCCGTAGTTCCTCGCCCGTCCGAACCGGAGGTGACGGGAGCAAAGGACAAGATAAGAACCCTTTACATATTCAAGGACGTTCGGCTTTTTTTGAACACGGTAAACCGCGCCGTGGACGTGGTGCGCCGCGCCGGAATCCCCGCGAACCTTGACAAAGAGGAGGTGGGCGACGAGATTATCCTTACAATCAAGGTGCCGAAAAGGGTGTAGGGATGGCAATTGACAATGAACAATTGACAATTGACAATTATGATTGGCGGCAATCGCCGCGCAGGCGGCGGGACGAGTATCATCGTCCCCTTTGGGGAAATGCGGGCGACCGAGGGCGGTCGCCCCTACAACGCACTTTGTAGGGCGCGACGCCCCGGCGCGCCATCTGAATTGGCGGCACGTTACGGGCGGCAGAACGCCGCCCCTGCAATCGTCCCCCAATTGTCAATTGTCAATTGTTCATTGTCAATTGACACCGCCCCTACAACCCTCTTTAGAAAAGAGGGTGGCCGCCGCAGGCGGACGGGTGTTTTGACCGTAGGGCGCGACGCCCCCGGCGCGCCACCCAAACAAACCCCCGCGCCGCCGCAAACCCACGGGCGGCAGAACGCCGCCCCTACAGCCTTTCACCGCGCCGGAAGAAATCCTCAGTCACTTCGTGACAGCTCCTTTGGAAAAGGAGCCTTACGCGGGGGGACGCAATGCCTCCTTTCGCAAAAGGAGGTGGCGCGCGCAGCGCGACGGAGGATTATCCCCCAATTGTCAATTGTCAATTGTTCATTGTCAATTGACACCGCCCCCACAAAACCCTCTTTAGAAAAGAGGGTGGCCGCCGCAGGCGGACGGGTGTTTTGACCAAACCGGCGGGGCGCTCTTCTTTTCTGTCAAGCGCCCTTCGCCCTCGCGGGCGGGCGGCTAAACTGCGCTCCGCCCGTCCAACCAGAATCGCTTCGCGCTTCTTGGGTTGCCCGGTCTGCGCTCCGTTTACCCTCCCTGCTCGGGCGGGGCGCTCTTCTTTGATTGTTTCACGTGAAACATTGCTAGTGTTGACGCGGCCTCCTGACGCTGTTATAATATGGCGGTCAGGGGGCTTTGGCTTTGGGGAAGATTATAGCGGTTGTAAATCAGAAGGGCGGCGTGGGCAAGACGACCACATGCGTGAATACCGCGGCCGCGCTTACACAGGCGGGGAAAAAGGTGCTGCTTTGCGACTTTGACCCGCAGGGGAACTCGACCTCGGGATTCGGCGTTGACAAAAACACCTCGCCCAACATGTACGAGGTCATTATCGGGCAGACGCAGGCGCAAAGGGCCGTTATACATACGAAGTACGGCGACGTGCTTCCCTCGAACAAGGCGTTAAGCGGCGCGGAGATAGAGCTTATCTCCGAAGAGCGCAGGGAATATAAACTCAAGGACGCGCTGGAGCCGCTTCGCGAAGCGTACGACTTTATCCTTATAGACTCGCCGCCTACGCTTACGCTGCTTACGCTTCAGTGCCTGTGCGCGGCGGACAGCGCGCTTATCCCCGTCCAGTGCGAGTACTACGCGCTGGAGGGGCTTTCCGACCTTATGTACACGGTGCGCAAGGTGCGCCGCGCGCTTAATACCAATCTTGAAATCGAGGGGCTTTTGCTTACAATGTACGACGCGCGGCTTAACCTTTCCTTACAGGTGGCTGAAGAGGTTAAGCGCCACTTCCCGGACAAGCTGTATCAGACGGTTATACCGCGCAACGTGCGTCTGTCGGAAGCGCCCAGCCACGGTATGCCGGTGCAGTATTACGACAAGTTTTCACGCGGCGCCGACTGCTACAATACGCTGTCGGCGGAAATCATAAAAAGAAATCAGGTGATCGCGTAATGGCGGAGAAGAAGGGGCTTGGGCGCGGCTTGGGCGCGCTTCTGGGAGAAGAGGCGACCCGCGACTCGCACAGCGGATACTTTAGCCTGCGCATCGCGGAGATAGAGCCGAACCGCGACCAGCCGCGCAAGAGCTTTGACGAGGTTTCCCTCAGCGACCTTGCCGACTCGATACGGCTTCACGGAGTAATCACGCCGCTTGTGGTGCGCAGGCGCAGTTCGGGGGCGTATCAGATTATCGCGGGTGAGCGGCGCTGGCGCGCGGCGCGCATGGCGGGGCTTACGCATCTGCCGGCGGTCGTGCTTGACGCCGACGACCGCAAGGTGGCCGAGCTTGCGCTTATAGAAAACCTTCAGCGCGAGGATCTTAACAGCCTTGAAATAGCCGAGGGCTATCGCGCGCTTATGGACGAGTTCGGCCTTACCCAAGAGGATGTCTCACGGCAAGTCGGGCGAAGCCGCCCGGCAGTCGCGAACGCCCTGCGCCTTCTGGCGCTTCCCGCCGCCGTCAAGACAATGCTTACCGAGGGGAGCTTGTCCGAGGGTCACGCGAGGGCGCTTCTTTCCCTGCACGGCGAAAAAAGGCAGCTTGCCGCCGCCCAGCACGTGGCCGCGTCGGGGCTGTCCGTCCGCCAGACAGAAGAGTATGTAAAAAGGCTTCTGGAAAAAGAGCGCGAGACGGAAACGCCAAGTGAAGTGAACTTCCTTGAAGAGCATGAAAAAAGCCTTTCCGAGCGTTTTCAGCGGCGCGTTAAGATTGTCGCGGGAAAAAAGAAGGGGCGAGTGGAGATTGAGTTCTACAGCCCCGACGATTTAGACGCGCTGCTAAGGCAGCTTGGCGGGGGTTAAAGCGGAGAGAGGGTTTATGACGGGCGCGACCGGCTGCGCCAAACGAAAACAATGACTTTTTTAAAGCGGCCGCACCCTTGCAGTTAAGCGCCGTATATGTTATTATTTAAAACACTGGGGGGTTGTGTCTTTGCGCCTTCGCAGAAGGAAAAACCTTTTACCCCGTTTGCAAAGCGTGTCGGGGCTTATTTGGGACGGACGGACGCCGGGCGACCGGCGGGAGCTTTTTGTCGAGGTCGGCTGCGGAATGGGCGGATTTATCACGCGCCTTGCCGAAAAACGGCCTGACTGCCTTTTCCTCGCGGCCGAGCGGGACGCGAACGTGGCCGTACGGGCGATGGAACTTACCCGCGCGCTTGGGCTTACCAATCTTTTCTTCCACTTGGGCGGCGCGGACACGCTTGAGCTTGAAGAGGGAAGCGTAAGCGGGATATACCTTAACTTCTCCGACCCCTGGCCGCGGCGCGGACACGCGCATCGGCGGCTTACGCATCCGGAATACCTTGTCCGCTATGCCGCCATGCTGACCCCGGGCGGAAGGCTTGAGATGAAAACAGACAATCCCGGCCTTTTTGCCTATTCGCGCAAGGTACTTACTGAAGGCGGCTGGAAAATCGCCGCGCTTGACCTTAATCTGTCCGAGGGAAACGGAAACATCGCTACCGAGTATGAAACGCGTTTCCGGGAAAGGGG
The DNA here is from genome assembly GCA_031271665.1 of Oscillospiraceae bacterium. Taxonomy (GTDB): domain Bacteria; phylum Bacillota; class Clostridia; order Oscillospirales; family UBA929; genus WRLJ01. The sequence goes on from JAISVI010000004.1 coordinate 6,649, forward strand.
CATCCCCGTACTTTATCTTTCCGCCCGCTTACCCGGATTTTGATATTTATGAAGGAGGCGTCCGCGTGAAAAAGGAAGTTATATTGGTTGTTGACGACATGGAAATCAACCGGGACATACTCGAATCCATACTTGAAAGCGAGTATACCGTTGTGCAGGCCGCAAGCGGCGTAGAGGCGATTAACATGATATTCAGCGCAGCCGTTATGCCGTCGCTTGTCCTTTTGGACATTATGATGCCGGAGATGGACGGCCTTACGGTGCTTGCTAAGATGAAAGAAAACCCGCTTACAGCCCGTATTCCGGTTATCTTCATCACCGCCGCCGACCCGGACAACACCGAGACGCGCGGTCTTTCCCTGGGCGCGGCGGACTATATCGCCAAGCCCTTTAACGCAAGCGTTGTAAAGATCCGAATCGCCAATCAGCTTACCATACAGAAATATCAGGCGCACCTTGAGGAATTGGTTGACCAGAAGGTGGCCGAGCTTGTCCGTTCCAAGGACAAGATGCTTAACAATATGGCAAACGTAATCGAGTACCGCAACCTTGAAAGCGGCCAGCACGTCAAGCGTACAAGCGGCATGACGCGCATACTGCTTGACTTCCTGCGCAACCACTCGGAATACGGGCGCAACGTCCCCCCGCGGGACGAGGATATTATTGTTAAATCCGTCCCGCTTCACGACATCGGCAAAATCGCCATCCCGGACAACATACTGCTTAAGCCCGGCGCGCTTACCAAGGAAGAGTTCGAGGTTATAAAGACGCACTCGGCAATCGGAAGCGAGATTATTGACACCATGCTTGACGAGGAAGACCCGTCCTTCCGCAAGCATTGCCGCGACATCTGCCGCCACCATCACGAGCGCTGGGACGGCAGGGGCTATCCCGATGGGCTTTCCGGCGAGGAGATACCCCTTTCCGCGCGCATACTCGCGATTGTGGACGTCTATGACGCGCTTGTAAGCCCGCGTATCTACAAACTTCCCTTCTCCCACGAGGATGCGGTGAAAATCATCACCGAAAGCTCGGCCACACAGTTCGACCCGCAGCTTGTAAAGGCGTTCCTTGAAGTTCAGGATCAGTTTGAAAGCTTTGACAGAGTAAACGTGTAGGCAATTAGGTACCTCTAAAAACCCCCGCTCCGGCTTGCGATGCCGCGCCACAGGCGCCTGTTCGCAAGCGCTGCGCTCGTTTTCGTTTGGCGAAGCCAAACGAAAACATAGGTTTTTAGAGCGTCTGAATTGACAATTTTGGAACACGTCGCAGGGGCGAACTGTGTTCGCCTCTGCCGCAACTGACATTTTGGGGGTTTTCTAATGACGCATGACCTTACCGGGGCAGTCGGGAGATTTACCGACATCCTTAACGCGCAGCTTGCGCGCGCCGAGCGGCTTAATTCCGAGGGGGACTTTATAGACTATCAGGCGCTTGACAAACTTATTGTTGGGGTGTGCGGCGGCGACGGCATCGGCCCGGCCATCACCGCGCAGTCCGAGCGGGTGCTTAGAATTCTTCTGCGAAAGGAAATCGAGACTGGCAAGGTGGAGTTTCGCGCGATCGACTCCCTTACAATCGAGCGCCGCGCCGCCGAGCGCGCGGCCATCCCCGCCCAGACGCTTGGCGAGCTTAAAGAGTGCCACGTTATCCTCAAGGGGCCCACCACCACCCC
>JAISVI010000021.1 GCA_031271665.1 Oscillospiraceae bacterium
ACGCCGCCAAGACCCGCCCCGCCCGCGCGGATCATCTCCGCCAGGCTGCCCTGCGGGACAAGGACAAGCTCAAGCGTTCCGGCGCTTTGCTGTTCGGCCACCTCGGGGTTAAGTCCCACATGGCTTGCGATAAGCTTTTTGACCTGCTTATTGTGGATAAGCTTCGCCACGCCGTAGTAGTCGCTTCCGTCCGAACCCCCGGCCTTGGCACCGTCGTTGCATATGACGGTAAGATCCTTCGCGCGTATTTCGGCAAGGGTTTTATGCGCGCTTCCGCAGCCCATAAACCCGCCGACCATCAACGTCGCCCCGTCGGGGATAAGCCGCGCCGCATCACGCGGGGTCAGTATTTTCTTCATGTGCCGCTCCTTTTGCTTTTTAACCAGAATACCACTGTTACCCTGCGCCGTCAATGTTTAAACGCGCGGCACGGCAAACCCCTCTCCGCGCCTTTCGGCTGCAGAGAGGGGCGAACGTTAAACAAATCCAAGCCGCGCGGATTCGGCTTATGGTACAGTTACCCTTCGTGCGTAAGCATCTTTGTTACGCGCGAAAGCGTTTGTGCCGCGGCGGCGGAGTATTTGGCGCGGATATAAAGAGCGCGCAGAAGCTGCGCCGCTTCGTCCTCGGGGATTGACGGGGCGGCCAGCGGGGAATACGCCGGAGTCTTCGCGGGCGGAGGGGCGCTTTCCTCTGTCGTCCGTAAGGCGGCGGGCTTCGTGTTGTCGGCGGCGGAGTAGTTTGTTTCGTTGGCATAGCCTTTCGCCACAAGGAACTCGTTAAGCGTCTTGTCTGTGCATTTCCCGGGCTCGTCCGCTTCGGCGGTGAGATAGAACGGACTTATGCCAAGTATTTGGGCGATGGAAATGGCGACCTTGGCGGAAATGGTCCCGGTGACATAGGTACGGTTGATTGTCGTCCGTTTCAACCCCGCAAGCATATCAATCTCGTTTTTCTGCTTGCGGCTTGCCCCCTTAAGCACAGCCCGCGCACGTTCTCTCGTCTGTTCTGCGTTTACGCTTACATTTGTCTGCTTAAGCGATCTGATGATACTTGCGCTTAACATGGCGGTTATCCCCTTTTTGAAGTTATAGCATCAGTATATACAAAAATCTTTGCGATATCAAGGGTAAAGATAGGCGACGGCGGGGACGCCGCGCCCCGCGTACTGCGCTTTGTCCGCAGTCTGAAAGGCCGCTTCCCTCTGGGGGGAGCGCCGCTTATTAAGAGATGACCATGTTGAACTTAAGGTTTTCCACTTCTTCTTGGAAATCCTCGCCGCATTCGATAATTATATCGTTGTCTTCGGTGGTAATCCAGTTTACCGTGACCTTTTTTTCTTCCGAGGCGCAGGAATCCATGCTTAGGATCATGTTCAGAAGAAGCTTTGCCGTGGAACTGTTGAAGTACTCCATCGCGCAGTCGAACGTAAGCTCGGTGAAGTCGGTTTCAAGGAAGCTGTCAAGCCAGTCGTTGACGTCTGCGAAGAAGGCGATAACGTTTTCGTGGAAACTTTCGCCCTCCATCTTAATATACCCTTTTTCCTCGTCAACATAAACATAAGGAGTAGAACCGGTGCGCTGCTTCTCTATAACCAAACCCATACTACTTACCTCCCTGCTCTACGATGACGAACAATGAGAAGAACGTAAGCCCCTCGTCATACGGGGCGAACGAATACTCAACCTTTGACGTGGCGCGGCGGGCTATCTCGATAAGACCGATCCCCGCACCCTTGCTTTCGGGATTTGTGTTCTCGCTTTTCATCCGCGCCTTATAATATTGACGCAGCTCGGGCTTGTCAAGCGTGTTGAGATAGTCAATCTGCTCTTTGATAAACTCAACGCGGTCGTTTTTGATAACGTTTCCGCTTTGGATGAAATATGACTTCTCGTTCGCTCCAAGGACAAAAATGCCCTTGGAAACCTCCATCATTTTGCCGTCGTTCATCGAGTACTTCTCTTTTTCCTCGGAATACATAAGGATGTTATTCATCTGTTCGATGAATACCGAGTAAACCGACTGCGCCGCGTTAAGCGGAAGTTCGTCAAACTCAAGGCGCTTCTTGATTGTCCCCGCGATTCCCTCAATGGCGTCCGCCCAAATCGGTCCGCTGTATATGATATTGATGTTGTGTTCGCGTATCATGTTGTAATACGCCAGTGAGTCGAATATCATATGTCATCCCCCCTATAATCGGTATATGTGTACCTGTTTCGCCCCGTATGCTTAGAGTCGTAGAGAGCCTCGTCCGCGCGTTTAATGAAATCGTCGCCCGTGTCTCCGGGCTTCACCTCGCCCGTAGTGACGCCGACGGAAATGGTGACAAACGGCGCGGCGTCGCTTTTCTCGTGTGGAATGTTAAGCGCGCGCACGTTCTGCAAAATCCGTTCGGCAATGATAATCGCGCCGCCCTTGTCCGTATTGGGAAGTACGATGACAAACTCCTCGCCACCGTAGCGCGCGACGAAGTCGTCGGCTCGCATAAGGCTTTTCGCAAGCGCCGCCGCCACGGATTTAAGGCAGTCATCGCCCATACCGTGCCCGTAGGTGTCGTTATACTTCTTAAAGAAATCCACGTCAATCATAAGAATGCTTAAAAGCCCGTCGTGGCGCGAAAGGGAAGAGATGTTGCGGCGCAGGGACTCGGTGAGGAAACGCCGGTTATTGATGCCGGTAAGCGCGTCGTAATGCACCTTGTCAAGCAAATCAAGCTTGCTTGTGTTAAGGTTTCCGGCCGTTCTGTCGGCCATTTTCGTAACTCTTCTAAGCTGTTTAAGCAGTTTCCCGTACTCCTTGACGATGAATACGTACTCCCCGGGCTGCGCGGGGGAACCGTCCTCTATCTCCTTAACGCGGGCGGTTGCCTCGTCGAAGATACCCTGTTCCTTATCAAACAAATCCATGCGGTATCCTCCTTCCAACAAACAATAAACGACCCTTGCGCCTACGGTTTAAACGAAATAAGCTCTACGTCGTCGCGGCGAAGCTGCTCGCCCCGGTAAGACTCAAACGTTTCCCACACGGCGTCGGAAATATGGGTAAGCTTTTTATCGTGATTGGCAAGAAGAACCTTTGTGAAGCGTTCGTACCCGAACGGACGCGCCGGAACGCCGCCGATTTGGTCGAACAGACCGTCCGAGGCGATATAGAACTTATTGTCGGGATCTTTTGGGATAACCGTTACTTTGATGTCCTGCTTGGTTTTTATCTCGCCCTCGCCCACGTATATTTTCTGACCCTTATAGCGCGTGACCTCTTTGCCGTTGCAGGCGAAAACGCTTGTATTTCCGGCGGAAACACTTACCTCGCCGTCCTTTGATATGTAGATGGCGGCCATGTCGCAGCCGTCCTTAATGTCAAGCATCGCCGTTTTGGAAACCGCCGTGTCTACGTTAAACGCGCTTACAAGGCGCTGTTCGAGCATCCATACGACGTTCGCCGTGTCCTTATAGTTTGTTTCGTTGACGATATCCTCGAACGCGGAAACCACAAGCATCGTAAGAAGGGCGCCGGGCGTACCGTGGCCGGTGCAGTCGCACACGCACAAAACAGTGCCTTCCTCGAAGTTTTTGATCCAGTAGATATCGCCGCCCACGATGTCCCGCGGCTCCCATATAATGGAGTAGTCGGAAAAGGCGTTGTCGAACACGCTTAGTTTGGGAAGAAGGTTTCTTTGGATTTTGCTTGCGTAGTGTATGCTTGAAAGCATGGCCTCGGAAACAGCCTCTGCCTTGCCCCTTGCCAAGTCCGCGTCATGGGCGATGCGCTCGGATTCAATCTTGTCGTTAAGATGCCTGTTGATACCCTCTACCGCGCTGTTGACCGTGTCTTTAAGGATTGAGAAATACCCCTCGTAATCGTCCTTGGTTATCCTTGTGTCCAAATGCCCGTCGGCAACCTGTAAAAGCGCGAATGTCATATCGTCAATCGGGACGACCACCGCGTCCATAAGCGCGTTGAATTCGACGATTATCTTGCCCCAGTTGCCCTTATAGCCGCGAACGTCAAGCCTGCGGTTCAGCATACCCTTCGAGGCGTTATGTATGCCCGAGCGTATTTCCCCAAGCATTTTGTTAAGGATAGACTGCATCTCGTTGAAATGCGCGAAAAGACGCCCCATGTTGTTAAGCGACTTTACCTCTACCTGCTTGCTGAAGTCGCCAAGCAGAATACGGTTTGAAAACTCTATCAGTTCGACAAGCGGCCTGTCGCACAAAATCCTTGTATAGACAAGCATGATTATAATGTATAAGAGGATAATCCCCGCCGCGATAAAGGTCATGTTCGTAAGCTGGTTTGTAAGCCTTCTTGTGAAAGCGCCGGAAAGCTGGCTTTTCAGCTCGGGGCTGTCGTTTTCGGTAAAGGTATCGTTCAGGATTTCGGTAAAAGAACCGCCGATCTGGCTTGTCAAGACAATGAGAACCGCGCCGAAGACGATGACCAGCGCCACGGCCAGAATAACAATTTTGGTGCTTAACCTTACGCTTTCTTTCTTTTTGCTTTCCTCACGCTGCATGACACGCTGCATACAAATACCCCTCCCGCAAAGCCTATTTTAAGTGCGCCGCCCCCTAGTCCTTGTCTGAACCGTGCCTGAGATGGGTCATCATATCCTGCGCATGGCGAAGCAATATCTGGTTTGACTTGTCCTCTCCGTGAACCGCGTCGAAATATGCCTTATAGGCATTGTTGCGGTCGCCTTTGCGCGAATAAAGGTCGCCCATAACCACGCTTATCTGGAATGATTCGCTTGCTTTCATATATTTCTGCTGATATGCCTCGCGATATGCCTCCAGCGCGTTGTCAAGCGCCATATTCTGCAAAGGGACGTTTTCCGCGTCGTCATACAGCCACATAAGCCTGCGCCACAGCTGGGCGCGGTTTATCGGGTCATTGTCTATGTGCAATACACAGGCAAGCGCCAAATAATAGGATTCAATAACTTCGTCAAGGGCGCGGGGAAACGTATACCCTTTGAACCGCGGCACCTTCGCGGCATAGCCGGAGTTGCGCATAAGCTTTGCCTCGCGCCCGCCGTACTTGGCGAACACCGGCGTAAGCGCCGCCATATTGCACTGCGGGCATACCCTTACGGAATACCAAAGGGTTTCGATACCCTCGTGGATAATGCGCATATCACTTTTTATTTCGCGGGTTTTAAGTTTATAACTCAATACATTCGCGTCGTTAAAGGTTGCTTGGCAGCATCCGCAGGTGAACGCCTTCTTACCGATAAAGCGGCTTTCCTCTTCGGGCGCGACCCTTCCGAACAGGGGGTGTCCGGGCGGAAGCAGCGTAAACATGACGTTTTCGGCGGACGCCGCCGGAGCGGCGGCGGGCTTGGCAGGCGCGGCGGCAGGCTTGACAGGCGCGGGGGGCGGTGACACCGCCTTTTTTTCGATTGGCGGCGCGGGGCGAAGCGGCGGCGCCTTGATCGCCGTTCCTTTTGGCGGGGGGGGAGGCGGCGCGACAATGTTCCTTTGAAGCTCGATGACTTTGGCGGAAAGGCCGTCGATGTCAACGTTCTGTTTGGCGATAACGGTGGACAATGCCTCTTTAAGGCTGCTCTGCGTGGAGCTTATGGCGGAAAGAAGCTGTTTCATAATGTCCGAAGACGATGTTACGATGGGCAGAATCGCCTTGCTTATGAGTAACAGGCGGGACGAGGTTTCGGCCTTGGCGGTGAAAAGACGCACGCCGTCCTCCATAAAGCCCTCTGCCGCGAAAAAACCGCCCGCTTGAATGGCCGCCGCCTTAATCTGTGACCCCGCGCGGGTTCGGGACGGCTCTATGTCCAGATACAGGCCGACTTCGCCGCTGATAACCAAAAACAGTTCCGTGCTGGGCGACCCCGCATAATAAAGCACATCACCCGTACTTGCCGACATCTGTGTACCCGCCCCGCTGAGAGCCTCTACCCAATTCATGAGCATGTAATCTCCTTTATGTATATAGCAACGCATTGGGACGCACTGCTGCGCCCCAATAAAAACAAATATCAGTTAAACCGAAACGTCAAAATACTGCCCCAAATGGCTTACGGATTCCATCATTGCCTGACTTGCCTGCTTCATGCCCTTAAGCAGGATATCGATACTGGAAACGTCGGCGTCAAGGGAAAGATCCGCAACCTTCATGGAAGCGGACGTCTGAGTCATGCCAAGCGGTACGGCTGTGGACGCGGCAATTAACGCAGTAATTCCCATAGTAACTCATCCTGTTCCGATTAATTCACGTCCAGTATAGCACACAGGCAGATTCTGTGCAAGAGTTATTTTTCAGTGGTCACTTTGGTCAAATTAACGGCAAAAAGTCCCCATAGGCGGCGGTTCGCCTATGGGGAACGTGGTGGAGAATAGCGGGATCGAACCGCTGACCTCTTGAATGCCATTCAAGCGCTCTCCCAGCTGAGCTAATCCCCCGTCGTTTTCACATTCTAGCACGAGCGCGCGGGGTTGTCAATTCTTTTTTGCGGATTTTTGGGCGCGGGCGAAACAGACACTATGCGCGACTTAGTTCTACCGGGGCGGCGTTTTGCTCTCCTGCGTATGCGCCCGCCGTACTTTGGGGATAATCTTTTGCGAAAGCTGTTTGCGAAAGGAGCCGCGCAAATGAATAAACACCGATTCCGCTTTGATATGGAGGCGTCGTGGGAACTGGGGCCGGGTACGGATCTTACCCCCGAAAGCCGCGCGCACCCGAACCGCCTGCGCGTCCCCGCGCCGCCAGGCGGGGCGGAGAGCTTAAACCCCGCCCGAGCCAAGGGAACGAAGGCGGCCGCCCCCGCGCGGAAAAGCGCGCCGCCGGAGGATTCGCGGTGATTTACAAGGGTTTTACCGACAAGGCCCAGTCGGCGCTTGCCCTCGCGCACGGGGCGGCGGTGGAGTACGGCCACGGCTATGTGGGTTCCGAGCATATCCTGCTTGGCCTTATGCGCGAAAAGGAGGGCGCAGCCGGGCGCGCCCTCCGCGCCGGCGGCGTGGCCGAGGACGCTTTTTTGAAGCGCCTTACGGATACGGTCGGGCGCGGCGAGCCGGGGCAGGCGCTTTTACAGGGGCTTACTCCGCGCGGAAAACATATAGTAAGCGCCGCCTCGGAAGAGGCGGCGCGCCTTGGTCACTCCTCTGTCGGCACCGAGCATCTGCTTCTTGGGATACTGCACGACCCGGACAGCATGGCCGCCCGACTTCTTGCCGCGATGGGCGTTGACAGCCGCAAGCTGTACGCCGCCGTAATTGACCGTATCTGCGTACCGCCCGCGCCGAATACAGCCCGTATGCCCAAGCCCCAAGCCGTACCCGAACCCGCGCCCACTCCCGCGCCGCACGAGGAGCTTCCGAAAACGCTTGCGCGCTTCGGGCGCGACCTTACCGCGGCGGCGGCGGCGCGCGCCCTTGACCCGGTAATCGGCCGGGATGCCGAGATTGCGCGCCTTGCGCAGATACTGTCGCGCCGCCGGAAGAACAACCCCGTCCTTCTGGGCGAGCCGGGCGTCGGCAAAACCGCCGTGGTCGAGGGGCTTGCCCAGCGCATAGTCTCCCGTGACGTGCCGGAGGATCTTGCCCAAAAACGCGTCGTTACCCTTGACCTCTCCGCGATGGTTGCGGGGACAAAGTACCGGGGCGAGTTTGAAGAGCGCTTCAAACAGGTCATGGAAGAAGCGGCGCTTGTGCGCAGAGCAAACGCCGCCGAACACGGCGGGATACTGCTCTTCGTGGACGAAATGCACATGCTTGTCGGCGCGGGCGCGGCCGAGGGCGCCATTGACGCGGCCAACATACTCAAGCCCGCGCTAGCGCGGGGCGAGCTTCAGATAATCGGCGCGACCACGCTTGAGGAATACCGCCGCCATATCGAACGCGACGCCGCGTTGGAGCGGCGGTTCCAGCCCGTGACCGTCGGCGAGCCTGCGCCGGAGGAGGCCGAGCGGATACTCTTCGGCCTGCGCCCCAAATACGAGTCGCACCACCGCGTCGCCATTTCGGACGACGCGATAAGCGCCGCCGTCGAGCTGTCCGCGCGCTATATCGCCGACCGGTTTCTGCCGGACAAGGCCCTTGACCTTATAGACGAGGCCTGCGCCAAGCGCCGCATAGCGCGCCTTGACATGCCGCCGGAAATAAAATGCGCCGTGGACGGGCGCGAGATTATCGGCGCGGACGACGTGGCCGCCGTGGCAAGCGATTGGACGGGCATCCCTGTCGCGCGCCTTACCGAGGGCGAGGCCGAGCGCCTTCTTTCAATGGAGGATATACTGCGTAAGCGCGTCGTCGGACAGGACGAGGCCGTTTCCGCCGTGACACGCGCGGTGCGGCGCGGGCGGCTTGGCCTTAAAGACCCCAAGCGCCCCGTGGGCAGCTTCCTTTTCCTCGGCCCAAGCGGCGTCGGCAAGACCGAACTGTGCCGCGCCTTGGCCGAGGCGCTTTTCGGGCGCGAGGACGCCATAATACGCACGGACATGTCCGAGCTTATGGAGCGCCACTCCGCCTCGAAGCTTATCGGCGCGCCGCCGGGCTACGTCGGCTATAACGAGGGCGCAAGCCTTACCGAAAAGGTGCGCCGAAGGCCGTTTTCCGTCGTGCTGTTCGACGAGCTTGAAAAGGCGCATCCCGATATACTGGGCCTTCTTCTTCAAATTCTGGAGGACGGGCGTCTTACCGACGGCGCGGGACGGCGGATAAGCTTCCGCGATACGATAATCGTAATGACCTCTAATATCGGCGCGCGCGCGATGCTTGAAAAAAAGCCCCTTGGCTTCAGTCCCGCCGCGGACGGCGCGCGGGGAAAGGACATCGCGCTTGAAGAGCTTAAACGCGTACTGTCGCCGGAATTCCTTAACCGCGTAGACGACGTGATTGTCTTCGCCCCCCTTGCGAAAGAGCATCTTTGCGCCATAGCCCGCCTTATGCTTGACCCGGTCATGGCGCGCCTTGCCGCGCGCGGGACGGCGCTTACTGTCGGCGAGGACGCCATTGAGTATCTTGCCTGCAAATATAACAGCCCCAATATGGGCGCGCGCCCGCTGCGCCGCGCGATCCAAACCGAGATCGAGGACGCCCTTTCCGAAAAACTGCTTGACGGCACGGTTACAGACCGCGCCGAGGTAAGGGTGTGCGATGGTACGCTTGTAATCGGGGGGTGAGGGTGGGGCGTCCCGCTTCACCCGCGCCACGGTTTACGCATGAACATACAAAATGCAAAATGCACAAACACCTGTATCCTCATGTAGGGGCGACCGTCCTCGGTCGCCCGCACCTGCGGGTTTTCCGGGGTCGCGGGCGGCAGAACGCCGCCCCTACGACCTTTCTCCACGCGCAAGAAATCCTCAGTCACTTCGTGACAGCTCCTTTGGAAAAGGAGTCTGCGGGGGGATGCAAAGCCTCCTTTCGCAAAAGGAGGTGGCACGCGCAGCGTGACGGAGAGGATTGGAGGGCGTTGCGCCCTACGGGGAGACGCCGCGTTTTTTGTGTTCGGCTTCGCACCGCGCCGTATCAAGCTTTACTTGGCGGCCAAGGGCGTCAAGGCTTTCAAACTTCTGTTCGGAGCGCAGGAACGCAAGAAGCTCTACGCGCGCGTCTTTGCCGTACAAATCGCCATTGAAGTCAAAAACGCGTGTTTCCGCTTTAACCGTGCCGTTTTTGTCCACGGTGGGGCGCGCCCCGATATACGTAACGGACGGGCGCGCCAAGTCTTCCCCCGCAAGCGCGAAAAACGAGGCGTACACGCCCCTTGCCGGAACTATAATATCTTCCCCAATATCCAAATTTGCCGTCGGGAAGCCGTGCCGGCTTCCTATATGCCGCCCGGCGCATACTTTCCCATACAGTGTATGCGGATGACCAAGAAAGAGTTCCGCCCTTTCCATGTCCCCGCGCCCGACAAGCTCGCGTACATAGGTAGAGCTTACGGTTATGCCGTCAATGGCTATCTTTTGAATTATGTCGCACTTGACGCCAAGCTCAAGACAGGCCGAGCGGAGGTCTGCGGCGCTTCCATTGCCCTTGTTGCCGAAGCGGAAGTCGCTGCCCACGACGATATGCGCCGCTTTGAACTTATCAAAAAGCACCTGCCGGACAAAAACATCCCAAGACATGCGCATAAGCGTTTCGTCAAAGGGCAGAACGATTACTTCCTCTATGCCGTACAACCGCCGCATAAGCTCCGTGCGCCCGGAAACATTGCCCAGAAGCGGCGGAAAGCGGCCGGATATAACCTTCTCGGGATGGGTGTCGAAGGTCATCGCGCACGCGCGTCCCCCGCTTGCTTTTGCGGCGGCGGCTATGTTTTCAAGAAGCGCCCCGTGACCCCGATGAACGCCGTCAAAGAATCCAAGCGCTATATGCCTGTCCATTGCATTCACCTTAGAAAGTTGATATGAAGCTTAACGCTTGCGCCCATAACACGCCCAAGCGCGAATACTTTTTCCCCGTCCGAAAGCCACCGCAGACCGTCCGCGCCTTCGGCGTGAATCGTCTTGCCTTGGTAAAGCGCCTGTATTTCGCCGCTTTGCAGCGTAAGCGTATTTACTTCGGGAAGCGCGCCGCGTATCGGAAGCAGCAGTTCCTCGGCAGATACGCCGTCCGAAAGAGCAAGCGCGACGCCCTCGGGCAAGCGCGCTTCCTTAACACCGTATGGCCCGGAGCGTACGCGCCGTAGTGCCGTCATAACCGCGCCGCAGCCCAAATGCCGCCCCAAATCGTCAATAATCGTGCGGATATAGGTGCCGGAAGAACATGTTACCGACATGTCAAACTCATCGCGCGTGTCCGTACGCGGCTTTACCGAAAGGGCGCTTACCGTGACAGGACGGGGCTTGCGCTCTATTTCGATACCTTGCCGCGCCAAAGCGTAAAGCCGCCGTCCGCCGACCTTTACGGCGGAAACCATCGGCGGGATTTGCTCAATCTGCCCCGTTAAGCGCGGCAGAACTGCCTGTATTTCCGCCAGTCCCGGCGCGGGAACGCCCGTTGGGCGAAGACTTCCCTCAATGTCAAGGGTGTCCGATACAAACCCGGTACGGAAAGACGCCTTGTAGCCCTTCTCGCCGGGAATAAGCTCCATAAGGCGCGTGGCCTTGCCGACCAAAACGACCAGAAGTCCGGTCGCAAGCGGGTCAAGCGTTCCGGCGTGTCCTATGCGGCGAATACCCAGAACCCCGCGAAGCTTGGCCACAACATCGTGGCTTGTCCAGCCCGCCGGTTTATCAATAAGCAATATGCCGCACGGGGAATTCTGCGTGTCGTCACTCACTGCGCGTCACTTACCGCTTTGATTATCTGCTCAAGCGCCTGCTCAAGAGACAGTTTAACGGTTGCGCCCGCCGCGCGGCGGTGTCCGCCGCCGCCAAGCTTCGCGGCGATAAGATCCGCGCGGTAGTCTTGGGACGTACGTATCGAAAGTTTAACGCCCTCTTCCGTCTCGCGCAGTAAAACACCGATCTCAACGCCCTCTATCTTGCGCGGCAGCGACGAAAGCGCGTCCAAATCATCCTCGTCCGCGCTGATCGACGCGATAAAATCACACCCGACCGTCGCAACAGCAAGCGCACCGTCCATATAAAAGCGCATATCCGCGTAGACATGCGCCTCTAATTGAAGGCGGGCGCGGCTTTTCTGCTCGAACATAACCCAGTTTACCGGGTTAATATCTATTCCCGTGCGCATAAGCGCCGCCGTAATCTCGTGCGTACGCGCCGTTGTGTTGGCATACCGATAGCACCCGGTGTCGGTGGAAAGCGCCACGTACAAAAGAAGCGCGATCTCCTTTGTGAGAATAATGTCAAGCGAAAGAAGCAAGTGGTATATTATTTCGCCGCAGGCGGCGGCTTCCTCGTCAAGAAGGTTGACCTCCGCGAAGGGTATATACCCGGTGTGGTGGTCGATTGAAAGTCCAAGCTGGGTATTCTCCCACTCTTTCGGGATACGCGCGCGCGATGCCGAGTCAACGGCTATCGCGTTTTCGTATACGTAACCTTCCGGCGCAAGATAGTCCTTCACATATGGGACATAGCGCTTGATAATGCCCGGATTGCCCGCTACAAAGGCTCTTTTGCCAAGCAAACGCAGTCCCGCGCAAAGCGCGGCGGCGCTTCCAATCGCGTCGCCGTCCGGGAGCGTGTGCGTAAGTATAAGGTAATTGTCATGCTTTTTAAGCCACTTAACCGTCTTATCCATTTTCATTTTCTCCGTCTGGCGTATCTTTAGTTTTTTCAAGCAGCGCAAGTATGTGCGCGCCTTGTTTGATAGACTCATCGTTTACAAAAACAAGCTCGGGCACATGGCGCAGTCTAAGCGCGCCGCCAAGCTCGCGCCTGAGGAATCCCGACGCGCTTTTAAGCCCCTTTATAACCTCTTGCGACCTTTCAAGCGCGCTTACATACACCTTGCAGGCAGACAGATCGCGCGCGGTTTCAACGCGCGACACGCTTACCACCCCGCTTACGCGCGGGTCTTTAAGCATGGTTATAAGGCGGCTTAATTCGCGCCGGATTTCCATGTCTATCTGCGCAAGACGCTCACTCACAACGGCTTAACTTCTTCCATAACAAAGGGTTCGACAATGTCGCCCTCTTTAATGTCGTTGAACTTCTCGATGGACAGTCCGCAGTCGTATCCGCTTACAACCTCTTTCACGTCGTCCTTGAAGCGTTTAAGCGAGGCAAGCTCACCCTCGTGCACCACTATGCCGTCGCGTATAACGCGTACACCCGCGCCGCGCACGATCTTGCCGTCCAAAACGTGACAGCCCGCAATCGAGCCGATACCGGACACCTTGAAAATCTGGCGTATCTCGACATGACCAAGGACAAGCTCGCGGAATTTCGGCGCGAGCATACCCTTCATGGCCGCCTCGATTTCCTCTATGCAATCATAGATAACGCGGTAAAGGCGGATATCGACGTTGGCGCGCTCGGCGCTTTGGCGGCTTGACGCGTCGGGGCGCACGTTAAAGCCCACGACTATCGCCCCGGCAGTAGAGGCAAGCAGGATATCGCTTTCATTTATCGCGCCGACAGCCCCGTGGATTACGCGAACGCGCACCTCTTCGTTAGAGATTTTCTCAAGCGACGCGCGAAGCGCCTCGACGCTTCCCTGCACGTCGGCCTTTATGATGATGTTAAGTTCTTTCACGCTGCCCGCGTTTATCTGCGCGTAAAGGTCTTCAAGCGACACCTTCGCGCCCGCGCCCGGGCCGCGATCCTTCTCGTCCTTCTCCTGCTGCTTGCGCTGTTCGACAAGCTCGCGCGCCATGCGTTCGTCGGAAACCGCGTTAAACACGTCGCCCGCGCCCGGCACCTCGTTAAGCCCGACGATTTCGACCGGCACGGACGGGCCGGCGGCGTCGGTTTTAAGTCCTTTGTCGTCCGTCATGGCGCGGATACGCCCGACGGTTTTCCCCGCGATTACGATGTCGCCCTGTTTAAGCGTACCGTTCTGCACAAGCACCGTCGCCACGGGGCCGCGCCCCTTTTCAAGCTTGGCCTCGATAACCGTACCCTTTGCCGGGCGGTTGGGGTTGGCGCGAAGGGCGCGCATCTCGGCGGTGAGAAGCACCATTTCAAGCAAGTTGTCAATGCCCTCGCCCGTTTTAGCCGAAACCTTGCAAACAATCGTTTCGCCGCCCCACTCCTCGGGAACAAGCTCGTATTCGGTAAGCTGCTGCATGATTTTCTCTGGGTCTGCGCCCGGCTTATCCATTTTGTTTACCGCCACGACGATGGGAATGCCCGCCGCCTTCGCGTGGCTTATGGCCTCGACCGTTTGGGGCATGATGCCGTCGTCGGCGGCCACGACAAGAATCGCTATATCCGTGACGGACGCGCCGCGCGCGCGCATAGAGGTAAACGCGGCGTGACCCGGCGTGTCAAGGAATGTGACAAACTTGCCGTTTGACTCTACGCGGTACGCGCCGATATGCTGGGTGATGCCGCCGAATTCCCCGGCGGCGACTTTTGCCGAGCGGATATAGTCAAGCAAGCTTGTTTTGCCGTGGTCAACGTGTCCCATAACCACAACGACGGGACTGCGCTCGAAAAGGTTGGCGTCCGCGTCCTCGCTGTCGTCTATAAGGCGCTCTTCAATGGTCACGATAACCTCGCGCTCGACCTTCGCGCCGAATTCAAGCGCGGCAAGCGCGGCGGTGTCATAGTCTATGATTTGCGAAAGCGACGCCATAACGCCAAGCTTCATAAGCTGTTTTACAACCTCTGCCCCGGTCTTTTTAAGGCGCAGAGCAAGTTCCTGAACGGAAATCTCGTCGGGTATAAGAACTTTAAGCTGAAGCTTTTTAAGCGCCTCGATACGCAGGCGGCGCATACGCTCCTGCTCTTCCTGGCGCTTTTTCGCGCTTATGAACGGGGTGTTCTGGCGCTTATTCTGCGAGGTTTTGATGCGTTCCTTGCCCTGTTTCATTCTGTCCGCGCGTTCCGGCACAAGGCGGTCAACCTTGTCGTCGTACCTTGACACATTCATCTGAACGCCGCGCGTGTCTATGACATGCACCTGCGGGGGCTGACGGCGCGGCTGCGGCGTCTGTTCCTTCTTGGGCGGCGCGGCGGGTGTCGGAGTTTGGGCGGGAGCGGCGGACTCTTGTCCCTGCTTTGCGGCATCCGTACCGTCGGCGGGCGCGGGTGTTTGGGCGGGTACGGGGACGGCCTCCGGCTCTTTGACCGGGACTTCCGGTTCGCGGTAAACCTGCGCATACACAAGCTCGATGCTTTCAATCTGGTTGTGCTGCGTGATATAGTCAAAAATAAGGTTAAGCTCGTTTTCCATAAGCGCCTGCATATGGTTTTTGGGCGGCGCGAAATAGCGCTTCATGATGTCGGTGACATCCTTCGTCGCCAATTCAAAATCCTTCGCCACCTCGTGTATGCGGTATTTGTTTGCTGTGCTCAATGGAAATGCCTCCTTAGTGTGGGACGCCTTCCGCGGCCTCCCCGTAGGAAATCAGAGCCTTACTGAACCCTGTATCTGTCACCCCGGCGATAGAGCAAAGGCTTTTGCCAAGCGCGCGCCCAATGTCGGTTTTGGGAAACTGCGCCGTCATAACCCGAACGCCGTGCTTTTCGCCAAGATGCCTTGCCTCGCGGCAGACGGACGCGCCCGCGTCGGACGCCAGAAGAATCAGCGCGCATGTGCCTATGCCCGCGCGGACGCTGTCAAGCCCGTAGATAACGCGTCCGGCCTTCCGGGCAAGCCCAAGGGTTGTAAGGAACTTCCCCGTCATATCTCGACCCCTGCCGCGCTTTTAATTGCTTCCAGAACCTCCGGCGGCACCGGTACGGAAAGGCTTCTGTCAATCGCGCGGCCTTTAATAACGCGTTTAAGGCATTCCGGCGATTTGCAGACGTACACTCCCCTGCCCGGCTTCTTGCCGGTAAGGTCAAGCGTAACCTCGCCCTGCGGTGAGCGCACGACCCGGAAAAACTCCGTCTTGGGCTTGTGCTCGCGGCAGCCCATGCACTGCCGCAGCGGGACTTTCCCTTTCATTACGCTTCTTCGATATAGCTTTCGGGCTTTATATCTATCTTATAGCCCGTAAGTTTGGCGGCAAGCCGCGCGTTCTGCCCCTCTTTGCCGATAGCGAGTGAAAGCTGGTCGTTCGGCACCGTCACGCGGCAGCTTTTCCCCTCGGGGTAAAGCGTCACAGAAAGCACCGTCGCCGGGGCAAGCGCCTGGGCGATATACTCCTCCGGGTCGTCGGAGTACAGAACGATATCGATTTTTTCGCCGCGCAGTTCGCTTACGATGCTGTTTACGCGCTGGCTTTTCGGGCCGATGCACGCGCCGCGCGGGTCTACGTTCTCGTCCGAGGACCAGACGGCAAGTTTTGTGCGGTTTCCCGCCTCGCGCGCTATAGAGCGTATCTCTACGATACCGTCGATAATCTCCGGCACCTCGAGTTCAAAAAGTCTTTTGACAAGACCGGGATGGGTGCGTGATATAAGGATAAGCGGCCCGCGCGCGGACTTGCGCACCTCTACGACGAATATCTTAATCCGGTCGCCCTCGCGGATGTACTCCCCGCGCGACTGCTCGCTTGGGGTAAGTACAACCTCGGTTTTGTCCTTCCCCGAACCAACCTCCAGTATAAGGTTGCCGTTGCGCTGGTCGGCGCGTATGACTTGGGCGGAAAGCACCTCGTGTTCCTTAGATGTAAACTCCTGGAAAATCATGCCGCGCTCGGCCTCGCGTATGCCCTGTATAATGACCTGCTTCGCGGTTTGAGCCGCGATGCGCCCAAAGCTTTTCGTGGGTATCTCTATGCTTACAACGTCGCCAACATCCGAACCGGGGGTTATCTGGCGAGCGTCTTGAACGGTCATCTCTGTCGCGGGATTTTCAACTTCTTCCACGACATTTTTCGTGACAAACATGTGAATTTCTCTTTTTTTCTCATCTACATCAACTATTATATTATCCGTGACCCCGGCGTTATCGCGGCGGTACGCCGTGATAAGCGCTTGGGCAATCTTCTCGTGCATATAGGCGCGCGGGATGCCTTTCTCTTTCTCGATCATCGCGACCGCTTCAAAAAATTCGGCGTTCATGTCAGTTCATTCCCCCTAAAACTTTATCCTAAGGCGTACATGCGCGATATCCGCGCGCAGGAAAACCTTTTCGTCAAGCGTAAGCGTTTCGTCGTCAAACGCGGTAAGATGCCCCAGATGTTCTTTCGCGCCGCCAACGGCGTTAAAAAGCTTCACCTCGGCGTATTCACCCAAATACCTTTGGTAGTCGCGCCCGTCGCGCAGCACCCGTTCGACGCCGGCGGAAGATACCTCAAGCGTATAGCTTTGCGGGATCGGATCCGCCTTGTCAAGCATCGGGTCAAGCGCGCGCGACACCCGTTCGCACATATCCGTATCAACGCCGCCCGGACTGTCGATTGTAACGCGCAAAACCCACTGCGGCCCTTCGCGCAGAAACTCTACGTCCCACAATTCCGCGCCCCCGGCCTCGGCGGCCTTCTGCGCAAGCGGCCTTACCTTTTCCGCAACCGTCATACCGGCCCTCCCAATAAGAAAGAGTGGGGCTTCCCACTCTCCTTCAACCTACAACGCTGACATTATATCACAAGTTTCCGGAAACGCAAGGCTTAAAACGAAAATTTCTGCAATGCGGCCAAAACAACCACAGACGGCGGCGTTGGAACCGGTCAAAATCCCCGCATAATGATTCGGGCGGCAGAACGCCGCCCCCACGTAATCAACGTATTGCAATTCCCCGCGTGGTGGTGCAACGGCGGGCGAACACAGTTCGCCCCTACTTTCTTGCGGCGGTGCGGAATTCGGTGCGGGATTGGCGTACCTCGGAGATTGCGGTATTTATGGCTTCCTCTGTACGTTTAAGTATGTTGTCCACGTATTCGTTGGCGGCGCGGCGTATTTCTTTTGATTTAGTCTCGGCGTTGCGCATGATGTCGTCGGCCTTTTTCTTCGCGGTCGTAAGCACTTCCTGCTC
>JAISVI010000155.1 GCA_031271665.1 Oscillospiraceae bacterium
CCGGCCGCATAAAGGCGGCGATACGTCCGCGCATGGCGATATAATCGGCGTGGGGTATATAATATTTAAGTTCGTGGCGCAGATTAACGCCGTTATATTCCATGCGGCAGCTCCTTCCGCGCGGCAGCGCCTTCCATTGTATATGACTATTATAACCAATATAAAGGTTATGTCAACCGCACCGCGCGTTTGACGGTTTGTTTCGCGTCGCCAAGGAAAATCCTCCGTCACGCTGCGCGTGCCACCTCCTTTTGCGAAAGGAGGCTTGCGCCCCCGTAAGGCTCCTTTTCCAAAGGAGCTGTCAGAGAAGCTGACTGAGGATTTCTTGCGCACGGAGCATGGTCGTAGGGGCGTTCTGCCGCCCGAAGGTTCGAGATTTTCCGGGGTTGCGGGCGGTCGGGGACGACCGCCCCTACATTTTGTTTGTGTGAAAATGCGCATCCATATGTTTGACGGTTTGTTTCGCGTCGCCGATGAAGTAAATCGAGCCGCAGAACAGAAGCACGCCGTCCTCTCCGGCCTTTTCAAGGCCGAGCGAGGCGGCTTCCTTCATAGAGTGCGCCGTGTACACCTCGCCGCAGTGAGGGCTTGCCAGCGCCGCGAGCATTTGCGCGTCAGCGACGCGCCCGCGCCCCTGAAAACCGTCGAAGGCGATAAAAACGGCGCTGGCGCGGGCAATCATGGGGACGCAGACGTCGGCCTGTTTGTCCGCGCTCATGCCCATAACGCTTACAATGCGCCTTCCCGGAAGCAAATCGTCCAACGCCTCGGCAAGGGCGGAAATTTTTGCCGCGTTGTGCGCCCCGTCGATAAGGCAAAGGGGCGATTCGCGCACAATCTCAAGGCGTCCGTTAAGCTTAACGGCGGCAAGACCCGCGCGGCAAGTTTCTTCCGGTACGCCCAAAAGCCGCGCCGCGGTAAGCGCGGTGACGGCGTTCTGTGCCTGATGCTTACCGTGCAGGGGGATTTCATATCTGTCGCCGTCCGGCATACGGAAGCTTGTTTTGTCAAGTCCGACATACAGTCCAGAGCATTCCCGCGCGACAGTAAGCGTACAGCCAAGCTCCCCGCAGACGCGCCCAAAGACCGCAAGCGCCGCCGCATCCTGATCAAAGCAGGTGACGACCGGACAGCCCGGTTTGATGATTCCGGCCTTCTCCCCGGCAATCTGCGCGACGGTATCGCCAAGGATTTCCGTGTGGTCAAGCGAGATTGGCGTTATTACCGAGCAAAGCGGTTTTTCGATAACGTTCGTGGAGTCAAAACGCCCGCCAAGCCCGACCTCGATAACGGCAACGTCGGTTTTCTCACGCGCGAAATGCAAAAAGCCAAGCGCCGTTACCACTTCAAACTCCGTGGGGGACTCGGCCATGCCCTCGATAACCGGCTTTATTTCCGATACAAGCGCGGCAAGCGCCGCTTCTGCGATGGGGATGCCGTTAATCTGAATGCGCTCGGAGAAGCTTTCAATGCCCGGCGAAACAAAAAGACCGACATTGTTCCCCGCCGCCTGTAAGATGGACGCGAGCATCGCGCAGGTGCTGCCCTTGCCGCTTGAACCGGCCACATGGACGCAGCGAAGTCCGTCCTGCGGCCTTCCAAGCAGGTCAAGAAGCTTGGCGATACGCCTTAGACCCGGTTTCGAGCCGAACCGCTGGAAGCCGTGAATATACGCAAGGGCGTCGTCTATGCTCATAAAGAATTAAGACTCTCCTCAAGGTTTTTCGCCAAAAGGCGGGCTTTGGCAAGGCGCTCGCGCTCGCCCGCGACGACCTTTTCCGGGGCTTTGCCTGTAAAGCCGGGATTTGCGAGCTTGGCTTCAAGCGTTTCAATTTCCTTTTGGGCGGCGGCAAGCTCTTTGGCAAAGCGCCTTTTTTCGGCCTCGATATCCGTAAGCTCGCTAAGGGGCATATACACTGTGGCGGCGTCGGTCACGCACTGCACCATGCGCGAACTTTCTTTGGGCGGAGTATCCGAAATATGCACGTCAAGCGCCTGGGCCAGTTTTTTCAAATATGGCGTTCCTTCGACAAAAACACTGTCATTTTTCGTGACAATATATAAATTCGCCTTCTTCGAGGGCGGAACGTTCATTTCCGCGCGCCGGGCGCGTATGGCGCGGATAACCTCGACAAGCTGCTGCATTTGGTCGTGTTCCTCGGGGAAGACAAGGCGGCTTTCAAACTGCGGCCAACGCGCGCGGATAAGCGCGCCGCTTTCCTCGAACTTTTCTCCGCTTACCATAGACACCGTGCTTTCATGGGGAAGCGCCTGCCAAAGCTCTTCGGTGATGAACGGCATAAACGGGTGCAGCAGTTTAAGGGCGCTACTAAGCGTGAAGCAAAGCACCTGCTCGGCGGTCTGGCGGCTTTCGGCGTCCGCGCCCTCCTGAAGGCGGGGCTTGGAAAGCTCGATGTACCAGTCGCAGAAATCGCTCCAGAAAAAGTCATAGACCTTTGCCGCCGCGATGCCAAGCTCGTACTTGTCCATGTTGTCGGTGACTTCCTCGATAAGGATATTAAGGCGCGTGATAATCCACATATCGGGCAGCTCAAGCGCCTCCGGCAGACTCCACCCCTCCGGGCGCAGATTCATAAGCACGAAGCGCGACGCGTTCCAAAGCTTGTTGGCGAAGTTGCGCATCGACTCGCACTTCTCGGGCGAGAAGCGCATGTCCGCCCCGGCGGCGTTGCCGGAGATAATGTACATTCTAAGCGCGTCCGCGCCGTACTGCTCGATAACGTCAATCGGGTCAACGCCGTTCCCGGCGGACTTGGACATCTTCTTGCCCTGCGGGTCGCGGATAAGCCCGTGCAGGTACGCGGTGCGGAACGGAACGTCGCCCATATGCTCCATGCCGGAGAAAATCATGCGGGCAACCCAGAAGAAGATAATGTCATAGGCGGGTGAAACCACGCCTGTGGGGTAGAAGAAATCCAAATCCTCGGTTTTATCCGGCCAACCGAACACCGAAAACGGCCACAGCCCGGAGGAAAACCACGTATCAAGCACATCGGGGTCGCGTTGGATATTTGGGCTTTGGCATTTTTCGCAAACGTCGGGGTCGGCGCGCGACACCGTCGTATGACCGCAGTCCGCGCAGTACCACGCCGGAATCCTGTGTCCCCACCAAAGCTGGCGCGAAACGCACCAGTCGCGCACGTTCTCCATCCAGTTCATATAAACCTTGGAAAAACGTTCGGGTACAAACTTCATGCGCCCGTCGCGCACGACATCCATCGCGGGGCCGGCGAGCGGCTTCATTTTCACGAACCACTGCGCGCTGTCCATCGGCTCGACGGTGGAGTGGCAGCGATAGCACGAGCCGACGTTGTGGACGTGCGGCTTCTCGCTTTCAAGCAGCCCCTGGGCCTGAAGGTCGCGCAGGACGGCCTCTCTGGCCTTGTCGCGGTCAAGCCCCACGTACCGCCCGCCGTTTTCGTTGACGACGGCATTGCCGTCAAATATCAGGATATGGGGCAGGTTGTGGCGTTCGGCAACCTCGAAATCGTTCGGGTCGTGGCTTGGTGTGATTTTCACACAGCCTGTCCCAAACTCGCGCTCGACATACGCGTCGGCGATTATCGGTATCTCGCGCTCCATAAGCGGAAGCACCACCGTTTTCCCGACAAGCGCCTTATAGCGTTCGTCGTCGGGGTGTACGGCAATCGCCGTATCTCCAAGCATGGTTTCCGGGCGCGTGGTGGCCACGGTAAGAAAGCCCGTGCCGTCTTTAAGCGGATAGCGTATATGCCACAGACGACCCTCGCGCTCTTCGTACTCCACCTCGGCGTCCGAAAGCGCGGTCACGCATTTGGGACACCAATGGATAATGCGCTTCCCCCTGTAGATAAGCCCCTTTTCGTACATCGACACGAACGCCTCGCGCACCGCGCGCGAGCATCCCTCGTCCATGGTGAAGCGTTCGCGGCTCCAGTCGCAGGAAGTGCCAAGCACGCGAAGCTGGTGGACGATGCGTCCGCCGTATTTGTTCTTCCAGTCCCATACCCGTTCCAAAAACTTCTCGCGCCCAAGGTCGTGGCGCGTAAGCCCCTCTTCTTCGCGAAGCGCCTCTTCAACCTTTATCTGCGTGGCTATGCCCGCGTGATCCGTCCCCGGCACCCACAGCGCGGCAAAGCCCTGCATACGCTTGAAGCGTATTATTATATCCTGAAGAGTGTTGTCGAAGGCGTGACCGAGATGAAGCTGACCTGTCACGTTGGGCGGGGGGATTACTATCGAAAACGGCTTTTTCGTGCGGTCAACCGCCTGCTTAAAGAAGCCGCCCTCCTCCCACATCTCGTATATCCGCGCTTCCACCGCGCTTGGGTCATAGGTTTTTGAAAGCTCTTTGGGCATATGGACTCTCCTATCAATAAGACCTTTGAAAATACGAAAAGCAACGCTTGGCTGTCCGAAGAATAATATCACACTCTCGGACAAAAGACAACCGGGGTTGTGAAAGCAGGGACAAAAGGAAGCCGCAGCACGTATTTGTGCAAGTTGCACAAAAGAGGCATACGCTTTTTGTGAAAGCTGCTGTTTTTTAGAGAAATGACAGTTTTAGACATAAAAAGACTTGCGTTCCACTTTATAACATGTAATAATATAACATACGAGAAGTGGAGGTTTTTATAGAAGGAGGTTTTGTAATGAAGCGCATCATCGCGTTAATCGTTTCGGTGCTGCTCGGCGTCGGCGCGGGGGTACTTGCGGTAACTGCCGCGGCAGAGCAGAAACCAAGCTTCAGCGTTAACGAAAGCGGCATTGCCTATGGCAATTATCTTGACGACCCGTCTGGCACGGCGCTTGACATGTTCTCGGCAATCGGTGTTGACGGCACCAAGGGATACGTATACTATGCGGACGCATATGGCGACCAACCCAAAACCCCAGAGGACGCGCGCAAATACATGGAAGAGTTAGAGGCACGGCACAACGAGGCAGTTGAAAGCGGCGAGGACTACTTGCAAACAGTCCCCCTGTATGATGTTGACGGTAAAACCGTTATCGGGGAATACGGCATAGGGCCGTTGAACCTCATCGAATATTTGACCGGCATCGACAAGGACGGAAACATCATTTACTTCGATATATTTGGCAATCCCCTTGAGGTTGACGAAAAGGGCAGACCCATCTTGCGCGATGCAAAGGGAAACATTGTCGATATGGGCGAGGATTGGGTGCCGGCTTTTAGCGAGGTTTTCAAACAACGGGCAAAGGATCTAAAAGAGACAAGGGATATAGAGTAGGAATCCCCGTTGTCGCAATCAATGCCCCCTCGCCGCACTTTTTGACTGCGGAGAGGGGGCGTTCAATTCGCGTCCGCCGTTTTCTTAAAAATTTTGTCCGCCGTTTTCTTAAAAATTTACTATTGACAAACCCTGCCTTCGCCCCTATAATAGGTGGGTGTCATGCGAGAGTGGCGGAACCGGCAGACGCGCACGTTTGAGGGGCGTGTGGTATACACCGTACGGGTTCAAGTCCCGTCTCTCGCACCATCCAACGCGCGAGTGGTGGAATTGGCAGACTCGCTAGATTCAGGTTCTAGTGTGCAATACGCACGTGCGGGTTCAAGTCCCGCCTCGCGCACCACTCCCGGAATCCCGTGGCCGTAAGGTCTGCGGGATTTTTGCTTTGTTGACGGTATGCCAAACAGCGCCCCGCCGATTTGTACGGGGGAATGCGGGCGCACAAGGTACGCCCCCACAACGCAACCGATACCCCTGTAGGGCGCGACGCCCCCGGCGCGCCACCCGTTTTTTTAATTGACAATGAATTATAAATGGCGGCAATCACCGCAACCCATAGGGGCGAACAGCGTCGCGCCGATTTGTACGGGGGAATGCGGGCGCACAATGTGCGCCCCTACAACGCAACCGATACCCCTGTAGGGCGCGACGCCCCGGCGCGCCACCCGTTTTTTTAATTGACAATGAATTATAATTGGCGGCAATCACCGCAACCCGTAGGGGCGAACAGCGCCCCGCCGATTTGAACGGGGGAATGCGGGCGCACAATGTACGCCCCCACAACGCGTTCCAAAATTGTCAATTGTCAATTGTTCATTGTCAATTGACATCGCCCCTACAAAACCCTCTTTAGAAAAGAGGGTGGCCGCCGAAGGCGGACGGGTGTTTTGACCGTGGTTGCGGCGCGTTGCGGGGAACCGGCTGGCGCGCCGGGGGCGTCGCGCCCTACAGGGGTGGTTCGGTGGGTGCGGGCGGGACGTCGAGGACGCCGTCCCCTACGGCCCTCTCCGCCGCCTATCGGCGGCATCTCCCCCCAGAGGGGGAGGCAAGGTGCGTGTTGTAATTGTCAATTGACACCCCCACAATTTGACAAACATTCCTGCCCGTGTTATAATACCTTCGGCGCTGCCATCTACGGTAGGCGGTCAGCCACATCTCCGTGAAGGAGGTGAGGCCGATGCGGATTACGCTACATATCTGGCGGTTCACCGTCACGATTATCGTAAAAAGCAGAAACCGCCGCTAGTACCATTAGCGACGGTTTGCTAGGGCCTTTGCCCTAAAAAAACATAAGCAAATGGGCTGACCGCTTATCGGCAGCGCCTTTATATTTTTAGTGTACCATCGCCCTGCCGCTTTGTCAAGGGGA